>PYGV01000089.1 GCA_003022385.1 filamentous cyanobacterium CCP3 | reverse complement strand
GTATGGGTTAACGCCGTATTACCAAGTTTACAACGACTGCTTTTTTGAGGGTTCTCCAGCAGAAGCACGCTGCCTAATTGCCAACCCCCCCTACCTGCCCGCCCCTGACAATCAGCTCTACATGCCGTCTCTGCACGGCGGCAGCGATGGGGCAACCATCACCAAACAGCTCATTGCCCAGGGCTGTGAGCAAGTCATGCTGATGATTTCAGCCTACTCAAACCCCGTCGATACGGTTAACCACGCGCTCAAGCTTGGCTATGAATTGGTTGATTTTATGGTTGCCCCGCTCAAGTTTGGCTATTACAGCTGTGAACCCAAAGTCAGAGACTCAATTGCAAAGCTCAAGGTCAGGCGTCAAGCGTTCTTTTCGGAGAGAATCTACTTTTTGGCTGGGGTTCTTTTTCGCCAGAAGAGCGCCTCAACCGCCTGTCTATCGGAGGAGTTTTTGAAAGTGATGACGGCGCTTTAGCCCATGTCCCTGGCGGGGTGCATCCTGAATTATGGATTCTTGCGGCGGCGGGAATCATTGGGTGATAGCGGCTCTTGATAAATGCCGTTTGCACGGGTATGACCTGCTATTCGTCCAACAAATCTATGAAATTAAAAATCACAGTCTCGCGCCCAATCCAACTCGAATCGAGCGCGAGTTTTGGACTGGGCAAACGGCGTTAAGACCGAGACTCAAAGCCTTAAGACCGAAACTTGGAGCCTCGGCGTCGAGTATCAGATCCTCAACGTCGAGGTTTAGAACCTTGCACCCACTGGGGTTACGTCCTCGCTCAAGCGGCGATCGCAGCGTTTAGAAATAAATTCGTAGCCGTCAAACAGCAGCCCTAGCGTACTGTCAATCACTGGTTCAGCAGGAATAGTAGCCATAGTTTGAAGTAAGTTATGTCGCTGTAATTGCGTTGGCCGCCCTGCGGGTAACCCAGGCCTCAAAATCTATGCCTAAAGACATAGGACTTCTGAAGTTTATCTGTCTTAGGATATAGATCAATTGGCCATGATCACATTTTATTAGGGGCTGAGCATTCTTAAGTGTACGGTGCGCGCTAAAAGCACTGCTTTTTTAACCCTGTTTTCAGACGCTGCTGGCCTTAGACTGCGATGAAGTTACATCTGTCTTATCTTCAGCCCAGGGCGTATGGCATAGCATTTCTCAGCGTTGGGCTGGCTCTGCTGCTGATGTGGGCACTCAACCCCATTGCCAACATGGCCATGACCCCATTTTTGCTGTTTTTTGGGGCCGTGGTGGTGGCCTCCTGGTGGGGTGGCATGGGTTGCGGACTTTTGACTACGGTGCTGGCGGCGGTGGTCAGCAACTACGTCTTTATGCTGCCCCAGTACGCCTTCAGCCTCAGCACTGAGGCCATCGTTCGCCTCGTTGCATTTGGTGTTCAGGGCACCGCCGTCAGCGCGATCTGCGGTTCGCTCCGCAGGGCTCAGCAGCGCCTGGAACGCAGCTCTCTCAAGCTCCAGGCGAGCGAAGCGTCGCTGGGCCACACCAACCAGTGGATAACGGCCATTCTAGAGAGCATTACCGAAGGGTTTTATGCGCTCGATATGCAGTGGCAGTTTGTCTACGTCAATCCCCAGGCGCTGCGTCTGCTGAAGCGCCCCCTCGACGAGTTGCTGGGCCACTCTATCTGGGAGGTGCTGCCCGACCTGGAGGGCACCACTATGGCCCAGGCCTTTAAGCAGGTGATGACCACGCGGCGATCGCTGATGGTTGAGGCCCCCGGCGTAGTCCACCCCGATCGCCTGTTTGAGATGCACATGAACCCGCTGGCCAACGGGCTGGCGGTCTACTTTCGCGACCTCACCGATCGCCGCCAGGATGAGCAGCAGCTCCGGCAGCAGATGCAAATGCTGGATCTGGCCAACGACAGCATCCTGATTCGGGAGCTGGACAGCGCCATCATTACTTACTGGAACCAGGGGGCGGCACGCTGCTACGGCTGGTCGGCGGCGGAGGCGATCGGGCAGTCGGCAGCGGTACTGCTCAAAACCGTCTTGCCAGAGCCGATGGACGCCATTCGAGCGGCCATTTTGCAGGAGGGGCACTGGGTAGGAGAGCTGGTTCAAACCACTCGCAGCGGCCACACGGTGATGATGATCAGCCGCTGGACCCTGCAGCAGACCCCGGTAGGTCAACCCAACGCCATTCTCGAAATTAACTACGACATCACCGAGCAAAAGCAGACCGAAGCGGCCTTGCGCAAGAGCGAACTGCACTTTCGCACCCTGGCTAACTCGATGCCGCAAATGTTTTGGACGGCCCGCCCCGACGGCCAGCTAGAGTACTGCAACCAGCGCTGGTACAACTACACGGGACTAACCCCGGCCCAGAGCTTTGACCAGGGCTGGATTGCGGTGCTGCACCCCGACGACCAAAAGCGCTGTCAGGCCGCCTGGACGGAGGCGCTTCAAGCGGGGCAGCCGCTGGCGCTAGAGGCCAGACCGCTGCGAGTGGATGGCCAGTACCGCTGGCACCTGGTGCGGGTCTTTCCGCTCCAGGGGGAGGGGGGCGAAGTGCTGCGCTGGTTTGGCTCATCGACGGATATTCACGATCAGAAGCTGGCGCTGGTGGAGCGCGATCGCGCCCTGGCCCAGGAGCGCGTGGCCCGTACCGAGGCCGAGGCTGCCAACCGCATCAAAGACGAGTTTTTGGCCATACTCTCCCACGAGCTGCGCACGCCGCTGAACCCTGTTCTGGGCTGGGTGTCGCTGCTGCGGTCGCGCTCCCTGGATGCCGCCACCCAGGCTCGCGCCCTCGAGACCATCGAGCGCAACGCCAAAATTCAGGCCGAGCTCATCGAAGACCTGCTGGATGTATCGCGCATTTTGCGGGGCAAGCTAACGCTGGACATTCACACCGTCAACTTGGCCAGCGTGATCGGCGCCGCCCTGGAAACCGTGCAGCTGTCGGCGAAGGCCAAAGCCATTGCCCTGCGCACCAACCTTGACCCGGCGGTAAAGCCGGTTTCGGGCGATCCCAACCGCTTGCAGCAGATCGTGTGGAATCTGCTCTCCAACGCCATTAAGTTCACCCCTGAGGGGGGCGAGGTGACCGTCAGGCTGGGCCAGGATGGCCCCTACGCCATCCTGGAGGTGCAGGATACGGGCCAGGGCATCAGCGCCGATTTTTTGCCCCACGTGTTTGAGCAGTTTCGCCAGGCCGACAGCAGCAGCACCCGCGCTTTTGGTGGGCTGGGCCTGGGTCTGGCGATCGTGCGCTACCTGAGCGAGCAGCACGGCGGCCAGGTGTCGGTGATGAGCCTCGGTGAGGGGCAGGGAGCCACCTTTACGGTGCGGCTGCCCCAGCACAACGGTGCCCCGCCCCCGTCGGCCCTGCCCGCCATTCAAAACCAGCCCAGTCTGGCCGGGCGACGAGTTCTGGTCATTGATGACGATCTGGATTCGCTGCATCTGCTAACGGCGCTGCTCGAAGACTACGCTATGGAGGTGCTGACGGCCTGCTCCGCCGAGGCCGGTCTACAGCTGGTCACCCAGCACCACCCCGACCTGCTGATCAGCGATATCGGCATGCCCGACCAGGACGGTTTTATGCTGATTCGCGCCCTGCGGCAGCGGTCCGAAGCCGAGGGCGGCCAGATTCCGGCGATCGCCCTCACCGCCTATGCCGGGGAGCAAAACCGCGATCGAGCTCTAGCCGCAGGCTTTCAGCGCCATCTGACCAAGCCCGTAGATTTAGAAGATTTGGGCCGTGCTCTGGTCGAGGTGATCCACAGCGGCGAACCTCAGGGCTAGACTCAGGCCATTGCTGATAGCCAACCGATATATTCCCCCATCTAGTTTAAGGACAACCCATGAAAATTTTGATGGTTCTCACTTCCCACGACCAGTTGGGCCTTAGCGGCCAGAAAACCGGCTTTTGGCTAGAAGAATTGGCTGCCCCCTACTACGTCTTCAAAGATGCTGGGGCCAACATTACGCTGGCTTCGCCCCAGGGCGGCCAGCCGCCCCTCGATCCCAAAAGCGACGCCCCCGATGCTCAAACCGAGGCTACCAAGCGCTTTAGACAAGACCCCGACGCTCAGGCGGCGCTGGCTCACACTGCCGTGCTGGCGACCATCGCCGCTGACGATTACGATGCGGTCTTTTATCCGGGCGGTCACGGCCCCCTGTGGGATCTGGCCAACGACGCCCACTCGATCGCGCTAATTGAAGCCTTCTACAGCGCGGGCAAGCCCGTAGCTGCCGTCTGCCACGCCCCTGGAGTACTGCGCCAGGTTAAAGCACCCGATGGATCACCCCTGGTGCAAAACAAACCCGTGACGGGCTTTGCCAACAGCGAAGAAGCCGCCGTGGGCCTCACCGATGTCGTGCCCTTCTTAGTCGAAGACATGCTGATGCAAAACGGCGGCCAGTACTCTAAAGCCGACGACTGGCAGCCCTATGTGGTCTGCGATCGCAACCTGATCACCGGCCAAAACCCCGCCTCCTCAGCAGCCGCAGCCCATGCCCTGCTAGAACAGCTCAGCCCGGCGGGCCAGCGGGCATAAGCTTTACGATCGCCCCCGAGTCAGCTCCAGCACCGCCTTGACCAGCTTTTCGGGATCGAGGGGTTTGCTCAGGTGGCGCTGGTAGCCGCTAGCCAGCGACTGCTGCTGGTCTTCATAGCGCGCGTAGGCGGTGAGCGCGATTGCTGGAAGCACAGCTTCGCTGAACGCCGGGATAGTGCCGCCCTGGTCGCAGGGCAGCGACCGAATCTGTTGAATCAGGCTGTAGCCGTCGATGTCGGGCATGCCGATATCGCTGATCAGCACATCGGGCCGCCAGGTCTTGAGCGTCTCCAGCGCTTCGGTGGCCGAGCCCACCGTGACCACCTCAGCCCCGTACTGCCCCAGCAGCACCGTCAAAAACTCCCGTGTATCGGCCGAGTCATCGACCGAGAACACGCGAATGCCGCTGAGGTCGAGGGCGGGCTGGGGCAGAGCCGCCGCCGCGTCGTCTGCCACCTCAGCCGCCAGCTGGGGCAGGCGCACGCTAAAAGTAGCCCCCTGCCCCTCGCCGGGGCTGTGGGCGGTAATGGTGCCGCTGTGGATTTCGACCAGCTGCCGCACGATCGCCAGGCCCAGGCCCAGCCCGCCGTGCTTGCGGGTAATGGAGATGTCCTCCTGGCGAAACGACTCAAACAGGTGAGGCAAAAAGTCTGGGCTGATGCCGATGCCGGTATCTTGAACGCTAATTTCGGCCTGGTCATGCCGCGATCGCAGAATGACCGTGATTTGACCGTTCTCAGGCGTAAATTTGACGGCATTAGAGAGCAGATTCCCCACAATTTGCTGTAGGCGAGCGGCATCTCCCGCCACGCGCACCGTGCGGTCCAGATCGAGCTGGAGGGCAATCGACTTAGCCCCTGCGGCTGTTTTCACCGTTTCTAGGGCTGCCTCAACCACGCCGGCTAAATTAATTGCCATCGGGGTGAGATGCAGCTTGCCGCGCAAAATTCTGGCCAGATCGAGCAGGTCATCTACCAGCTGGGCCTGCAGCTGGGCGTTGCGCTCGATGGTAGCCAGGGCGCGCTTGGTCTTTTCGCTATCGAAGCTGCGGGTTTGCAGCAGCTTCGACCAGCCTAAGATGGGGTTCAGCGGCGACCTCAGCTCGTGGGAGAGCACCGCCAAAAACTGATCCTTGAGTCGGTTGGCCTGCTCGGCCTCTTCGCGGGCCACGCGCTCGCGCTGCAGCAGCTGTTCGCGCTCCCGCTCGCTCTGCTTCAGCACCGTAATCTCGGTAAACCCACCGATCGCGCCGCGTGCTACCCCATTGGGGCCAAACAGCGGCACCGCCCTGCCGTAGATCGATCGCACTGTGCCGTCGGCATACACAAACTCAATTTGATCGGTCACCTCCTGGCCAGTGCGAATTGCTTTTTGCATCGGCAGGTCCTGGGGCGGCACCTCCTGGCCATGCCGGCACTGCTTAAAGGGCAGCGTTCTAGCCCCAGGTGGCGGAGTGGCGATCGTCAGCGAGCCCGGTTCGGTTCGCATCAGCTCGTGGGCCATGCGGTTGGCCGTCATCTGGTGACAGTTGGCGTCGTGGGCAATCCAGATGGCGGCGGGGGCGGTTTCCATCAGCGCGGCCAGCTCTTCGGCCTGGGTGCGGGCGATCGCCTCACTGTCGATCAGCGCCTGCTCAAAGCGCTTTTGCTCAGTAATATTGATGGCAATCCCGGTCATGCGAATGGGCCGATTGTTCGCGTCGTAGAAAGTTTGCCCCCGCACCATAATCCAGCGCTGCCCGCCCTCGGGGTGATCAATGCGAAAATTTACCTTCAGGTTTTTGCCCTGCTCGATCGCCTGCTGAGTCTCCTGATCAACCCGCGCTCGGTCGATGGGCAAAATCTGAGCCAGCCAGTTCTCGTAGGACGGCGTAATATCAAAATCGATGCCGTAGAGGTGATAGTACTCCTCTGACCAGGTCACCTGGTTGGTCACCATATCCCAATCCCACAGGCCGGCTCCGGCGGCGCGCTGGGCCAGCCGGAGCTGTTCTCCACTCTTGAGCAGAGTGGCCTCGGCCTGTTTTTGCTGGGCTTCGAGCCGGGCTCGCTCGCTGATGTCGACCGCTGCCCCCGTGAGGCCAACAATGCGATCGCTGCGATCGCGAATGGGGTCAATGGTGAGATCAAAAGTGGTTTGGCCTACCTCCACCTCGGCCCGCAGCCCCACCCCGGTATCGAGCACCTGCTGCTTAAGCCGCCGGAGCCGAGCCGCCGCATCAGCTGGCACCAGGTCGTCATCGTGCCGTCCAATTAGCTGGTCGGGCGTATAGTTGTGGGTGGGGTTGTACACCCAGGTGTAGCGCAGCTGGCGGTCCTGGCTAAACAGCGTGATGGGAACGCTCTTCAGGGCAATATTCAAACGCTTTGTGGTCTGTTCGAGGGCCTTTTCGGTTTGCCTGAGTTCGGTAATGTCGGTGTTGGTGCCCACCCAGCGCAGCACTCGCCCCTGCTCGTCGCGCAGAGGGGTAGCGCGGGAGAGAAACCAGCGATACTGGCCGTCTTTACCCCGCAGCGGAAAGGTGTCTTCCCACACCTCTCCCGTAGCAAAGCAGTGGCTAATTTTTTCGACCACGCGATCGACGTGGTCAGGATGGTGCACCTGCCGCCAGCCCCAGCCCCGCATTTGCCCTAGAGTGGTGCCGGTAAAGTCAAACCAGCGCTGGTTATACCAAAACACTGAGCCGCTGGCGTCCGCCATCCAGGCCAGCTGCGAAATGTTGTCGGCCAGGTGACGAAAGCGCTCTTCACTCTCGCGCAGCGCCGCACTACCCTGGCCAGCAGCCCCATTATTGGCCCCAACGTCCCTAGATTCAGCATCCTCAGATCTAAAACTAACCATTGGCTCCCTAGGCCGAACATCTGTGGGCATAGGGGCCTTAGCCCTGGGCATAGCGATCGCCAGCACGCCACCAACCTGGCCGGTCTCAGTCCAAACAGCGCTACAGGCCCAGCTGTGGTCGGCGATCAGAGGGTTGGCCCTGGCCGAACCGGCTGGAGCCGCCGTCAGGGATTGCGATCGCCCTGTCGCAAACACCTGCTCAACCGCAGCCCCGATCGCAGCCCAGCCCTCAGCCTCAGGCAGGGGCTGACCCATCGCGGCCCCACCGGGCAGCAGCGCCACACAGGCCTCGTTATAAAACACCCTGCGATCGCACCCCCACACGCAGCCCATCGGCGTTTCTGCGCTGAGCAAAATGCCCAGCGCAGTCTTCATCGCTGCGGGCCAGCCAGCCGCCGCGCCCAGCGAAGTCTGCGACCAGTCGCGCGATCGCATCAGCACCGCCACCGGGTTCTGTCCCACAGATACTGCCTGGGTTACCCCTTGGGGAGTCATACCATCCTTCTAGGTCTTGTAAGTCTTAGTCGCAATTTTTAATCGCAAGGGTGCTTTAGGGCCGTGATCGAATCATGATTGAATAGTCTGCCGTTTTGCAGAATGCGAGATCTATCTTTGGATAGAAACACACATTTACTTTTATTAAGGCAAAACAGCATAGTCTGCTATTATTCACCGATTTTTAGCAGTTCATCTTTGACAAGCCCCAGGGCAATTTATCCATTTAGACAGAAGCTGTGGAATTTTTAACGCGATACTGTTGTTTTACACAGGTGCTACCAACATTGAGCTGGCACCAACCCATTAGGCACTCAACCCATGTTTGTTAAAAACACCCAAGACGAAACGCTAATCAAAGTCATTAACATTGACGAATTGTTTAATCCTCTGCACGATCGGGTGCAGGGTCAGGAACAGGACGGTCAAGAAGAACAACCTCCTCAGGCTTTTCCTAAATCGCAGCTACAGTTCCCCTCAGGGGAAGCACTGCCCAAATGTTGGGTCGATCCAAACTATCAATTGAACTAGGCTACAGCACCGAAAGTGTCCTTTTTTCTCTTGGTACAATACATCTATTCGCCTAAGTAGGCAACTTGACCAAGGGCCATCTCATTTTGAGCTGTCTCCTCAACGGTTTCTGCCTAGACTGATGGTTTTAAATGCGCTCGCCGATAAATATATCTTCTGATAGAGACCCTGTGACAGGCAGAACTATAAGCTCACGGTTATCGACTTTTAGAGGAATTTTCATGAAAGTATCGCGCTTGATGGTGTTGCCCCTTCTGCTTGGCCTTTCTGCCCTCGCCGTGGCCTGTGACACCGCTGAAGAGCCTGGGGTAGAGGAGCCCCTTGAGGGTGAGCAGTTAGAAACCGAGCCCTTGGAAGGTGAGGCCATGGAAGAGCCCGAGGAAGTTGAACAGCCAGAATAAGGCGGCTGGTACGATATAAATTCTTTACTTCTCACACCCGCCTCGAGCAGGTGTGAGAAGTGTTATAAGATATTGATTTAATAGGGGTATTTGCGCAAGCCCCTCAGGCTCTAAAGGGTTTGACCACCTTTTGCAAACTTTATTTCCACCGCAGCCTGAGTAAAGCTATTTTTTGAGGCCTAGTATGCAATCGCGGCAACGGCAAAACTCAGATGACTGGACTAAAGGTTCGAGAGGCATTCTTAGCTTTTTCGTCCTTTTTCTGGCGGTAGGCTTTTTGCTCTACCAGCTTTTCTCCAGCATTGTTCTTTCCTTTAACTTTTCCTTTGGGGTGGGTGCCCGTGGCGTTGCCGCCGCACTGTTTCCATTCATCGTCCTAATCTACCTGGGGTTCATCGCCCGCCTGCAAATCCCCAGTCGAGAGAGCCGAGCGCCTATCATCAACAGCTTCATCGTCTTTCTCTTCTGGACAATGCTCGTCATCGGCATCGATATCGCCAAAGAGACGGCTTATTTTCCGGTTGAAGAGCTGCTCTACTCGTCTACCCTGG
The DNA here is from genome assembly GCA_003022385.1 of filamentous cyanobacterium CCP3. Lineage (GTDB taxonomy): Bacteria > Cyanobacteriota > Cyanobacteriia > Phormidesmidales > Phormidesmidaceae > Nodosilinea. Next base: position 7,392 of record PYGV01000089.1, on the reverse strand, counting down.
CGGCGATGCTGTGGCGCTACAAGTACCGAGGCTACTTTAAGGCACTGCTGGCCTGCTGTTATGGCGTCCTGGCTGGCGGATTGGCATCCCTAATCATTTTCTAGCGCCCGCGCCCAATTCGACCATCCAGTCAGTGACTCCCCCTGGCGCTCGCGATTAGAGCGCCAGGGGGAAATTTTATCCTCGCTACCCCTGGAGCATGGGCACTCCAATCATGCCCTCCAGCAGGCTCGCCGTTTTGCCTCCCTGGGTGGGGCATCCCCTTTAGCTACAATCCTGATGCCATTAGCGCTGTCACGCTGCCTCCAAAAGAACAACCCAGGGCAGGCTAGGGGCTGTAGCGGCTGCCTCTCGAGCTGATCAACCGTCAGGGTATTAATTCAGACATCTTGCGATCGCCACTTGTCCCTATGATGAAATTTATCCGTTAGGGACACCAGGGCATGGACTACAAACAAGAGCTCATCACCACTATCCACGACTTGAGTTACCAAAGCGATCGCCTAGAGCAGCGCCTGACCGAGCTCAGTCAGACCCATCCCACAGCCGTCCTGATTCCATCGCTCTACGAAGAGCTAAGCCGCCCGGCCCTGGCTACCATTCGCGACCAGCTCAGCCACTGCTCCTTCGTCAACAACGTCGTTGTCTGCCTCTACGCCGAGACCTTTGATCAGTACCAGCACGCGGTGCAGTTCTTTGAACCGCTGCCCCAGCCCACCTTCGTGCTTTGGGAAAATGGCCCCGGCATCACCAGCATTCTGCAAACGCTCAAAGACAAGGGATTAGACCTGCTGCGGTTTAAGGGCAAGGGGCGGGCCGTGTGGCTAGGGCTGGGGGTGGCCTCACTGCATGCCGCCGCGATCGCCCTCCACGATGCCGACATTGTCACCTACGATCGCTCGTACCCGCTCAAGCTGCTCTACCCTTTGCTAGAGCAGGAGTTTGGCATTGCCTTTAGCAAAGCCTACTACGCCCGCATTGGCGACAACCCCCGCAGCCTGCACGGGCGCGTCACCCGGCTGTTTGTCACACCGCTAATTACGTCGCTGATGGAGCTATTTGGCTACAGCGACTACCTGCGCTACCTCGACGCCTACCGCTACCCCCTCTCCGGCGAATTTGCCCTCTCCAGCGACCTGGCTCTCAATACCCGCATTCCCGGCAACTGGGGACTAGAGGTGGGGCTACTGGCCGAGGTCTACCGCAACGTGGCCCTCAAGCGCATCGCCCAAATCGACCTGGGCATCTTTGAACATAAGCACCAGACCCTGGGCAGCTCAACCAATTCGGGCCTGCAAAAAATGTGCCGCGACATTCTGCAATCGGTGTTTAGAACCCTGACCGAAACCGAGCAGGTGGTCATTGGCCACGACCACATTCGCGCCCTGCGGATTAAGTACCGTCGCGAGGCCCAAAATCTGGCCCGCCAGTACTTTGTCGATGCTCGCTTCAACGGGCTTGAGTACGATCGCCACAAAGAAGAAATGACCATCGAAACCTTCGAGCAGGTCATTTTAGAAGCAGGTAATCAGTACCTAGACGACCCCACTGGCACTCAAATTCCCGACTGGACTCGCGCTCTAGCGGTCATCCCCGACCTGCGCGAGCAGCTGCTCGACGCCATTCTCTCCGATATGGCCGAGGCGCGATCGGCTCCGGCTGCAGCCGCAGAGGTTGCCGCTATGGCTACGGCAGCGGTGTAACCGTGCCTGGGTCAAGTTCTACGCCGGCCTCTTTTGAGGAGTAGACTTAGGCACGGACTTAGGCGGCGCAGCGCTGGTGCTGGTGGGCAGGGTGTTACGGCTCCGGAGGGTAACGTTTACCCCCTCGCTGGACTGTTCAATTACCAGCAGGGGGGTGGGCTTGGCTTTTTGGTCCCAGTGCATGTTGGCAATGCGACCTTGAATGGTGGGCTGCCAGTGGGTTTCTTCGGCATCGGGGCTCATGAAGTTTTCGATGCAGTCAACCAGCTGACCGATGGTTGACGAGGTCGCCTGGGTCGGCAGCTTAGCCAGCCGAATTTGAATGCGAAACAGCACCCGTTTTTTGGCCAGGGGGTTGTCCTGGGGAGCGTACTCGACATCAAAGATTTCATCTACAACGCGGGGCTTACTGGCGATGCCAATCATGCCTTCTTCAGCCTGACGGGGTCGCAGGGCAATGCTGATTTTCTGCTTCACCTTGACCTTGAGCTGGTTGACAATCGCCGCGTGAAAATGATCTTCGTCCATGCGCATGCGCAGGTAGTCGAGGTTAAACTCGCGCGAGTGAATTAGGTCGGGGTTTTGCTCCATCTTGCTGATAGTTTTGAGCGCCAGTTTGACCTTTTTTTGCAGCTCTTGATTTTTATAGGTCTCAAACTTAAGCTGCTTTACCAAGCGCCGAGTTTGTAGGTGAGAATATACCCCCAGCCCTAGCAGCACCAGCACAAGCCCGACAGAGGACAGCATCCAGGGGTTGTCTATCGGCAGCCGACTGGCGGTAGGTGCTTGGGCAAGGGTTGAAGGCACCAGAACTGTGGTGGTTTTCATAGCCGGTGAAAAGAAGGGTTGGAGTTGTACTTATAGTTCCCTTAAAAAGGAGATGGCATCCGGATTAATCTAAAATTCGGTAATAACTCGGTCATACCTTTAAAAAACAGCCTGCTTTAGCAACCAAACTATGAAGCAGAGGTTCAGCCCGGTAAGCTACATGCCGAACGGACTGTGGGTTTTAGAGGCATTCTGTTGCTGCATCTCGGCGGTTTTAAGACTACCGCAACTCCCCTGTCCTGCTCAGTAAAATTCACCACTGCTACTGGGTATTTCATCAATTCTGGCTACAATCACGATCCCACCAGCCTTGCCGCGCCCGACTGTGCTGGCGATCGCTGGCCCCAGCCTGCAGCCTGCACCGCTGGACTAACTGGCCCTACCAGAGCGCCGTCTATTTTTGGTTGGCCGACTTGAACCGGCCCAGGGCAAAGTCGCGTTTGTGCTGGTGCTTGGTTTTGCGGCCCGTTACCCGCTTGCGCCACAGGCGAAAACTAGAGGGCTGCATGAAGCGGCGCATGACGGCGATCACCTGCTTTTCAGTCAGCCCAAACTGGGTTTCAATGGCTTCAAAGGGGGTGCGGTCTTCCCACGCCATTTCAATGACGCGATCGATGGTTTGCGAGTCGAGCTTGGGTAGCGCCATAGGCTTTAGAAAACAGCTAGGTTCTATAGGGTTTAACCTAACGAACCTACCCAGTCAGACGCAACGCTTTTCTAATTGGCTTCGCCCCAGTTGAGCGTAGATCGCTGACGTAGGGAAAACCACTGTTTGCCCCAGCATGTTGGGGTTACCGCATAGGCTTGGGCATTAGACAGTTGGGTTTGAGAGATGTGCCAGTCGCTCAGCATTATTCAGCAGGCTCTCGCCCGGCTACCGGGTGGCCCCTAGGAAAATCTGGAGGCCAAGCGGCTGGCCGAAGGGCCAAAGTCAGAGTGGGAGAGCTTTGACCACCAGTTCATTTGGCAGCGATCGCCAGCTGAATGGCATCGGATAGCACGCCCAGGCGGATGCCCCGGCTCCTGCGGCATGATGAGGCGGTAAGTGACCTACCCCGAGATGCTGCCGCGCGATTCCAGGAAACCTGGCAACACGTGTAATTCTCAACACGACCATCGCAAGCACGTTGCCCAGGCCGACATTGACCTCAACACCAAATAGCTACAGCGAGCTAGAGTCTAGGCTAGCCGCCTCTTCGGGCGACTGGGGCAGGTGCAGACCGCACTCCTGCTTGAGCCCTTTGAACCGGGTATCGCGCTCGTTGGCGTCGGCAGCGGTGATCGGGCGGCTCGAATGCCAATCGCCCACGGTCACGTAGCCCTTATCAAACAGCGGGTGGTAGGGCAAATTGTGGGCGACTAGGTACTCGTAGACATCCTTAGAGGTCCATTTGAGGATGGGCAGCAGCTTGTAGCGCCCCCCCTGCTGGCCCACTCGCCCCAGCGACTTGCGGTGGTCGGTCTGGTCAGAGCGCAGCCCGGTCAGCCAGGCCGTGGCGTTTAGCTCGTTTAAGGCCCGCTGCATCGGCTCTACCTTGCGAATTTTGTCGTAGCGGTTGAAGGACTCTACATCGTGGTGCTCCCAAAGACGACCGTAGAGCGCCTCCATACGGGCGGGGCTGAGGTGCGACTGATAAACCTGAAGATTGAGGTTGAGCCGAACGGATAGCTCGTCTGCAAAGCGGTAGGTTTCAACCGGCAGGTAGCCTGTATCGACCCAAATGACCGGAATGTTGGGCACCACCTGGGTAACTAGGTGCAGCATGACCGCCGACTGAATGCCAAAGCTCGTGCTTAAGACCAGACCATCGCCAAAGGTTTCGTGCCCCCACTGCACCAGGCTAGCCGCGTCAGCCTCTCCCCACTCCCGGTTAATGGCGTCCAGGTCTAGAACGGGGGCGGCCCGCAGCTTGCTCGGCAAGAGCGCGGTATCTGACATGGGTTTACTCCTTCCGTTCAACAAAGTCGTAGCTCCAGGGCCACAATGCTGTGGTGGTTACTCTGTAGTGGTTACAATGTCGCCGCGAGCAGCGTTAGCCGAGTCTTCAGAATACAAGGTTTAAGGTTAAACCGTTGCGACGCTGTGCAGCGCAGCCCTGGTTCACCCTCTGTCACGTCTCGACCTTAGTTCATCTATAGATCATAAACGAAGGTGGAATAGACAATTTTGTGACCTCACGCCATTTTTTTGCGGAAAATCAGCTTTTAAGGATCCATTTTTCAGAGCTTTTGGGAGTTCAGCCAATTGCGGTTGAGCCTTCCCAAGGTAGCGGTGTTAAGTTTCACCAGCGCTCTACCCAGCCTACCCATTTAGGCCCGATCGAGCGCCAGTTCCCCTGTTGCGCTGGGGCGCGCTAGACCAGAGAGCTATTTACCCGTAAAATCCAGCCGTATCGGGTTATTCTCCTTAACCTTACAACCTCACTATGGCAACTCCCCCCTCCTACCCCCGCGACCTGGTTGGCTATGGCCGCACGCCGCCCCATGCCCACTGGCCCAGCAACGCCAAAATTGCGGTGCAGTTTGTAATCAACTATGAGGAGGGGGGTGAAAACTGCGTTCTTCACGGCGATGCGGCCTCGGAGGCGTTTTTGTCAGAAAGCGTAGGGGCCGCGCCGCTGACGGGGGTGCGCAACATGAACATGGAGTCGATGTATGAGTACGGCAGCCGAGCCGGATTTTGGCGACTGCACCGACTGTTTACTGGCCGAGGTCTGCCCCTGACGGTGTATGCCGTAGCGATGGCGATGGCCCGCAACCCCGAGGCGGTAGCGGCTATGGTTGAGGCCGACTGGGAAATTGCCAGCCACGGCTACCGCTGGATTGACTACCAGTATTTTGGCCTGGAGGCCGAGCGCGAGCACATTCGCAAGGCTATTGAAATTCATACTCAGGTGGCGGGCAGTCGACCGCTGGGCTTTTACCAGGGCCGCAACAGCCCCAACACCCGCGCTTTGGTCGTCGAAGAAGGCGGCTTTCTCTACGATGCCGACAGCTACGCCGATGACCTGCCCTACTGGAATACCGAGTACGGCAGGCCGCACCTGGTGATTCCCTACACCCTCGACAACAACGACATGCGCTTTGCCACCTATGCCGGGTTTAACTCGGGGGATCAGTTTTTTGCCTACCTGCGCGACGCCTTTGACACGCTCTACGCCGAGGGCGATGAGTGCCCCAAGATGATGAGCATTGGCCTGCACTGCCGTTTGGCGGGCAGGCCGGGGCGCACGGCGGCGCTGGCGAGGTTTTTGGATTACGTGCAGGGGCGCGATCGCGTTTGGATCTGTCGCCGCGTCGATATCGCCCACCACTGGCACGAGCACCACGCCCTTTAGGCGGTATTATCGACTCCAACGGTAGCCTGTGGGGATTAAGGCGTGCTGAGTGCGGAGTTGATAGAACGGCTGTTGCGGGTATCGCGGGCGATTGATGCCCTGAGCGAATGGGTTGGCAAGAGCCTGAGCTGGCTGGTGCTGCTCACCATTGCCGTTGGTTTCTACAATGTGATGGCCCGCTATATTGGCCGATTTCTGGGCCTACAGCTGGCCTCTAATGGGCTGATCGAACTGCAGTGGTATCTGTTTTCGCTGACGTTTTTGCTCAGTTTTCCGTACATTCTCAAGCAAGGGGCCAATGTGCGGGTCGATTTTTTGGAGGCGAACTGGAGCGATCGCCGCAAAGCCCTGATCAGCTTTTGGGGCACGGTGCTGTTTTTAATTCCCTTTTGCGGACTGGGGCTGTGGGTCACCGTTAACCCGGTGCTGCAGTCTTGGGGGCTGCTGCCCGATGGCACCTGGGGCCGCTGGGAAATATCGTCTGACGCTAGCGGTCTGCCCAGGGCACCGATCAAATCGGTAGTGCTGGTGGGGTTTGGGCTGCTGCTGCTGCAGGCTGTGGCCCAGGCGATTAAGTACTGGGCGGTGTGGTGCGGCTACGTCGAGGGCAGTGCCCTGCCCGAGGCTGAGGCTGAGCTGCCGCCCCTGGAGTAGGTAGGCAGCGTGAGAAAGTTTGGCCAGTTTAAGATTCCAGTGTTTATTCTTCAGTCCCCGTTGGAAGGAGCGTCATGGGCTACGAGTGGTTAGCGATCGCGATGTTCGTTGGCTTCTTTTTGGTTTTGATCAGCGGCTACCCGGTGGCGTTTGCGTTTGCGGGCACGGGGCTGGTGTTTGGCCTGGTGGGCTGGCTGCTGGGGGCCTTTGAACCCGCCCGACTCTTGCTGCTGCCAAACATCTGGTTTGGCACTATGTCTAACTTCACGCTGCTGGCGATTCCGTTTTTTGTATTTTTAGGCGCGGTGCTCGAAAAATCGGGTCTGGCGGAGGAACTGCTGGAGACCATCGGCCTGGTGCTCGGCCCTCTGCGTGGCGGCCTGGCCCTGGCGGTGGTGCTGGTGGGCACGCTGCTGGCGGCGGCGACCGGGGTGGTAGCCGCTACGGTCATTCTGATGGGCATGATTTCGCTGCCGATTATGCTGCGCCACGGCTACGACAAAGAGCTGGCCGCGGGGGCGATTATTGCCTCAGGTACTTTGGCCCAGCTGATTCCGCCCAGCCTGGTGCTGGTGGTGCTGAGCGACCAGCTAGGGGTATCGGTGGGTGATCTGTTTTTGGGGGCGCTAGTGCCAGGGCTGCTGCTGGCTGGGGCCTACGCTCTCTACGTGCTGGTGGTGGCCTTTTTCAAGCCCAGCACGGCTCCACCCTTGCCCCTGGCCATGCGCCAGATCAGCCCCTGGGAGCTGTTTCGGCGCATGCTAAAGGCGATTGTGCCACCAGTGCTGCTGATATTTGTGGTGCTGGGCAGTATCTTCTTTGGCATTGCGACCCCCACTGAAGCCGGGGCGGTGGGGGCGGTGGGGGCC
>PYGV01000397.1 GCA_003022385.1 filamentous cyanobacterium CCP3 | reverse complement strand
CTCCCAGCCTGCCCCGCCCCGAATGGCTCAGCGGCCTGGTTGACACCCCCAGTCGAGACGACATCATCTGGCCTGCTGTCACGTACGGCGGTTTGGCGCTGCTGGGCTTTGCCGCGCCGTCGTTAGCCCTGGCGGTGGCGATTGGCGCCGCAATTTATTTTCTCAACCGCAAAGAGAATAAATTCTGGCGATCGGTACTGCTCACCATTGGCGGGTTAGCCGCTGGTTTGGCCCTCGGTCTGACCGTTGGTCAGCTGCTCATTCCGCAGGGGGCGCAGTTTGCCTGGGCCAGCCCCGATGCCGTTGCGGCGGCGGTAACTTGCCTGTCGCTGTGGACGGTGACCAGCTTTCTCCGCTAAAGCGTGCCGTCAGTTTTCACTACGATCCCTCTCTAGTCAGCATTGCCACGCCTGACCCAAACGACGGGCTAGGGGCTGTAACCGCCGATTCTTGGGTATTGCCGTTAATTACTGCCCGTCCCTAGGCTAAGCTGCCCCGCTTCATTTGCTCGCGCTCAATGGCCTCAAACAGTGCCTGAAAGTTGCGCTCGCCAAACCCCTGGGCCTGCACGGCCTCCTCTTTGAGCTGTACGACCTGACGCTGAATCAGCTCAAAAAAAACCGTCGGAATGCTCAGCAGCGGCTGGGTAAAGGTTTGCAGCAGGCGGGCCTGGGGCAGATGCGGCTCCCAGTCGACCAAAATTTGCAGTTGGGCAATGGCCGCCTCGCGCTGGCGCAGCCACTCTGAGGCGCTATCGCCCTGGGTTTGATAGCCGGGGCGCAGTCGCAGGGCCTCGTAGTAGCTGGGCGGCACCGCCAAAAACCCTACGCCTCCGGCCCGCAGCTGCTCCACCGTGTGCACAATATCGGCGGTGTGCAGGGCCACGTGCTGAATTCCGCCTCCCCGGTTGTAGTCGAGAAACTCCTGCACCTGCGAGTTGGCTGTGGCGGGTTCGTTGATGGGCAGCTGGGCATTGCCCTGGGGATGGGCCAGCACCTGACTGCGCAGCCCCGAGCGGGGTGTATCGATGGTAAACCGCTGCCGGGGCTGAAAGCCAAGCTGACTGGCGTACCAGGCGATCGCCTGGGGCAGCTCTCCCTTCGGCACGTTGACGACGGCGTGGTCAATGGCGGTAATCAAGCTGTCTCGGGGGGCGGCGCGCCTGCTCTGGTCGGGGGCGATGCCCGGCACCCAGCTCTCTGGCTGCCGCGACTCGATCAGCGTGTGGGTGAGCGATCCCCACCCCTGAATTTTGGCCCAGCGACCCCGGCCCCAGCGATCGCGCTGAATCGGCTGCACCAGAGTACCTCCGGCTGCCACCACTTGATCCAGGACCCGCTCTAGCGCCTGCACCCGCAGCGCCACATCGCCAATACCCGGTGGATGCTGCTGGAGATAAGCGCCCACTACGGCGGCATCGGCCAAAATCAGCAGGGGCACTCGGCCCACGTATACCAGCGCCTGCTGCTGAGAGTTGTGCTCAGCGGTGGCCCCATCTGCTGGCTCAGAGCAAACGCCTGCCCAGGCGTTGACAAACCAGTCGCGCCAGGGGGCTACCGCCTCCACGTAAAAACTCAGATGGTTAAACTCCATAGGGCCAGGTTTTGTGGTGATCTCGCTGTTATTGGAGCACAAACCTACTCCCCAACGTCCTATCCTTTGAGAAGATTTTCTTTTAGATACCAAAAGCTACCGACAATTTTAGACCATGTCGCGGGCTGAGCCCGAGTTTCTGGGGCCGCCTGACTGCCGTACCGTCCCCCCGGTCGTTCTGCCCCAGGGATTAATTTCCGGCTACGGCCACCACCTGGTCCTGGTTTTCAGCGGTGTAGCTGTTGGGGGGGTAGCGATCGAGGTGGCGAAACAGGGCAACGGGCTTTTGCACCCGGCAGGAGTAGAACTCCACAATGACTTCGGCATCCTGACGCAGCACCACCTTGGGCGAAAAATCTTCGGGCATTTTGGTGCGCCACTGCCACGGTATTTGCTGGGGCGGGGCCGCGACAAAGCGATGGTGCACCCAGCGGGCATAGCGACCAAAACGGCCAAACTCTCGCACTTCGCGGGTAAAAATCGAGGCCGTTAGAAACGAGGCCAGCGAGCCGTCTCCCTCAATGCCAGCCATCAGGTTGGGCAATGCCCCCATAGGGCTGGGCACCTGGTCGGCGGCGGTAACGGCGTTGATGGCGTCGTCTAAAAACTCTGTGGTGCTGAGCAGCCCCGGCAGGGCTACGGTCGCCCCCAGGCCGCCATTGCCATCCTGGCGCAGGTAGGTAACCAGGCGAATGCCGGGACGTATCCACAGCCCCGGCAGCTTGGTCAGCGCGTTGGCGGGGTCCAGGGTGCTGACAAACCAGCGCCCTTCGGTGTTGGGGGCAGGCACGTTGTCTTCGGGCAGATCGCCCACCCGAAATAGGTCACCCAGGGCGTTGAGCGAATCGGGGACGGGGGCATCGTCCTCCTGCTGGGAGCTGAGCCTGCCTGGCTGCTGTTCGTGGGGAGGTAGCACCAGCGTTTCACGAATAAACTGGCTCACCTTTTGAACTGTAGCTAGGGGATATCGTTGAAACGCCATGAATCACCGGAGCAGTGGCTAAAGAGTAGGTGGTGAAAACTGGTTTGCAAACTAAGCCACTGGCGTTGTTGCAGCCACCTTCAATCGCGTACTGATAGTTTAGGATGCCCTTGAGGATACCCTTTAGCCCCAATTGCGATGTGGCTACAGAACTAAATTGGGAACATTTCTATACCTGCGACGGAGTCTGAGGCAGAGAGTTGGGCACCTCCACCCAACGGTTTTCTCGGTGTGAGCGGTGGGCGAAATCCATCAGGTGCTGCGATCGCACCCCATCCCAAATAGAGGGAGCTGTCATCTGCCCCCGGTCGATATCGCTAACCCAGTGGTTGACCACCCGCACAAAGGGAGCAATGCGGCCATCGCTGTAGGTGGTGGGAAACTGGAGGCGATCGGGAATGGCGAGTTCTGCCAACGGTGCGCCCCCCTGACTGCCCCACAGCTTAAACCCGTGCACGTAGTCGCTCAGGTTGTCGCTGCCCAAGACCAGGGTGCCACCGTCGCCATAGACCTCGACCCAGTGGCCCCGGCCCGCGTAGGTGACCGAGCTGATCGCCACCTGGCAGGGGGCACCGTTTTGCAGATCCAAAATGAGACTACAGGTGTCGTCAGCATCGACCGGCTGAAGTGCCCCCGCTGCATCGGGGCGCTGGGGAATGGCGGTGCTGAGGCGGGCGCACAGCCGCTGAATGGGGCCAAATAGCCAGGTGATGTAGTCGAAGCTGTGGGAGGCAAAGGCCCCCAGGGCGCCGCCCCCCTGGTCCTGGCGCGAGTACCAGTTCCAGGCGCGGCTGGGGTCAGCCCGACCCGGTACCGTCCAGGTGATGTTGACGAAGCGCAGGTTGCCGACATAGCCATCGGCCAGCCGCTCGGCCAGCCGCTGCCAGGCGGGCACAAAGCGAAACTCAAAGTCCATGGTGGCGATCAGGTGGTGGTCTCGTGCCAGCCTGGCGATGTCCTCGGCCTCGGCCCCCGACAGCGCCGTGGGCTTTTCCAGCAGCAGGTGTTTACCGGCTTCGAGTACGGTCTTAGCCTGGGAGTAGTGCAGAAAGGGTGGCGTGGCCACGGTGACGGCATCGACCTCGGGTAGGGCCACAATGGCTTCAACGGTATCGCAGGCGTGGGGAATGCGGTGGCCCGCCGCGATCGCCTGGGCCTTGGCTAAATCGCGATGGTAGACCGCCACCACCTCGGTGCGATGGTGGGCCTGTAGCCCCGGAATATGCACCTTCTGACCAAAGCCGGTGCCGACAACCGCCACCTTCACGGGAGTTTCTGCCATAGCGCCCTCACCCATTTCTGCTCAAGATCCTGATCAATGCTGTGGACAGGGCCGATAGCCATTGCCCTATCCCAGAGTAAGGGTCGAGCTGCGATCGTTACAATTAAACTATCTGGTTTAGTTCTGGCTACTTGGTTTAGCTCTGGGGTTTAGCTCTGGGGTTTAGTTCTGGCCAAAATCCAAAGTCCAAAATCGCAAATTTTCTATGCAGGTTCCTCTAATTGGTAAGGTGCGT
>PYGV01000396.1 GCA_003022385.1 filamentous cyanobacterium CCP3 | reverse complement strand
CCTGGGGGCACCGATCGGCCCACCGGGCCTGGTACGATCGCCTGGCCGGTACCCGAGTGGTGCTGTTGCAGGGCGGAGTACTGCCGATGCGCCACAGCCCCGACCCCGAGGACGACGGCAGCTCCAGGGCCAACGTTTTAGCGCTGCCGTCGGGACCGCTGCTGGGGTTGACCACCGAAGAGTACGGAGGTCTGACGGCAATTGTGCTTTCCCCTGAAGACTCAGCTCAGGTGTTGGGGCCAAAGGGCTGGCGGCAGCACCTGCCGGTAATCGCGGGCGTACTGACTGGGGTTGTGGTTTTAGCCGGGTCAGGGGCGCTGTGGCTCGATCGACGCCTGCCTGCGGCTAGTAGTAACCAAGACGCGCTGTTTTTGGCCCTGGTCGAGAACCTCAGCCGCAATGCCATCTCGTTTAGCGATCGCCAGGCCGCCGCCCTGGCCCTGGCCAGTACCAATGACCCCCGCGCGGTGCCGCTGCTCGTCGATATGCTGGCCCAAACCGATGATCCTCGCCTGCTCGATACCCTCCAGCAGGCGCTGGTCACCCTTGGCCCGCCGGCCATTCCCTCCCTCCAGCGACTCAACCTGGCGTTGGCCAACGACCTGCTGGCATTGCCACTAGACCAGCGGCTCATTCCCCAGCTCAGGCAGCGGACCGTGAAGCGCACCCTGGCCAAAATTATGGTTCTGCACAACGGCAACCTAAACCAGGTCGACCTGAGCGGCACCAACCTGGGCTATATCATTGAAAGCCCCGACGCCTTTACCCTGGTGCTAGAGCAGCAGAACCTGGCGGGGATAGTCTGGCGCAATGCGGTGCTGTCGGGGGCGCGATTGCGCAAGGCCCAGCTGTTTGACCCCGGTGCAGATGGTCGCAGCGATACCTTCGACGATTGGATTACTGATTTCAGCGGCTCAGACCTGACCGAGGTGAGCCTGGTGGCGGCTCAGCTGCGGCACGTCGTGTTTCGCAATACCAGCCTGCTGCGGGCTAATCTGAGCAATTCTATAGCTCCCTACGCCGATTTTTCGGGTGCGAATGCCAGCAGCGCCTGGTTTATTGCAGCCGATGTTCGCAACGGCAGGTTTGACGGTACGAGCCTGGTCGGGGCCGACTTTACCGATGCTGACCTCGGCCAGGCTAGCCTAAGGGCCGCCCGTCTGCGTCAGGCGACCTTAACGGCGGCTCAGCTGACCGAGGCCGATCTCACAGGGGCCGACCTGAGCGAAGCCAACCTGAGCGAGGCTAATTTACGAGCGGTCAACCTAAGGCAGAGCAACCTCAGCCATAGCTGGTTGCGAGGGGCCGACCTGAGCGGGGCCAATCTAGAGCAGGCCAATCTGGCGGAGGCCAATCTGGAAGGCGTTGTGCTGAGCGGGGCTAATCTGGCAGGGGCAAATTTTGCCGGAGCGCAGTTCAACGCGCTGGCGCCCATGCCTGGAGATAGCTTTGTCGCTACGGTGGCTGAACCCGATACCGGCACCGCCCTGGCCGAGGTAGACTTTTCTAAAGCGGTTAACCTACAGGCCGATCAGCTGGACTATGTGTGTGGACAGGGGGGCATTCACCCGGCCTGTGGGCGCCAATTTTAGCGGGCTGATCGCCCCCGCAACGACCGTAACCGTTGCACCAGCGCTAGAGTTCAAGGCTTTATTTTGAGGGGTTGACCCATGCAGCGCACCCGTTTGAGTACGTTGATCGACGATCTGGGTGATCAGCTTAGCCTGTGGCTGATCAACCCCTGGCGACGCGTGTCTTTGGTGCTGATTAGCCTGCTGCTGGGCTACTTTTTTGCGGTGTCGCTGTCGGCGATCGCGGGGCAGGCGGCGGTGCAAGATACGGCGGTATCGGCGTTTTTAGTCTTAGGGGCAGAACTGGTGAGCTGGCTGGTGTACAGTCGCCGCTGGCGCGACCCAGACCTGCTCAAAAAGGTGCCCAAACCGCTGTGGCTTGACTGCATCAACAGCTTTAAGGTTGGCGCTATCTATGCCCTGTGCGTTGAGGCCTTTAAGCTAGGCAGTTAGGACAGTGCGGCGATCGCCCTCTAGAAGCGCTGTATCTGGGGCCGACAACTGGTTAACTAATCCCCTGGCCAACGTCGTCACAGCCGCCCAATTGCGGTTGACCACCATGGGTTGAGGAAATAGCCCGGTGGAGAGGCCAACGGCGATCGCCCCAGCCCCAACCATACCCGGTGCATTCTCCACCGTGACGCCGCCCGTGGGCACCAGGGGAATGTGGGCCAGTGGCCCCTGCAGGCTGCGAATGTAGCTCGCGCCCCCCACGGCACTAACCGGGAAGACTTTGACGGCACTCGCCCCGGCCTGCCAAGCGGCCACAATTTCGTTAGGCGTCAGGGCTCCGGGCACGATGGGTATTTGCAGTCCATGGGCGGTTTCGATCAGTGCGGTATCGGTATGGGGGCAAAAGCAAAACTGCGCTCCGGCCGCCGCCGCACACCTCAGGTCAGCGATTGATAAAGCCGTGCCAATACCCACAGTGCAGTGAGTCAGCTGCTGCCTAAGAGTGCTCACCAGCTGCTCAGGCTGAACGCTATTCCAGGTGATTTCAATCAGCCGAATACCACCCGCCGCGACAGCTTGAGCCTGGTGTAAGCCTGAGCTGACATCGTCAGCGCGAATGACCGCGATCGCCCGATGCTGCCGCAGCAGGGCCAAAAATGAGTCTCTATCCATTGGCCCATTCTAATTTTGGATTTTGGATTTTGGACTTTAGATTTCGGCTATGCCAGATAAGAAAGATAGGTGCCCAATCCAAAATCGCCAATCCAAAATTCCCTACGTCTGCCCGCGCTGGCGCTTAACCACGGCGTTGTAGGCAAAGAAGGCAATTAAAATCAGCGAAGCCGAGAATACCGTCGTCAGTGTCCCTAAAGCGTAGAGGGCGGGCGAGGTGACGTTGGTGGTCATGCCGAAGATTTCGAGCGGCAGGGTATTGCGCTGCCCCGACACCAGCGACGTGCGGGTAAACTCGTCGTAGGAGAGGGTGAATGTCAGCAGCCCTACGCCCAGCAGGCTAGGGGCGATCAGCGGCATGACGATTTCCCAAAAGGTTTTTGAATCGGTGGCCCCGAGGTCGCGGGCGGCCTCTTCGTAGGAGGGGTTAAAGCGGTTGAAAATGCCCAGCATGATCAAAAATGCGATCGGCAGCGTCCAGGTCAGGTGTGCCCCCAGCCCCGAGGTAAACCAGTTGGTGGGCCAGCCCATCACCTGAAACACCACCCCAATGCCGAGAGAAACCAGAATGCTGGGCACAATCAGGCTGGCAATGGTCAGATAAAAAATTACCGTAGAGCCCCTAAACCGCTGCCGAAAGCCCATGCTGGCCAGCACTGAGGCCGCAATGGTGATGGCCATCACGGCAACACCGAGCAGAAGCGATCGCACAAATGGCTCAATAAAATTCCCCACCCGCTGCTCTTGAAACACCTGCCCCAGCCAGTAGACGCTCAGGCCCCGCATGGGGAAGGTCAGCCCGCCATCCGGCCCCTGTAGCGACAGCATAAAGATGGTGATCATCGGGCCGTAGAGAAACAGCACGAACAGGCAAAAGAATGCCAGGAGCAGGTAGAAGGAAAGAGAACGTTTTTGCATGGGTGATTCTCACGGGTGGGTGGTGGGCAGTGCCCACCCTACGGCTTGCTGCATCCCCTCCTGGGAGAGGATGGGCGTTTACAGCTCTTTGCGGATATCGAGCACACGCAGAATGGAAATAATGATCAGCATGGTTACCGCTAACAGCACCATGGCATTGGCCGCAGCCAGGGGATATTGCAGACTGCCAATTTGGGTTTGAATCAGCTTGCCCACCGAGGCCGACTGACCCCCTCCCATCAGCCGCACCGTTACAAATTCGCCCATAATCAGCGTGACGATGAAGATTGAGCCAATGGCAATGCCCGGTGCAGACAGCGGCAAAATCACCTCTTTGAAAATTTGAAACCCAGACGCGCCCAGGTCTTCGGCAGCGGTGATCAGCGATCGTTCAATGCGCATCAGACTGTTAAAAATGGGCGCAATCATAAAAATGATGTAAAGGTGCACCATGCCCAGCACCACCGCAAAGTCTGAGAAC
>PYGV01000395.1 GCA_003022385.1 filamentous cyanobacterium CCP3 | reverse complement strand
GATCCAGGCGGCCCGCGACTATGGCGTGCGGGGGGTCGGCATTGACGTCGATCCAGCGCTTTTAGAAACGGCTCGCGCCAGAGCCCGCCAGGCCGGGGTTGACGAGCGCCTAGAATTCATCCAGAGCAACCTGTTTGAGAGCGACCTGACGGGCGCTACAGTGGTGCTGATCTACCTGCTGCCGCACCTGAATCTGCGGCTGCGATCGCGCCTGCAAACCCAGCTGCGATCGGGCAACCGCATTGTCTCGCACATGTTTGACATGGGCGACTGGCCACCCAATCTCACCCTGCGCCTGGAGCCGTCAGAGGAAGACTCGGTGCTCTATCTCTGGCAGATTCCCTGAGCCTTGCCTAAACGACAGCCTCCGGTGAACTACCGGAGGCTGCCGTTTGGTGCCGTGAACTAGCCGCTTAGGCGGCTGGCTTGCGGGCTACCCAGTATTTGCTCATGAAGTGAACCTGGTTGCTAATCTCCTCAAAGCCCGCATCGCTCAGGCGCAGGTTGAGGTCGTCAGTGGTGTAGTGACGGTAGTAGGGCTCATGGAACATGGCCGGGAAGTTCTCCATCGCTACCTCAAACTCAGGCGACTCGATCCGCTGAATTGAGTCGCATAGCACCACGGTGCCGCCGGGCTTCACGACGCGATACATCTCTTCAATCACGTTCTGACGAGCTACTGCCGGTAGCTCGTGGAACAAGAAGACGCTCACCACGCCATCAAAGTAGCTGTCGATAAAGGGCAGACTTTCGCCATTGGCCTGAATCAGCTGTGGCAGCACACCGGGTTTGGCGCTCAGGGTTTCGTTTGCCTTGCGCAGGTAGGTCGGCGACAAATCTACCCCGTACAGCGAGGCCTTGGGCAGAGCTTCACGAATCATGCCCAGCGTGCGCCCGGTACCGCAGGCGACATCCAGCACCTTGGCCCCCTCGGTAGTACCAGCCGCCGCCAGACCCTGCTTAAGGGGGGGCAAAATGCGTCGCCGCATCGGGTCAGCCGTGCCATTAAAAAGTATCTCTACCTGCAAGTCGTACAGGTTAGCCGACATATCGCTCAGGTAGCCGTTGGTCTGGTGATGAAAATTTTGCAGATAGTACTTGGGATACCCCTCGGTGTCAACATCGTCGGTGAAGGTATGGTAGTCGCGCTTATTGAGACGCTCCCAGATGTTGGGTAGATCGAGGCACACCAGCGGGTAGAACCGAAAGAAGTCGTCCCACGGGTTGTCAAACAACAGCTCTTTGGGGTAAAAACCGGCCTCGGCATCTTGCCAGTCACGCTCCAGCAGAGCATTCATACGCTGCTGAAGCAGCTGGAGATCTTTGACCTCCAGAGGCCTAGTCTGAATGTTTTTGGGCGGGTTGACCGTCTGCATAACCTGCGTAGTGACGGTTTTGTGGGCCAGCCCAAAGTAACTCTTACCCTGTTGAAAGGCTTGGTAAGCCAGTTTTGTGATGGTGTCAGGCATACGACCAGCGATAAATTATTTGTTGAACAAGGGATATTCTGTCAGTGTAAAAGATTGTAACGAAATCTTGGAGGCATGTGCTCTCCCCTCTGAACGGGATCCCGGAGTCTCAAGAGTGATGCCGATCAGGAGGCTTGCCCCCGACCCCAGCCCCATCGGTCAGCGATCGCCAGACAACCCGCATGCGCACCAGAAATTGCCCAACCAGACTGAGCTGATACAAGTTGTCCATGCCGCTAGCTCGGCAGCCCCAAAAATAGAAACAGCCATAGCCGTTCCCTGAGCGGAGTCGTTCGCGCTAGCGTCTCCCGTAGGGAGAAAGGGAACGGCTATTTCTAAAGCAACTGCGAATCGCATAGCCCCGATTCCAAACAGGCGGCTTGCGTAGGGGCAAACATGTTCGCCCAGCCCAGTCAGCGGTAGCTAAGGAACGTGGATTTTTTAAGGTGCAATTCTTGTGGGTCAGGCAAGATGTCTGACCGTGGACAGCCGGGACGGCTATCCCACATTATTTGATTCGCGATCCTAGGGCGGATTTAGTATGAGCGGCTGACCTGGGTCTTTTACGTGCTCAAGCTCTGTGGGCTCGACGGTGTCGAACTAACCGCGAGTGCTTTGGATCTGCTGCAAAAACCCGTCGATATCGCTGAGTAGCGCGGCCTGGGAGAGGCTGGTTTGATCGCCAGAGACCAGCCACTTGATCTGCACGGTGCCCTGGGCGGCTTCATCGTCGCCCACAATCAGGCAGACGACCGCACCGCTGCGATCGGCCCGCTTAAACTGCTTCCCAAAGGCCGAGCCGCTGAGGTCAAGCTCTACGGCCAGACCGCGATGCCGCAGTTTTTGAGCCAGCTGGAGGGCGTTGGCCTCAGCAGTTTCCCCGCGGGAGACCAGATAAACATCAGGAGCTACTGTCGTTGCCTGATACAGGGTTTCGAGCAGCAGGGTAAGACGCTCCAGGCCGATCGCCCAGCCTACGGCAGGGGTGGCTGGGCCGCCCAGTTCTTCTACCAGGCCGTCGTAGCGACCGCCGCCGCACACGGTGGCCTGGGCGCCCAAATCTTGAGACTGAATTTCAAAGGCGGTATGGGTGTAGTAGTCGAGCCCCCGCACCAGGCGCGGGTTGAGTTCGAAGGCGATGCCGAGGCCGCTGAGCTGAGCCAGCACCTGGTCAAAGTGGCGCTTTGAGTCAGGCCCGAGATAGTCCAAAATGCTGGGCGCATCGGCGGTGATGGCCTGGGTCTTGTCGTCTTTGCTGTCGAGAATGCGCAGGGGATTGCGGCTGAGGCGATCGCGCGAATCGGCATCCAGATCGGCGGCGTAGGGGCTGAGATAGGTGACCAGGGCCTCGCGGTAGCGGGCGCGATCGCCGCGATCGCCCACCGAGTTCAGGTAAAAAGTCAAATTCTTGAGGCCCAGGGCCTGCAAAATATCGGTGGCCAGGGCAATCACCTCGACATCGGCGCGGGGGTCGGCGCTGCCCAATACCTCGACGCCAACCTGGTGAAACTGCCGCTGGCGACCTTTTTGGGGCCGTTCGTAGCGAAACATGGGGCCGGTATACCAGAGCCGCTGCACGCCACCCTGGGCGTAGAGGCTGTGCTGCACGTAGGCCCGCACCACCCCAGCGGTGCCCTCAGGGCGCAGGGTGCAGCTGCGATCGCCCTTGTCTGTAAAGCTGTACATCTCCTTGCCCACCACATCGGTGGCTTCGCCAATGCCCCGCTCAAACAGGGCTGTAGCCTCAAAGGTAGGGGTGCGAATTTCGCGGTAGGCGGCCCGACCAAAAATTTCGCGCGCCGTCGCCTCAACCCGCTGCCAGGTGTGAATATCGGCCACCTTGAGATCCTGGCCGACAAACTGCGCCTTTGGCAAAATGTCTTCAGTTCCGGGCAGAGATTGAATAGACTCCATAGCTGAACAGGCGCTCTCAGGAGGCAATACAGAAGGGCAAACAGAACCCCCATCATAGCCTGTGTTGGGCCTCGGGCCGGGTGCCCTAGGGCGTGTCATCAATTCTGACTAAAACACCTTTAATATCAGCAGTGCCACGACCGACCAAACAAAACAGGCTAGGGGCTGTAACCGTCGATTCTGGTGCCTTCAAAGGCTCATTAATGTCAGCGCCTAGGCCTCCTGGCTTTCGGGTTTGGGTTCGGGCAGCATGCAGCAGTTGACCTCGTCGATACAGACCTTACCCGACTGCAGCGCCCACCGAAACAGCGCTACCCGATTGCCGGTCGCCGTTTTTGTCAGAATATTGCTGATGTGGTTATCCACCGTGCGCTTGCTAATTTCAAGCTTCTCAGAAATTTCCTGATTGGTTAACCCCGATGCCACTAGCTCTACGATCTGTAGCTCCCGGTCAGAAAGGCTTCCCTGGCCGGGCACCGGAGACATCTCATCGCTTGCCATGGCGGTCTGTTCCCTTTGTCGTTATGTATATATGCTTATGTCTACTATCACTATAGGCGATCTGGTTTCGGGTAGGCCTCTAGAACGCGTTTCCGGCATTGCTATGGTGGATGACTGGCATAGAACGACCGCTATCAATACACCTTTGAGCAACGTCAGCCGGGGTCGCCGCCGGCTGACCGGGTGGCTCAGTAGCTTGATTAGCTTTGGCCTGGCCGCGCTGCTGGTGGTGGGGTGGGGC
>PYGV01000012.1 GCA_003022385.1 filamentous cyanobacterium CCP3 | reverse complement strand
CAAGTCACTTTAAAAGATATTCGCAGCTGGTTCACAAATGACTGTTACTGTACCTCATCCGAATGAGAACCGCTATATATCTGTCGCTAAGATCCTTGATTTCTTGAGCAAAGATTATGCTCTCCGTGCTTTTGTTGGCATAAAGTAGAACTACCTGACTAGTTCTCTCCTTTGCCAAGATTGATCTAACCATTGAATGAATAGGGGTAATGCCGCTGCCTCCGGCAATCATCAAATAATCTTTATCTCCATTTGGGTTGAGCCAGACGTTAAATTGCCCCCAGGGATATAGAGCCTGAATTTCATCGCCAACTTGGGCTTCATTCCTCAGATAAGCAGTCACCACCCCATGCTGCTTCACCGTAATACGCAAAAATCTATCTACCACTGGAGAACTGCTGAGAGAGAAAACGCGCTTATACACCTTGCCTTGAACTTTGATACGGAGATTAATATGCTGTCCTGGCAGATAGTTGTAAAAGTTTTCGTCTTCAGGCTCAAAATAAATTGAGGTGGCTTCGTGTGTCTCAGGCACAATCTTAGAAATTTTGATTGTTCTGTATACTGAATTGTCAATAATTTTCATTGGCTTTTTGCGGTTCTTGACCTGGCTTACGGCCCGATCATAGTCGTCGAACTCTGTGCCGAAAACAAGATCCCAAAACCTTATAGACAGCCCGTAGTTGCCGTTGTATCTGGTATGGTGCTGATTGTGATGGGTGCTATTCACTAAATATTTAAGAGATGTCTTGTCAAAAAACTTTGGATAAAACTCGTACCCAAGATGGGATTTGATGTTATTTAGCAACCCTATGACCTGATTGATGCCAATGGCTACGATACTGACCGGAAACAAGAAAATCGCAATATAAATCCAGCCTGAAAGAATTAAAGGCTCCAGGTAGTGAAATGACAAGGTGGTGTAGGGAGTGGTATCTAAGCTTTGATGATGGACTGCGTGAATATACCTATAAAGTGTCGGTTGATGAAGCCATCTGTGGGCAAAATAAAACCAGGCGTCGCCGATAAGCCACAGTATTACAACGTTAAAAATTAGATATCCAAGCCCGTATTGATTGGGATCGACATAGATTTTGGTGTAACCCATTTGCTGCAAGATAAGCACGATGGGGGTTGTGATCAAACCTGCTAATATTACAATTATGCTGTTTTTGATTTCTTGCCGAATTTGCACCGAGCCAGCACGCTTAACAGGTTGAATACGGAAACGCTGGAGTTTAGGGGCAAAAATCCTCCAGACAAAGAAGTGAACAATCGTTATGACCAGCATTTGAGATACAAATGACTGAATAAATCCCTGGATAATCGAGGCAATAAATTGGTGAATCTGCTGTGAGCTCATGCTAGTTTCTCATGAATGATTCTGGTTGATTTCTTGAAGCACGGCAATCAGTTCTTTGGTGTGATTTTCACCAAAGAAAGCCTCATTCGCTTTTCCGAGCACCATAGCCGTATCTTTTGCGATAGCTATGCCTGCCTCGGTTATCTCAACTTTCTTGGCCCGTGGGTCAGAAGCCGTTTTTCGTGTTACCCACTGCTTCTTCTCTAGACTTTTTAGGATCTTGGAGGTGTTCATCATTGACCCTCCTGTCACCCGAGCTATATCCACTTGAGTGACTTCACGTAGCCTCGCGGATAATTGCAAGATTGAGATCAGATGGAAGCACTCTCCCTGACTGGTATTAAACTCCTTGAGCTGTTGATTGACGTACTTTTCCCATTTGTTCGACAACTGCCAAATCAGAAACCCGGCAAAATCCTCTGGGTTGGGCGCGTTTACGAATAGCTGATCGGTGCTCACGATTATCTCCTCATTTAATATAAACTAGTTTACTATAAATGGTCAAGACTGATCTCTAAATGCTGTTAGCTGGCGCTGAGATGGGATCTGACACTGCGACGAAGCGGCAAGCAGGGCTTCTGTGCATTGTCTCTAACCTTCCTATCACCGCTAGTTCCTGGCGTTAGGCCAGTTCTTGATGGCGAAAGCAGTCGATGGTGTGGTCGTTGACCAGGCCTGCCGCCTGCATGTAGGCGTAGCAAATGGTGGTGCCAACAAACTTGAAGCCGCGCTGCTTGAGGTCTTTGCTCATCGCATCTGAGGCGGCGGTGCGAGTCGGGGCATCAGCTAGGGTTGGCCAAGCATTCTGCACGGTTTCGCCATCGACAAACTGCCAGATGTAGCGATCGAAGCTGCCGAAGGTTTCCTGCACCTGGAGAAAGGCCTGGGCGTTGCGGGTGGCGGCGGCAATTTTGAGCCGGTTGCGGACAATGCCTGCGTTTTGCAGGAGTTCGTGGTGCTTGGCCTCGTCGTAGCGGGCGATCGCCTCGGGGTCAAAGCCATCAAAGGCCGCGCGAAAGTTGTCGCGCTTGCGCAGAATAGTGATCCAGCTCAGCCCGGCCTGAAAGCCATCGAGAATGATGAACTCAAAATGCTTGCGGTCATCGTGCAGCGGCACGCCCCATTCAGTGTCGTGGTAGGCGATTTCGAGCGGGTCGGCGTTAACCCAGCCGCAGCGGGGCAGATCGTCGGGGTTTAGGGACATGGCTGCTTCCAAAGGCGAAATCAATGCAATTGTACTGGTTTGTGCGTCATACGTATTAGCGTCAAGCGCGGGCGACTCATGGATTGCTCTGGGCGGGTCCTATGGGAACGTGCGCTGGCCACTTCCCGTAGCTGCTTCCTTAAACAATCCCAACCCTGACCGCCACGACTGCAATTGATCGCTAGTATGGAAAATGTCCCTGCGTTCAAAGAGCACCTATGTCTACCGCTGCTCCCCCCATCCAGCCCCAGGCTATGGATGACATCAAACACGGTCTGCCCGTTACGATCATTACCGGCTTTTTGGGCAGCGGCAAAACCACCCTGCTCAACCACATTCTGGCCAACCAGGAGGGGCTAAAGACCGCGGTGCTGGTGAATGAGTTTGGCGAAATTGGCATCGACAACGACCTGCTGATCGCCACCGACAACAGCGACGACACCATGGTCGAACTCAGCAACGGCTGCATCTGCTGCACCATCAACAACGACCTAATGGAGGCGGTGTACAAGGTGCTGGAGCGCCAGGACAAAATTGACTATCTAGTGGTTGAAACCACCGGCCTGGCCGACCCGCTGCCCATTGCCCTCACCTTTTTGGGCACCGAGCTGCGCGATCTGACCCGGCTTGACTCGATTGTGACGGTGGTAGACGCCGAGAACTACAGCCTGGACCTTTTCAATAGCCAGGCCGCCCACAACCAGATTGCCTACGGCGACATTATTCTGCTTAACAAGGCCGATCTAGTTGACGATGCCGACCTGGACTTGCTGGAAGTCAAAATTCGCGATGTGAAGGAGGGAGCGCGGATTCTGCGCACCACCAAATCTGAGGTGCCCCTGCCGCTGATTCTCAGCGTGGGTCTGTTTGAGTCGGATAAGTACTTTGGTGGCGATAGCACCGACGCCCACAACCACCATGATCATGAGGCTCATGACCACGACCATCACGATCATGGGCACGGGCATGACCACGAGGCTCACGACCACAGCAATTGCGACCACGACCATGGCCACTGTGAGCACGACCATGACCACGATCATCACGATCTCCGCCATTCTGATCACCTGGCGATTGATGGCTTTACGTCGCTGTCGTTTGCTAGCGATCGCCCCTTTGCCATTCGCAAGTTCCAGCACTTTTTAGACAACCAGCTGCCGGAGTCGGTGTTTCGAGCCAAGGGCATTCTCTGGTTTGACGAAAGCCCCAAGCGCCACATCTTTCACCTTAGCGGCAAGCGCTTTTCGCTGGACGATGACGAGTGGAAGGGCGCACCCAAAAACCAGCTGGTGCTGATTGGCCAAAACCTGAACCACGACGAGTTGCGATCGCAGCTCAACGCCTGCCTGGGCATGCCCACCGTCAAACGAGGCCAGGGATTTGGCAAATAGTAGGGGTATGAAACGGCGAGAGTTTACAAACTTGCTGGGTCTGGGGCTGCTAGCCACATCGCTGCCCGTCGCGATCGCTGCCTGCCAGTCTGACTCAACCTCTGAGGCTGAGGGGCAAGGCAGTGGCGAGTTTACGACCGTCGGCAGCATGGCCGATCTGGTGGCCCAGGGCAGCGTCAGCACCACCGTCAAGGGGCAAGACCTCGTGGTAGTGCGCGACGCCACCAATCCGGACGCGGTGCTGGCGGTGAGCCCGGTTTGCACCCATGCGGGCTGCACCGTGGACTGGGACCGGGCCGAAGAACTGTTCATCTGCCCCTGCCACGGGGGACGCTACAGCCCAGACGGTACGGTAGTCGGCGGCCCTCCACCTAAACCCTTAGCCACCTTCGAGGCCAAGGTCGAGGGCGATCAGGTCATGGTCAAGGTTTAAACCTGGACCTGCTGTCACCCCATTGGCTGTCACCGCACTGGCTGTCACCACATTGGATAGTTGCCCTATGACTGACAATGGCACTCCCCAGCCATACCCCGACTGCCTGGCCTGCCAAATTTTGGCCGGGGCGCAGACGGTGCCCGGCGGCACCATCGCCGAAAACCCCTGGTGGGTAGCCGACCACTGCGTTGGCCCCTACGGCTTGGGGTCAGTGGTGATCAAGACCCGCACCCACCGCGAAAACCTGTGGGAGCTAACGGCGGCGGAGTCGGCCTCGATGGGGCCTTTTTTGCAGCAGATGTCGGCGGCGATCGCCCTGGCGATGGGGGCCGAGCGCGTCTACGTTGGCCTCTGGGTCGACCAACCGCCCTACCACGTCCACTTTGTGCTACAGCCCCGCTATCCGGATGGCCACCACCCCGAGGAGCTAGGTCTAAAGGGGCTAGAGTTACAGGTGTTTCGCACCCTGGGCAGGCCTCCATCCCAGGCCGAAATGGCTAAGGCCGCCGAGCAGATTCGAGCGGTGTGGCAGCAAAAGTTTGCATCCCAACTGCCGTGCGAGTCGTAGTACAGCGAGTGACTGCCTCTCGCGTCATCGTCAATGGGCAGATGGTAGGGCAGATTGGCCGGGGGCTCAACCTGCTGGTGGGCTTAGCCCCCACCGACACCGGCGCTGAACTGGCCTGGATGGCCCGCAAATGCTTGGATCTGCGGCTATTTCCATCGCCGGGCAGCAGTCGCTGGGACTGCTCTGTTCAAGACATTGGCGGCGAACTGCTGGTGATCAGCCAGTTTACCCTCTACGGCGACTGCCGCAAGGGCCGCCGACCTTCCTTTGATGGGGCGGCGCCACTGGCTCAGGCCGAGGCGCTCTACGAAGACTTTGTGGCGCTACTGCGGGCCAGCGGTCTGCGGGTTGAAACGGGCAAATTTGGGGCGATAATGCAGGTCGAAATCCACAACGACGGACCCGTGACCTTAGTGCTGGAGCGCGATCGCTCTAATTAAGGCCATCCCCGCGATCGCTAGGTGGGGCTGGTAACCTCTGGCTTGATCAGCGGCGTCGACTGCCAGCGCAGGACCTCCTCCGATCGCACCAGCACCGGCTCCAGCAGCAGCCACTGGTCCTTGCTGTCGCCTCGCCGCAGGTAGAGGTCGAAGTCTCTGGTCTGGCGGCGCTGGGCAGCGGTGAGTTGCCCCCCTTTAAGATGATAGGTACCGGCGACCTCCACCGCTGGCTGGTTGTCCAGGGTAGTCCAGTGGTGGTCGCTGATGCGAATACGGCCCACCTGGGCCCGGTCAGCGGGGTCAACGGAAGACGCAAACTGCCGGTAGAGCACGGCCTGGGTTTGGGAAAGCTTTTGGGCGATCGCCATTTCGACTACGGCCCTGGGTGGTCGAGGGTTGACCAGGCCACAGCTGACCAGCGACAGGCACAGCACGGCGATCGCGACAATTCGCCCCAGTTTTTTGAAGGTTAAGGTTGCCATTTGGCGGTTCCTGCTCAAGCCCCTACCTTCAGGCTACTGCTTTCGGGGACGCGAAGAAAGCCAGATCAAGCTACTGCTTCAGCGTGCGCGGATCGAGGGCATCGCGCAGGCCGTCGCCCAGCAGGTTAAAGGCCAGCGACGTCACCACGATCAAAATCGCCGGGGGCCACACCAACCAGGGCTGGAGCACCAGAATCGACGCATTGGTGGCCAGGGTGAGCATATTGCCCCAGGAGGCATCGGGCTGCTGAATGCCCAGGCCGATGAAGCTCAGCACCGCCTCGGCCAGAATAAAGCCGGGAATCGCCAGAGTGGCCGCAATAATGCCGTAGGTTGCCGTCTGCGGCAGGATGTGGCGGGTGATGATGTACAGCGATCGCCCGCCCATCACCCGGCTGGCCTGTACAAACTCCTGCTCTTTAATCGACAGCACCTGACCCCGAATCACCCGGGCCAGCCCGGCCCAGCCCACCAGCGAGGTAATCAGCACAATCAGCATAAACCGCTGGGTACTGGAGATGCCCGCTGGCAGTACCGCCGCCAGGGCCACCAGCAGATAGATGCTGGGAATGGTCATCAGCACTTCGACAAAGCGCATCAGCACCGCATCGACGGCACCGCCGAAATACCCGGCCAGCCCCCCCACCAGCATGCCCAGCGGAAACGAGATGGCAATGCCAATCAGCCCCACGCTGAGGCTGACCCGGCTGCCGTGGATGAGGCGGCTGAACTGGTCGCGGGCCTGCTCGTCGGTGCCGAGCAGATTGATGCGGGCGGGGCCAGCGGTATCAAACAGGGTGAGACGCCCGTCGTCGCCGCGATGAAAAATGCGAAGGGGTGAAGGCTGGCTGCGATCGACAATGATGTTCCGCTCGCCAGTGTCTATATCGACTGGCCCCTGGGTGATGGGGTAGACATGGGGAAAGAACCGCCCGGTTTCAGCATCGCGCCAGTACACCTGGGTGGGTGGCAGCAGCGACCCGTTGAGCTGAGATTCGTAGGGACTGTAGGGGGCAAAAAAGTCGGCCCCCAGGGCCACGCCGTAGAGCACGATCAGCAGAATTGCGCCCAGCTGAGCCAGGCGATTGGTTTTAAGCTTGCGCCACCAGGTCATAGGCCGATTGCAGAAGGGGGTTAGGTGTGAATTACGGTTTGCTCGTTCTCCACCATAAACACATTTGAATAGAGATTAGCAATTATTTGCTTGCCTTCTTGGGTTAGCGACAAATAACGCAACCCGTCTTGAATGTAGGGGTGCACAACTTTCCAGTAGAACGTGGGGTAGTTGGCCCGCAGATCGCCGGGGTGCTGGTAGTTGAGGTACTTGTTTTGGCCGGTTTCTTCGAATTCGTAGTAAAGCGCCCCAATTTTCTTCAGGTAGCGGGGGTCGCTGAGCTGGCCGATCAGGTCTGCCGCCCGCACCAGCCCTGGGAAGTGCTGGGTGTCTTGGTGGTCTTCTTCTTTGGGTACCGGAAAGCGAGTCAGCTCGATGTTGAACTTAATAATGCTGGCATCGATCACCGGGTTGTTGCCGAAGCGTTCTTCGATAAACCGCTTGCCCCGGTCAACGTGGTACGGCGTCAGCGCTGCATCGGAGGCTCCGGGCTTGAGCGGCACCATTTCCTCACCCTTACCCGTGGAGTAGAGGAGATTGCGGTCTTGGTCGCTGCGGCAGACACCTTTGACGTAGCCAATGTCGTGGCAGACCAGAGAAATAATGAAGTGCATCCAGTCTTTGCAGGTGACGCCGCCCTCGCGGATGTGCTTGCCTCGCAGAATTTCTTGCCCTACCAGGGCTACCAGAACGGTGTGCTCAACATTGTGGTAAAGAGCGTCGCTGTTGGCGATATTTTCGAGCGCCATACTGCCCGCCCAGGCGATGATGTCTTCATAGTCGGGATTCTGACCGCCGTAGGTGCGGTGGTACCCAACCCGCAGCTTCTCTACAAAGTCACTGATGAGGATTTCGGTAGCGTTAAACATTCCCATGACCTGCCTTATTAGAATCGAGCCGATGGCGTGAGAGAGCAGTGACGACTGGGCAAACAGGGCTCACGCGGTAGACAAACCAGATACAAGTCCAGATGTGACGTTTTGCCGACGGGAAGAATCCAGATCCCGAGCTGAACTTGGTACATCTTGCTATTAGACCAAACCTTCCCGATTTAGGGGTGTGATTCGAGTCAGTAGAAATGATGAGATTAATCGCATGAGCCTGGGAATGAGGGCGGTTTTCTCGATAAACCAGGCGATCCCAAGGATGGAAGGGTTTAAGCCATAATGGAAAAATAAACATTTCGTAACCTGTCCGGGCGTTAATCCTGAGGGTGTACTCGTGCCGCCACTCCCCTACTCTGACCCTTTGGAAACCCCTTTGGAGACGCCCCTGGATACCACTAGCTCATCTGCTGAGAACGATATGACTCACTATAGCGAGACCGCTTCGGGCCACACCCCACCGCAACGGTCGGCCCGGTGGTCGGGGATACTGCTGGGCTTAGGGGCGGGGGGACTACTGACCCTGGCCGGAACTCGCCTGCTGGGCGGGCGAGAGGCAGCGCCGCCAGAACCGGCTGAGACGGCCCCGGTAGCCACTCAAACGGTGACAGTAGACCCTGCCACCCCGGCGGCCGTCGCCGATACGCTGGCCGTCAACGGGACGGTTGAAGCGATTGACCTGCTCTCGATCGCGCCCCAGGCCAGCGGTTTGCAGATTCGCCAGATTTTGGTGCGCGAAGGGGATGCCGTCAGCGCCGGGCAGGCGATCGCCACCCTCGACGACGCCACCCTGCAGGCCGACCTGCGCCAGGCCCAGGCCCAGCTCACCGTGTCGCAGGCCCAGGTCAGCCAGCAGCAGGCCAGGCTGGCCCAGGCCCAGGCCAGCCTGGCAGAAGCCCAGGCCAACCTCGATCGCATTCAGTCTCTGGCCGATCGCGGGGCGGTCAGCCAGCAGGAGCTGACCCGCCAGCGCACCGAAACCATCAATGCCCGTGAGTCGGTATCGCTGGTGCGAGCCGAGGTAGAGAGCGCCCAGGCGGGGGTGCGATCGCAGCAGGCCGCGATCGAGCGCCTGCAAACCCAGCTCAGTCAGACCACCGTGCGGGCTCCGCTCGCGGGCGTGATTGCCGAGCGCCTGGCTACTGTAGGTGATGTCTCGTCACCCGGCACGCCGATTGTGACGCTGATTCAAAACAACCAGCTGGAGCTGGCCGCTGAGGTGCCCCAGGCCCAGCTCGACCAGGTCGCGATCGGAGCCCCGGTGGCAATTACCTCCACCACCGACAGCCGCATTCAGCCCCAGGGCACAGTAGCCTCCATCGACCCGGTGGTCGATGCCAACACCCGCGTGGCGACGGTGAATATTGCTCTGCCCAGCAGCGAGTTGCTCAAGCCCGGCATGTTTTTGCGCGGCGCGATTACCACCAGCTCACGCCAGGGGTTGACCATTCCGGCGACGGCGCTACAGCCCCAGCCCGACGGCAACACTCAGGTGTTTGTGCTGGGTGAGGGCAATCAGGTGACGGCGCGCACGGTAGAAATCGGCAACCGAATCGCTGCCGCCAACGACGAGGCGGCCCAGGTGGAGATTCTTCAGGGGCTGCAATCTGGGGAACAGGTTGTCACCTCCGGCGTCGGATTCCTACAGGACGGAGACGTGGTGAGCGTCGTGGAGTAACTCGGTAAGCGGCATCACGCTCAGGCGAGGCTGTGCCAATGCGAAGCAATGCACCTTGTTTGCTTCGGCTCATTTCAACGTCATGGACGAGGACTTGGGGTTAAAGCCAGGCCTACCGCTGGGGGCGTTTCGATTGCCCCCAGACCCCGTCGACCAGGACCGTGCCGCCGCCCTGGACCCAACGGAAAGGAGTGATTGATCAACGGTTTAAACCCCTATTCTGCAAATTGGCTTGTAGGCAACACCCAACCCGGCATTTCTCAACCACCCATCCACCCATCCACCCAACTACCCCTCCCCATGAACCTTTCCGGCTGGTCCATCCGTCGCCCCATCCCTGTGATCGTGCTCTTCCTGGTGTTGACTCTGGGGGGGCTGCTTGCCTTTGGGCAGCTGGGTATCGATGAGAACCCCAACATTGACCTACCGGCGGTCAGCGTTACCGTGACCCAAACCGGGGCCGGGCCTGAGGAACTGGAAAGCCAGGTCACCAAAAAGATTGAGGATGCCGTAGCCGGACTGGGCAATATCGACGAGCTGCGCTCTACCGTGCGGGATGGCGCATCTACGACATCGATTACCTTTTTGTTGGGTACCGACGTCGACCGGGCTACCAACGACGTGCGCGATGCCGTCACCCGCATTCGCCAAGACCTGCCCGGCAGCATTCAAGAGCCGGTGGTGCGGCGGCTCGACTTTAGCGGCGGCGTGATTATGACCTATGCGGTCAACTCTGAGCAGCGATCGGTAGAAGAGCTCAGCGACCTGGTCGATCGCACCATTAGTCAGGAAATTCTCACGGTAGAAGGGGTGGCGCGGGTTGACCGGGTGGGGGGCGTTGAGCCTGAGGTACGGGTGGATCTCGACCCGGCCCAGCTCGATGCCCTGGGCATTACCGCAACCCAGGTGAACGATCAGATTCGGGCGCTGAACGTCAACCTGCCCAGCGGTCGGGCCACCCTGGGCGGACAGGAGCAGAGCTTTCGCACCCTGGGCAGCGCCGCTACGGTAGAGGCGCTGCAGGCCTACCGCGTTACCCTGCCCAACGGCAGCACGGTACCCCTGAGCACCCTGGGCACAGTCGAAAGCGGCTTTCAGGAGGCCCGCCGCTCGGCTCAGCTGAACAACGAGCCAGTAGTGGCGTTTTCGGTTTACCGCAGCACAGGCAGCGTTTTGGTTGCGGTGGAAAACGGGGTGCGGGAAGCGGTGGCCCGGCTGCGGGAAACTCTGCCTGACGACATTGACATCGAGCTAATTTTTACCCGCGCCGACGAGATTCGCGACTCGTATCAGGCCTCCATTGACTCGCTAATTTTGGGCTGCATACTGGCGGTCGTGGTGGTGGGCGTATTTCTGCGCGACTGGCGGGCAACGCTGATTACCGCGACGGCCCTGCCGCTGTCGATTATTCCGACCTTTTTGGTGCTGCAGTGGTTTGACTACACCCTTAACAGCATGACCCTGCTGGCGCTGACCCTGGCGGTGGGCAACTTGGTCGACGATGCGATCGTCGAAATTGAGAACGTTGAGCGCCACATGCGCATGGGCAAGCGCCCGTTTCAGGCGGCGCTCGACTCGACTGCCGAAGTGGGCCTGGCGGTGCTGACCACAACGGCAACGATTGTGGCGGTGTTTTTGCCGGTGGCCTTTATGGGGGGCATTCCGGGTCAGTTTTTTCAGCCCTTTGGCGTGACGGTGGCCACAGCAACGGTGTTTTCGACCATTGTGGCCCGCCTGGTGACGCCGATGATGGCGGCCTACCTGCTCAAGCCGATTAGGGCGGCTGCCGACGAGCCTTTGAATGGCCTCGGCCAACGGCCTCGGCGTGGCCCCTACCGCTCTCTGCTAGGCTGGGCGATGCGGCACCGAGGGCTGACGATGGCCCTGGCGCTGATTTTCTTTGTGGGCAGCCTGCGGCTGGTGCCCTACATTCCGACCAACCTGTTCGACAGCAGCGACTCGGGTCTGTCGACGATTTCAGTGGAGCTACCGCCGGGGGCTACCCTGGCCGATACCGAGCGGGCTACAACCCAGGTGACCGAGGGCCTGCTGGCCAACCCGGCGGTGGATGCTGTTTTAGCGACAGAAGGCGGTGACAACGGCGTGAATACGGCGACGCTCTACGCTCGGCTGCTGCCCAAGGGTGATCGCGATCTTTCCCAATCTGAGTTTGAGCAACAGGCTCGCGATGTCTTTCAGCAGGTGCCGGGGGCGCGCGTTAGCGTGCAGAGCCAGGGGGCCTCTGGCGAGGGCAAAGACCTGACCGTGGTGCTCAAGAGTGAAGACCCGGTGGCGCTGCGCGAGGCTTCGGATGCGCTAACGCGTGAAATGCGGGAAGTTACAGGGTTTGTAGATGTCAACTCTAGCGCTAGCCTGGTGCGGCCTGAGGTGCAGATTATTCCCGATATTGCTCGCGCCGCCGACCTGGGGGTGACGGTACAGGCGATCGCATCCACCGCCTCCCTCGCCACCCTGGGCGATACCGACGCAAATTTGGCCGACTTTAACCTGGGCGACCGTCAGATTCCCATCCGCGTGCAGATCGACCCCGCCTTTCGCGATGATCCAGAGATTCTGCAAACCCTGCGCGTCCCCAGCCAGGGCGATGGCTTGGTGCCCCTGGCTGCCGTTGCCGACCTGCGCTTTGGCAGCGGCCCAGCCCAGATCGATCGCTTCGATCGCGCTCGCCAGGTCACTATTGGGGCCAACCTCCAGGGCCTTACCCTGGGGCAGGGGCTGGCCCTGGTCGATGAACTGCCCACCATGCAAAACTTGCCCACTGGCGTAACTCAGCAGCCCGCAGGCGACGCCGAAATTATGCGTGACGTGTTTAGCCGCTTTGCCCTCGCCCTGGCGACGGCGGTGCTGATGATTTTTGCGGTGCTGGTGCTGCTCTACAACAGCTTTATTTACCCGGTGGCGGTAATGGCGGCCCTGCCCCTCTCGGTCGGGGGGGCGCTGCTGGGGCTGCTGGTTACCCAAAAGCCCCTGGGCCTGTTTGCTCTAATTGGCATTGTGCTGCTGATGGGCCTGGTGACCAAAAACGCCATTCTGCTGGTAGATTACGCCCTGATGGCCCAGCAGCAAGGCAAGTCGTCGAAAGCGGCGGTGATAGAGGCGGGAACAACCCGACTGCGGCCCATTCTAATGACGTCGATTTCGACGATGGCAGGGATGGTGCCGATTGCCCTGGAGCTAGGAGCCGGGGGCGAAACCCGCAGCCCCATGGCGATCGCGGTGCTGGGCGGCTTTACCACCTCTACCCTGCTGACTCTGGTAGTGGTACCAGTGCTGTTTACCTATATTGCTGGGCTGAATGGGGCGATCGCAAAGCTAACTGGGCGGGGCGGGGGCGATCGCGGTCCCAAACCGCCTCAAAATTCAGAAACTTCGCCAAAGGAATATACCTTGAGCAAATGACCGTATAATAGGAGTCCGTCGATAAGGTAATTGCTCGACGGCAACCTGCGGGTGTAGTTCAGTGGTAGAACGTCAGCTTCCCAAGCTGAATGTCGTCGGTTCGAGTCCGATCACCCGCTTTAATCTGAAGAGCCCTGAAAACGGTTGTTTTGAGGGCTCTTCAAGTTCTTGATGGAACTCGCCAACCCTCAAAATCGTCGAAAATTGGGGTAGGCGTTAGGTCATTTTGCACCACTTTAAGCCCATTATTGGGGTAAGTTTGGGGTAGAGTTGAGATGGCCAAAAGTAGTACACATGCATTGATTTTGCGGAGATGCCCATGACTAGCTCCCCTAAGAAACGCAAAGCATCCAAGGGAACCGTTCAGGTCAAGTCGTCAAATAACCGCTTGCAACTGGTTTTCTCCTATGGTGGGCAGCGTCACTACCTAAGCCTTGAGCTGCCTGACACGGTCGTTAATCGAAGGATTGCCGAGGCCAAGGCCAAGCTTATAGAAGCTGATATGGCTTTCGATAGGCTAGATCCGTCCTTGGATAAGTACAGGCCTCAATCTCGGAAGGATCAAGCTCCCTTGGCGCAAACAGATGCTCCTCTCGCGAACATCTGGGAGCAATTTGTGGAGTACAAGCGGCCCCAATGTTCGCCGAACACCATGCGCTCTACCTATGATGGGCCGTTTTCGAGCTATGTTGATCGATTACCGACCTATGATTTATCTCGTGCCACAGAAATTAGAGATTATGTGCTGGTCAATATTCCGCTAGATGCCGGTAAGCGTTTTATTACCCGTTTGTCTGCCTGCTGCGATTGGGCCATCGAAGCGGATATGATTGATCGTAATCCGTTTCTTGGTATGGCTGGCAAGATCAAAAAGCCTAAGTCAGTAGCGACAGATGGACTGAATGATATCAATCCGTTTTCGCTACAGGAGCGAGATGCCATTATTCAAGCTATCGAGACGGATCAGTTTTGCCCAGCTCGTTCAGCCTATAAGCACAGTCGTTATACACCGCTGGTTAAATTCCTATTCGCGACAGGTTGTCGTCCGTCAGAGGCAGCAGCGCTCTATTGGGAAAACATTTCTCGTGATTACAAGCAGATCGACTTTTCTCAGGCTGTTATCTTGACCGAAACGGGAAGACGTATCCGTAAAGGCCTTAAAACACAGGAAAAGCGCAGCTTCCCATGCAATGAATCCTTGAGAGCGCTGCTGAAATCAATTAAACCTGAAGAGGCGAAATCAGAAACATTAGTGTTTCCCTCTCCTCAAAATAAATTTATAGACCTTAATAACTTCAGGAACCGTACCTGGAGCACTGTTCTCAAAGGACTGGGAATTGAGTATCGAAAACTTTACCAAACCCGCCATACATTCATTACCCATGCCCTTGAAACGGGCAAACTGGATGCAAAGGATGTTGCTAGGCTAGTCGGCAATTCTCCTGAAGTTATTTATAAATACTATGCAGGCAAAAAGCGCAAACTCGAAGTGCCAGAATTTTGATTAACTGCGTGGGGGAATAGTTGCAGGCTAAGGTTTGGGTTAATAACCTTGCTTTCATAGTTTGCGCCCGAACCAAACCACTTTCCCCATCAGACTTAGACCACTGGGTGACCCAGATATTTGAATTGAGAAGGCTTCGTAGGCTGGATGGTCACTGAGCACTTTCAGCGTGTTATCGGCTATGTACTGCAAGCGTTTGATCAACAGTCGATCATTGAGCTTGATCAGGTAGATACCGTGACTCACGGTTTCTAAGTCACGATCGTTGGTGTCCACCAATGCTAAATCCCCCTGGTGAAGGGTCGGTTCCATGCTTTCATCGACCACTTGGGTGAGCAGCAAATTTTCAGAGGCACTGGGGAACTCTGCTCGGAGCCAGCCCGTCTCAAAGGCCAGCGGATCCTTGTAAACATAATCTTCGGCTGACGCTTTAGACGAATCCTTAGCCCCCGCTACAGGCTGGCCGGTCGCCAGCCACTCGACGCTGACCTGTGCTGTGCGGGCTATAGCGAGCAGCGCTGGTCGGGTGGGTTCGCTCTGGCCATTGAGATATTGGCGGAGCACGGTGTCAGAAAAGCCGCAGGCTCGGGCAAAGCCTCGAATGCTCTTGTCGCCAACCGCCTGCTTCAAGCGGACTGGAAACTGGTCAACTTCCTTGGCATCCGCCTGCGCCTCATCAGGTAATGGATTAGTCATAGAGTTACATTAATCGCAGATGCAAATTATAACACTTGACATGCAATTTATTTATTGCTAACTTCATCGATATATTGATGGAGCTAAGACAATTCTATGCATGTAGAAGACATTAAAGCAGCTCTACGCAAGCAGGGTTGGACTTTAACCAGCATCGCAAAAGAACTGAATATTGGCACCTCGGCAGTCTCCCATGCCTTGACTCGACAGCGATCTCGGCGTATCGAGCAGGTCGTGGCGGGCAAACTTGGCCTGCCTCCCCATGAGATTTGGCCTCAACGGTATAAGCGAGGAAGGATGAACCATGGTTCAATTTGTCAGCAAGCAGGAAGCTACCCAGTCGCTGAAGCTCAGCGGTACCACCTTGAGACGCTATCGAGTGCAGGGGCTGTTGATCGAGGGTGTTCACTGGGTTCGAGTGAATAGTCGCTGCATTCGCTACAACTTAGAGCTGATCAAGGACTGGCTCCACAACCGCCATGACCCAGTAGCTCACCAACGGGCCATTGAGATCTACCAGGCCAGTTTGTTGAGCAACCAGCGCAAGATTCATAAACGATCTGGACATCGATTAAAAGATCGTTGAACCAAGTCGAGGGCTTCAAGCTCAATCAAGTCTGTGATTAAGAATCTGGCTTAAAATCTCAGCTCTAAAACCTATGAAAAAACACCCCAGCCATTGATTGGCGAGGGTGCTGAATCTTTTCGTTTGTTTTCTAAGCCAGGCCAATCAACATCCTGATGTGGTTTTTGCCGAACCAGCCAGGGCATTAATCTGCTGCTAGAAGTGGTGTCTTCTCACTATAGCAAAGACATTGAAAATGTCCACACTGAGCACCGCTAAGGGTTAAAAAAGCCGGTTGATTGTGGTGGCCTGGCTCCTAAAACCAGGAGCTAACCATGGCACAGTACACTTACTCAGGGCGATCGCTCCCCTGTCCGATTTGTGGACGCATCAAAGACCAAGACTGCCGCTGGAATGAGGAGGTGGTGTTCTGTCACACCCACGTAGACCAGGATGGGGCGGTAGACGGCTTCGTTTATCGGGGCGCAACAGCCGATGGCATGTGGGGGCAATACTTTGCAGCCACCGCCGCACCCGAGAAGCCAGTTCGCCCCCAGCAGCGGCAGGATTACTTTTATCCCAGCCGAACTGGGCAGCCCCTGGTGAAGGTGACTCGGGTAGATCGGGGCAACGGTGCAAAGTTTTTTGTCCAGTACCACTGGAATGGGCAGCAGTGGGTCAAGGGGCTGACCCCTGAGATTAGAGCCCAGGTGCCGATCTACCGCTACCGGGATGTCCAGAATGCGATCGCCATCGGTCAACCCATCTGGATGGTGGAGGGGGAAGGCTGCGCTGATGCTCTGTGGGCGATCGGCATTCCCGCTACCACGACCCTGGGGGGCTCGAAGAAGTATCGCAGCTATGGTGATTACCGTCAGGATTTGCAATCGGCCCAACTCGTGCTGTGTCCAGATCGCGACCAGGTCGGCATTGCCCATATGGAGGAAGTCGCCCAGGACTTCCCCTCGGCGCAGTGGTGCTACCCCTACCCGGATAGCCTGCGCTGGCATAACCTGCCGAAGCATGGCGGGCTGGATGTGGCGGATTGGATTCATGACGGGGCCACAGCGGAGCAGATTCGAGCGGCGGTGCAAGACCGGCGGCAGCTGGAGGCCAGCCCTACTCAAGGCCCCGAGCGACTGTCGGTGCAGGCCTTACAAGACCAGATTCGCACCTACCTGGGCATCAGCCCCACCGAACTAGCCCTGGCGGCGCAGGTGGTTCAATGGCACCAGGAGACGGGGCTATCGGCTAGGGATATCGGTAACCTGGTTACCCTGGTGCAGGCGGAGCTGGAGCAAACCGAGGAACGGGATGATCGCCGGGCCGAGATTCACCAGCTGCTCAAAATTGGCGATTACCAGCTGTGTCTGAGGGAGTATCTTCACGCCGACCTGGCAGAACCCTTAGAGCAAATTGCTGCCTGGATTGGAGCGACGCCAGCGGCGATGCTGGTGACGCTGCTGCCGGTGGCGGCGTCATTGCTGCGGGTGGGTACGGAGCTGGAGATTGATACGGGGATGGGGTTCTCGGTGCCGCCAATTGTGTTTACAGGACTGGTAGCCCCCTCAGGTAGCAAGAAGAGCCCGATTCAGCGACAGATTTTGGGGCCGCTCTCGTTACTCCAGGCGGAGGCGGATCAGGAGTATGAGTATGCCGCCTCAGAGTATGAAGTTGATCTACGGGATTGGGAGCAGACCCGAGCGGAGGATAGGGGCATTCGACCCAGAAAACCGATGCCACGGGAGTATCACACCTCGGATGCGACACGGGAGGCGATCGCCCGCATCCAGGCCCAACAGCCGGAGCGGGGCATTTTGGTGACGCCGGATGAGCTGGCGGGTCTGTTCAAGGGGCAGAACCAGTACCGCAATGGCCGGGGTAACGATAAGGAGTCGCTGCTGACGGCCTTTGATGGCTCGGGGCTAAAGGTGGATCGGGCCAGCGGTTTGCGCATCAGTTTGCCGCGCACCAGCCTGAGCCTGACGGGGACGATTCAGCCCGATATTCTGCGGGAGATGATGGGGGATTGCTCGGATGCCAGTGGCCAGTGGGCGCGGTTTTTGTGGTGTCTGCTGCCGCTGAAGCCTGCGCCGTTTCCTCGGCGGACGGTGCGCCATGACATATCGGAGCGGCTCTATGGCCTTTATCAGCAGCTGGAGGGGTTGACGGCTCAGTGCTATCGGCTCAGCCCTGAGGCCAAGGCATTGTTTGCGGATTGGTATGACCAGTTGGATCAGTTGCGGGTGACGGAGACCCACCCAGGGTTGCAGGCGGTGTATTCCAAGATGCAGGGCTACACGGGGCGGCTGGCGCTGATTCTGCACTGCCTCAATGCGGCGGTGGAGGGGCATTTGCCGACCCAGGCGGTGGATACGGGCCAGATGCAGGCGGCAATTAAGCTGGGGCGCTGGTTCATTGGCCAGGTGAAGCTACTCTACGCGGACGGGAATACGGTGGATGGAGCGCTGGAGCCGGTCTATACGAAGCTGATTCAGCTATCGCGGGTGCGGGGCTGGCTGCGGGCGAAGGATGTGCGGAATTATGAGCGCAGTTTACGGAAGGCGGGGGTGGAGGTGATTCGGGCTCATTTTTTAGAGCTGGAGGCGATGGGGTATGGGGAAACCCAGGGGATGGGGAATCGGCTGCGGTGGCGGGCAACGGTAGACGCGGTAGACAGATTTGAGGAAACGGTAGACACCCTGTCTACCGCTGAGAGTGCTGATGGGTAAGGGTTATAGCGAAACGGTAGACAAGTAGACAGGGTTTGCCAATGGGGAATTGCGAGGAAAGTGTCTACTGTCTACCGAAATGGCTGAATAGCCTGTGGATAAAGGTTTTTGCCCGGTAGACAGAGTGTCTACCGGGCGTCTACCGTGTCTACCAAAAATCGATTACTCTTCGTCGTCTGTGAACAAGCTCGTCAGGTCGCGGTAACCACTGACGACCCGCAAGATGTCTACTTTAGATTCGGTTGCGGTGTAGAGAATGAGGTAGCTCTCCATTGAGAGGCTGCGCAGTTCAGGGAGGATTTCGTCGCGTGGCCGCCCCAGATTAGGGAATTGGGTGATTCTGGCGAATTTGGCATCGAGCTTTGAAAGGAAACGCTCGGCCTGCTGGAGCCCTGTTTGACCGGCGATGTAGTCTGCAATGGCCTCGATGTCTTGAATGGCAGGTTGGGTTAGGTAAAACTGAGGTGCCATTATTCAGCGGAGGCGTGGCGAGACCGCAGGTTTTCTCGAATCTGGGCCATGGCGGTGGGGCCTTTAACGAGTTCGCCGCGCTGGGCTGCTTCCCAGCCGATCTGGGCGTCTTGCTGGAGTTCGGGGAGTCGCCCTTGATAGATATCGTCTTGCTGGTCGAGTAGGTGTATGCCTGCTGTGATGACCTCTAGGGCAGATTGGTATTTGCCAGCAGCGAGCTGGCGTTGGATGAGTTGTTCTAGTTCAGGAGGAAGGACAATTTGCATGAAAGATGAAAGAAAGCAACTACTTTTGACTTCAATTCTAACGATAGGAAATGATCACGTTGAGATCCCCCACGAGTCAAACAACCTGTTCGAGCAGCTAGACTTGCGTTACTTGCCGGTAGATTGGTTCAAGGGTCGTCTAGTCTGGTTGTCTTAATCGCAACACTGTCTAAACAAGTTAAGTAGGTGAGGCTAATTAAACGTAGCCCTGAATTGCTAGAAGCCTTGCTGTGTCATGATCGGTATGCTGATTACTTAGGTCTACCTACTTATGACAGGTTCTCATCTATCTGAGATAACGCTTTAAAGCACTGATGAGCAAGAACTTCAGCGAAATCACATGGCAGCGCATTTCCGATTATTTCACAGACATGGTCGATGAATGGTGTATCAAAAATATAGTCTTTCGGAAATGTCTGTATCAATGCGGCTTCTCGAACAGAAATTGCTCTATCTCTCTCTGGATGGCCAAATCGACCTTTGCTAACAGTTGTACAGCCGCCGGTTATTGTTGATGAGACTTGCTCCCAAGACAAACGACCGTACACATTATTAAATCCATCCTTTCTATTTTTATGACATGGAGGTCGTAATTCCATTGGAAGTTTTAATCTACTTTCGCCAGGTTGAGCTGCCTTAAGTATTGCCAAAGTTTCTGGAGATATGGAACGAACAACATGCCAGTTGTACTGTTGTGGGCTGCTATTATCCTTGATGTCAGATAAAACCACTGGCTCTGGCATTGAACCAATTGTTTCGCGCAAAGTTTTCCAGGGCAGAAGATCGCCTTCTCCCGCTTTAGCATGAGTCTTTTCTGGAAACTCTACTGAAAACCCTTTTCCAGCTAAGAGGACAAGTCTTTGACGACTTTGAGGGATTCCATAATCTGCAACTTGAAGGACATCATAATTAATTACATAGCCTAAAGAATCTAGTTTTTGTAGCAGTTCATCAAACAGCACTTTACCTTTCTTTGGCAAACCTGGGACGTTTTCCATCATAACAATCCTAGGCT
This sequence comes from filamentous cyanobacterium CCP3, assembly GCA_003022385.1. Classification (GTDB taxonomy): domain Bacteria; phylum Cyanobacteriota; class Cyanobacteriia; order Phormidesmidales; family Phormidesmidaceae; genus Nodosilinea. The sequence continues at coordinate 24,881 of PYGV01000012.1, read as the reverse complement.
TGACTTCTTCTACGAGGCGACTCATTTCTAGAACAAGTTGGTTCCGTGGATCAGCATCAACTTTTTTCTTGGAAGTTAAAGCGGAAAAGCCCTGACATGGAGGACATCCAGAAAGAAGATCAACTTTTCCAGTAGGTGAAAATTTCAACAGACTTTTACCTTTAACTGTACGTACATCTTGTTTAAATGCACGTACTTCTGGGTGATTGGCTTTATAGGTTGAGAATGCATGCGGCTCAATCTCAACAGCAGCGACTACCCTAAAACCTGCTTTTTTTAATCCTACTGTTAATCCGCCGCCCCCAGCGAAAATATCTATTGCTGTTGGCTGAGGTAGGCTACGAACCCTGTGCTGCATATCTCTTTTGTCTTTCAGCTTCATTTAAGAAATCCTGATGCATCTTTCTAGTTCTGTTGAGGAAGGATGTCCAGCTAATATATGTTAAAGTCCCATCTTTTCTCAAGCCTTCAAATGCTGTCTTATAAACACCTGTCAACTTCTCATCATCACACACAAGTGTAACGTGAAAGCCCTTAAATACCTTAGTAAAGTCCTTATGACTTTCTTCAGCCAAAAAGCTTGTCATCTGCTCTACATATTTATTCAATCTCTCCATTTCAGGATTTTCAAATTTATGTTTTGGGCGTTTTATTTCTATGATTTGAATAACGTTCTCTTCATTTGAAAGCACAAAGTCTGCCCTTTTGTTAGGATCTGTAAAATCCTTAAGTTGAATATCCTCGCCTGTATTTTCTACATAATACTTCTGGAACTCTTGTTTTAATGTTGTAAAAGATTGATTCTGCGTAATTGGAGACCACTGAGGATCTATAAGCCAAGGAGCTTGCTCAATAAGATCTTGAAAGGCGGCTTCAAGCGTTTGCTTATCATCCTTTAGAGTCTCTACTCTATTAATAACTCTGACCCGGTCATCAGCAATTCGACCAAAAGATGAAAGCTCAGCAATTCGAGCAATTTTTAAGATTTCTGCGACGACAGCGATAGGGGTTCCCTCAGTATCATCCGCAGCTTCACGTAGCTTGCGATCCAAAGTTACATGAGGGCCGAAGGTTAAACTAAGTTGAACAATTTCTTCTGTCCTAGCAGGATCAGAAACTTCATCCTCACGCATTTTTTGGCCAATTAGTTGAGCAAAATCCATTGCTTCTTCACGTATTTTATTTTGCTCTTCTCTGGGAAATGCTTGCTGAATTCTCTCTTCAATGTTTGAATTCTCCTTAAATAATTCCCATGTCTTTTTCTTGACTGGGTTACGAGACATATTGCCAACTTTTTTGAGTAATGCCAGCCCCCACTGCTCAAATTCTTGACCTAACTCATGAGACCAAAGAATATCTCTTCGGTCAGTTTGAATTAGATCTTCTTCTTGTTCATCTAGCCAATCTGCATGAATCTCACCTACCAAATAAGAACGAATACTATACTCACCTGAGAAACTTGCGCCTCTATTAAATACAGTGGTTTGTGCTGCGATTTTCCCACGGCAATATATGCGGATACCTGCCATTAAATCATCTTTGTATGGATCCTTAGAATATGCTGCCCAACCAGTAATGGGATAAAACTCTCCGTTAAGCTCAAATCCTGCCTTAAGATCTGAAAAAATATTTCCATCAAACCTATAAGCATTTCTATCTTCACTAAACGTTATCTTTGTATCTGGCATTGTAATGATATCAAACGCTCCTACCTCTCTACAGTAATCGGCATCGTCTTCAGTTTTAGTTGAATCAAAAAGTATAATTTTCCAGTCTTGTGAAGAAATTCCGAATCTTTGAGACAGTTGTCTTTCGAGTATGTTTATGTCAGGAACTTCTCTTTTATAAAATTTACTCAATTTTATTAATGTTCCAGTTTTTAAGCTTACAGTCCCATCTAGTTCACCAACTTCTGGCTCGTAATTGGAATCGGTCTCTTGCAAGATTTCACTTCGATCAAGAATTAGGTGAGCAGTCAAATATCCTTGAACTTCTTGTCCATTCTCATCCTCACCCTTCACCATTTCTCCGCCAGAGGTTAAGATTTCTATTCTTTCACAAATTCCGAAAGGCGCTAATTTCCCTACCCCCTTTCTTCCCATAACTTTTCGCTTAAATTCTCTGGATTCATCTCCTCTTTTGCTGTCAGTTCGTCTATCTGCTCCAACGCAGAGATAAAAGTTATTTACTTCCTCCGGTGTCATCCCGATTCCGTTATCATAGATCTCAATTGTATAGCCTTTATCTATTAACTGATTGTTAGGTTTTGTCGCAAGAAATTCTCCCATTGGTGCAGTGATTTCAACTTCGGTTGCGTCTGCGTCATAGCTATTGGATACTAGCTCAGCAATCACCGCAGAGACTCTATCGTAAAGTTTCACGCCTAACTTATCTACTGTCAGGCGCGAAATCGTCATAGTATATTTCGCTGGTTCGTTAACACTATCTTGCTGTTGCTGAGCCATAAGGATTAGTCTTTAGAGCTTTTACTGTAATAAAATACCCAATATTCTACAAGCTCTTAGCTTTCCAAAATCCAAGAATTGCAGGCTTTTTGACAACTTTACAGGTTCAAGCCATTTCAATGGCTTGACTGATAATCGTTCTAGTGAGACTGAGTATCTATGCTTTGTTAGGCATGTTGTTGGAACGAACATACCTAACAACGAGATTCAATGCTGCCTAAATTGCCTGTCACCAGCGCATTAGAACGCTCATCACCTCCCCCTGCCCTGGGGTAATTAAAACCCCAAACTCTAAAGTCACCACGATTGGTTGGCCCCAATTCGTTCGCTTAACAAGCTCCGACGCAATCGTCTAACCCCTCAATCGCTTCTGCATTGTCTCCAGCTTCCTCAAATCCGCTGCCCGCTTCCGGCGCTGGTAGCGCTCCTTTGCCACCCCATTCACCGCCTGCATCGCCTTTGGGTGCTCCGCCAGGTAGAGGTACGCCGCCTCAAACCACACCTCTTTGGTGATCTTCTCATCCATACAGAGGTGGCGCAGGGCCTTATCAATCTCTTCCTCCAACCGGGTCGTTGTCCGCACTAGCTGCGGTAACTCCGCCTCATCATCTTGGCTAACAGACATACTGACGTCAACACTCGTAGACTCGCTAGAGTCACTATATCCCGACCCATTGCCCTCAACTGTCACCTGTTGAGGAGACTTCACAGGTAACTCTGCCCCCAACCCATCGGCACGGGGCGGTACACTCGGGCGCTGCCGCTGCATCAACCGTTCCAGCGCATCCTCAGCCATTCCCTTGCCCCTGCTCTAACGCCTCAATCACCCTGCATAACGGATATTCCAACTCCCCGTACCCAATCTCTGACAGCCGCTGTCCCTGCCGAATCGCTTGCTTATAGCGCTCACTCTCCACAATTGACGGCAGCACCGGGATTGAGCCTGCCACCTGCTGCATAGCCGCTATGGCCTCTCGACTATCCGTCGCCTGAGATCGACCAAACCATTTGTCGCGAAACGGCAGCACCCCCAGCACCTGGCCCTTAAACGCCCGTATGCGCCCCAATTCCTCCAGCAGTTCCAGGCTACACAGCAGCGAATTTACTCCCTTGGTCGAGGCCTCCGCTGGAATAAGCACCCATTCCGAGGCCCCCACCACCGATAAGCAAATCTGGGTGCGCTGGGGCGGCGAGTCAATGATGCAAACATCAAACAGATCCCCCACTGCTTCCAGGGCATGGCGCAAAGCCATGGCTCCCATCCCGATGGTGGCCAAGTATTCCTGGGCCTTATGCAGCCCCTCATCAGCTGGGATCAAAAACAGATTGGCCGCTGCCAGCGGATAGATCCCATCGGCTGTTTCCACCTGGCCCTTCAGCACCTCCAGCAGGGTGGGTTCATTTGCCTGAACATCATGGCCTAGATAAAAGGTGAGATTCGCTTGCGGGTCAGCATCCACCATCAGCACCTTCTGGCCCCGGTTCGCCAGGAGCCGTCCCAGCAGCAGCGAGACCGACGTTTTCCCTTGCCCCCCAGAGAGCGACAAACAACTTACCGTCTTCATAGCTGTGTTTCACTCCTCGTATAACGCCCAGCTCCTGATCACCTCTACAAGGCTCGCCTTACCCAAACCCCTGCCGCATTTAAGATGGTGAATTTAGAGACATCAAGACGTATTGACGTCAATAAGCTTGTTTTGTGTCTGTAAATCAGTTGTTGTGTCATTTTGTCAGTTAAACCTTAACTATTGAGTTGAAAACATCTGTGGCAAAAGGGAACCTAATAACATGCCGTTGCGTCGCTTTCAAAAATTTTTTATAGATCAATTTCGACTGTAACCATAGAGTTCTTGTGCGCCGTAAATTGCGTTAATAATTGACGGCAGAAATTCCGGCAAATGGGAATTATGTATAACCTAAGTATAAAAAATATCTTCTTGCTTAAGTATCAGTAGAGATTGCTCAATAGCTTGATTAACATGACGCAAGATTACAGAATCAGCCACGATATCTACCATCTTGTATAGGCTTTAGGCGTGACTATGGGCTATCTGAGTCTAAGTCCACAATTTAGATTGACATTTCCCCACCACCAGAAAATATTGCTATATTGATCGAAAAATTACGCAATTCAAGTGACATAGGTCACTCATTGGTGAGCACGCGAGTCATGTCATCTGACTGATTTCAGGAGACTTCAATCATCAGTCAGACTCAATTCATTTGAGCCATGAAAACTCTCTACATTTTTCCGTTGGTGGAACGACTGGTAGGTCGAATGAATCCGCTTCCAGACCTGCCGCTACTCGCCGTAGCGTTCCTATGTCTCGCTCTAGATGTCCTCATCCATGGCCCCGCCTTACTCGTGGTGCTGGTAATGGCAGGGTTGACAGGCCTTGCCTGGAGGTGGGACATAATACCCTCCCGTTCCCTATCCAGACGGGCATCTAAGGCCCAGGGCTTTAGGCGAAAGGCTGGGCGGCTCCTGGGTTTAGGGCTGCTCTGGCTGATCACCCTGCTGGCCTATCCCGCCCAAGCCCAATTCTTTGGTGGGGCTGAAACCTGGATGACTACCAACTTTGGCACCGCTGCGGGCGACGCCATTCCCCTGGTCTTCAACGTGCTGCGGGGCCTGTTTCTGCTCTATGTCGGCATCTCGCTGGTGCGGGTGATCAACAGCGCTCGCAACGACGAGGATTGGCAAACTATTGCCCGCACACCGCTAATTATCATCATTGCCGTCACCGCTGGCGATGTTCTAACGACGCTGATCACCGGCTAGTTGTCGCTGTGCGGCCATTCAGATCGAGGGTGCAGCTCTACACCGTCCTTTCAGCACCAGTAGCGGCTTATGGCATCTCAATTTCGTCCCGTTAACACCATCCTGGGAGCGCAACCCCGGTTAGGCCCCATTCCAGCCGACCAGATCATTCCCTGGTTCTGCATCACGGGGGCCTCCTATCTGTTAGGCCGAGGGTTCAGCCTCAGCTGGATTTCGATTGGATTCATTGCCGCCTGGGGCATGTCTACCTGGTGGATTCTCACCGGGGGGCAGAGCTGGAAGTTCACCGCAAAATTTGTGCCGACTCCCACCTGGAGTCGCGGCTATGCCCGATATCTGAGGTTTATTCACGATGAAACAGACCATCGGCAAACACCGACTCAAGCTCGGCAACCAGTTCGTCAGCACGTTGACGCCCTTTGAAGATGCGCTCAACCTCGCCGCTATGCTGCGAATTGAACTGCGGGGGCGGCAGGTTGGAGCCTACGTTCTCACGAAGGGCAAGAACCGGGAGCACCTCTGCTTTGTGTTTGGCTTCGACTGCCGGGGCATCCACAATACATTGACCGACGATCAGGTCAAGACGGTCTTTGACCAGCTGGAATCGGGGCTGAAGGATTTGCCCAACGGCGAGCGGCTGACGATTCATCTGGGGTCGTTTTCGGCAGACTGCGATCGCCAACAGGCCTTAGCCCAACTCACCCAGATCGCCTCCAACCAAGCTCTAAAGTTCCTGCTCACCGCTGAACGCGCCCGAGTCCAACAACTCACTCAGCAGGGCCTGCGCAAACCCAAGTTCCTGCGGCTGTACGTCACCTACACCGTCCAGAGCGGTACCGAAGGAGCCCAGGACATCATCGAGAAGGTGATCAGCAGAGGCGAAACCTTGTGGAAGTCGTTCACAGGTGAGCTGCGCCAGGCCAAAAACCAGCGCCTGCAAACGGTGATCACCAAGGCCTTTACCGACGGCTTTTTGCTCTGGGAGCAGGTGCTCTCAACCAAGATGGGTCTCTCGGTCAAACCTCTTGGCGAATCGGATCTGTGGGCACTGCTGTGGAACCGCTTTAACGCCAGTAACCCCATCAACATTCCCCAACTAATCATCCTGGATTCTGATGGCCTACACGAGCAGGTCAACTCCGACATTCACAGCACCACACTGCTGACGCGAGCCGGGGTGCCCACCGCCGGGAAAACCTGGGTCAAGGTCAAGGGCCAGTATGCAGCCCCGCTAACGTTCCTCGAAAAGCCTGGGGGTTGGGCCAGTGAATCGGCCCAGCTCCGCTACCTGTGGGAGATCCTCTCCCGCGAGACGGTGGCCGATACCGAAATCTTCTGCCAGCTGACGCGGGCCAACGAAACCCTGGTGAAAACCACCGTGCAGCGGATGCTGAAGCAGTCAAACCTGACGGCCACTTTGGCTGAAGACAGTCACTCGGTAGATGTGGCCGCTGAGTTGAAGATGAAGCGCTCGATTGAGGCCCAGGAGGAACTCTTCGAGGGTGCCCTACCCATTCACACGGCTGTTGTATTTCTGGTGCATCGACCGGATCTGGAGCAGCTAGATGAAGCTTGTCGCTATATCCAAAGCTGCTTTCGCCGCCCGGCCTGGGTAGAGCGCGAGCAAGACTACGCCTGGAAAGTGTGGCTTCAGACGCTGCCGATTGTTTGGGAAGCGCTGATGGCGACCCCCTTTGGACGGCGGCAGCTCTACCTGACTGGCGAAGCACCGGGGCTAATGCCGCTGGTGGTGACCCAGCCCTGCGATAGGAGTGGCTTTGAGCTGATTGCTGAAGAAGGGGGGCAACCCATCCATCTGGATTTGTTCAACCAGCACCAGAATCTGGGCCTGTTTGCCACCACCCGAGCCGGGAAATCTGTCCTGGTCTCTGGCATCCTCACCCAGGCGCTGGCCCACCGCTTCCCAGTAGTCGCGCTCGACTTTCCCAAGCCCGATGGCTCCTCGACCTTCACCGATTACACCCAACTGGTGGGGGGGGCCTACTTCGACATCTCCCGCGAGTCTAACAACCTGTTCGAGCTGCCTGACCTGCGTCACCTGCCGGGTGACGAGCGCAAAGAACGCCTCGACGACTTTCAGTCATTCCTGGAGTCGGCGCTGCTGACCATGATTGTGGGTTCGGGAGCGAATAGCTCGGTGATGACCCAGACCATTCGCTCGATTCTAGTGCTGGCCCTCAATGCTTTCTTCGCCGATGCCCCGATTCAGCGGCGCTATCTGGAAGCGATGGAAGGTCGCTTAGGCTCAGCGGCCTGGAGCAGTATGCCGACCCTAGCTGACTTTCTCGACTTCTGCACCCCAGAAAAGCTGGATCTGAACCAGGTGGGCGGCAACATCGCGAAGGCTCTGGACATGATCGATCTACGGCTCAGGTTTTGGCTCTCCAGCCGGGTGGGGCGGGCGATCTCGGCTCCCTCCAGCTTTCCGACCGATGCTCAACTGCTGGTATTTGCCCTGCGCAATCTATCCAACGAAGAAGATGCCGCTGTGCTTGCCCTTTCTGCCTATGCCGCTGCCCTGCGGCGAGCCCTAGAAGCCCCAGCGTCTATCTTCTTCATCGATGAAGCCCCCATCCTGTTTGAGTTTGACGAAATTGGAGCCCTGATTGGCCGACTCTGCGCCAACGGAGCCAAGGCCGGGATTCGGGTGATTATCTCGGCTCAAGATCCCGATACCGTCCATAAATCGCCCGCCAGCGCCAAGATCTTTCAAAACCTGACCACTCGCCTGATTGGTCGCATTCAGCCCATGGCGGTAGACAGCTTTGAGCGCATTCTCAAATATCCCAAGTCTGTCATCAGCCGCAATGCCAGCGAGAGCTTCTTTCCTAAACGGGAGGGCATCTACAGCCAGTGGTTATTGGACAACAACGGCCTCTATACCTACTGCCGCTACTATCCCGCCTTCGCCCAGTTGGCCGCCGTGGCCAATAACCCCGATGAGCAGACGACCCGAGACTTAGTGCTGCGCCATGCCCCCGATACCTTCACCGGCCTGGCAGAATTCGCCCGGCTACTGGTGCTCTCGATTCAATCCGGTGAACCCCTCTCCGTGATTACAGAGCGCTGGTTTGCCGAGCGCAATCCCCATCCTGAAGTTCCCCTGTCTTCTTTCAACTCCCTACCCACTGGAGGTCATTCATGAACCCGCGCCTTCGCGTTGCCCTACTTCCCATCCTGGCCACTACCCTGCTGGTGGCACCCATCAAACCTGCCGCCGCCTCCCAGGTCGATACCGCCTTTACTGATATCTTCAGCATTTTCCGCCAGGCCTTCGAGACCAGCAAAACCTATATCGAGCAAACCCTCTCTGGCCTGCTCACGCCGCTGCCCGGCGATCTGGAGGGTGTGATTCAAAACGTCCTGGGCGATCTGGGCCTGGTTGACCCCAACCGGGTACGTTCCGAAATCTCGACGGAACTGGCGACCATCTTGGAGGGCGATTTAGCCCAGTCCGACAGCATCTATGCGGGGCTTGAAACCGCCAATGAAGTTGACCGGCAGCTCACTCGCGCCCAAGTCGATGCGGTGCTGGGCCAGAGCGGGCAAGCCGCCACCCGCGACAAAATCACCTGGATTGAGGACACCATCGGCCAGGTGCAGCAGCACGCCGACTCGGCTCAGACCGCTGTGTCCACCCAGGCGGCGATCAAGCAGATGGCCCAGCAAAATGCGCGTCAGTCAGAAATTCTCGGGGCCGTGCAGTCAGAACTGCTGCAATCTCGCCAGGATGCCCAGTTGACCAACCTCAACCTGGCCAACATGTCTCAGAACCTGGATCAAGAGGCCCGTGCCCGCCGCCTGCAAGAGCTGGGCAATGCCCTCGACACCCTGCAAATTAGCGCCCAGGCCCGTTTGTTCTAGACGTCTGTTTGTCATGACGTCAATTTAGATGTGAACCCCCATGCTGCTGGATTGGCCCATCTCACCGATCGCCCAATTACCCCGCGATACCGCCGACATCATTGAGGGCGGCGCTGTCGCGTCTGAAGCGGTGGCTGAAAGCTGGAACCAGCTCTGGGAGAGCGTGCTTCAGGGGGGCCTTTACTTTGCCCTGGCTCGGGTCGGGGTCTTGTTCGCTGTCGCGACTTTGCTCCTCTTTATGACCCAGTGGACGCGGCAGATGGTGGAAGGGGAAAGCAGCCGCGCCTACGCCGACTTCATCTGGCCGCTGCTGGTGATTGTGCTGCTCTCTAACAACGGCGATCGCCTGGCGGCCATCACCCTGGACATCCGCAACTACATTAACCAAGTCAACCAGGATGTCTTGTCCTACACGGCTGCTGATATCCGCCTGCAAGAGGCCTATCAGGCGGCGGTTCTAGAAGGCTCGGTGGAGCAGACCATCATTCAGCGCCGCAACCAGTGCTATGAGTTGCAAAACCCCGAAGAACGGGCGAATTGCATTGAGCTGGCGGCGATTGAAGCCCACGAGTTTATCGAAGACTACCGCGCTAGAACCGGCAATCCCAATGCCCTATCCCGTGCATTGGAGGCGGCTCAGGCCGGGGACAATCCCCTCGACTCGGGCCTGCGGTTTGGAGGAGCGCTAATGGGTTCGGGCTTTCAGACCGTGACCCGAGGTCTGTTGATGGCGCTGCATATTGCCTTTCAGTGGCTGATTGAAGCTTCCTTGTTGCTGACCGCCACCCTGGGGCCGCTCGCCGTGGGCGGATCGTTGCTGCCGGTGGGGGCCAAACCACTATTCGCCTGGCTGACGGGGTTCTTCTCTTTGGCGATCGCCAAACTCAGCTTCAACATCCTTTCGGGCCTGGTCTCCCTGGCGGTACTCAATGCCGGGGATTCCCATCCCCTGATTGCCCCCTTCTTTCTCGGTCTGCTGGCTCCCATTCTCTCTCTGGCCCTGGCGTCGGGCGGTGGCATGACGGTTTTTGGAGCCCTCACCAGTACCGCTGGGGTGATCGCAGGGACGGGGGCCATGGGTGGCATTGCCCGTGCCCCTGGCTACTCGGCCCGACGTCGGGCCTACCGCGTCCGTCGCTGACCTCACTCACAAGGACATGTCCCATGGTGCAGTTGATTGAGAAACGCAACACAAACTACCTACCCCTGTTTGTCTTGGGCAGCGTGGGGTTGCAGCTGGTAATGCTGGTGGTTTTGTTTCTTCAGGCCGGTGCCCTGAGCCGCATCAGCCGCCAGGATGCCCCCACCCTGGTGCAAATGCAGGACGGGCAGGCGATTCGAGTCGGCACTATGGGCTCTCGGGAGCGCACTCCAGAAACCATTCGGCGCTTCGTCAATGACACTCTGGTGCTGATGTTCAACTGGAGCGGCAGCCTGCCTGCCACCACGGCAGAAGAGGCCAGCCAGCCCAGGGCCGACCCTGGCCTACCGATTGAGGTGGAACGCGGCAGACGCAATATTGCCACCGCCAGTTGGCAAGCCAGCTTTGCTTTTTCTGAAGACTTCCGCCAGGACTTTTTGAAGCGGGTAGCCGAACTGACCCCACCGGGAGTCTTCACCGGCACGAGTCAGGTGGTGATGGTAATCAACCATGTCGGCAGCCCTGAGGTGGTTGGGGAGGGCCGCTGGAAGGTGGCGGTGGTGGCTCATCTCTATGTCTTTAACGATGCCAATGCCCTGGGCCAGGCGATTCCCTTTAATCGGGAGGTGTTTGTCGAGGCCGTCACCGCGCCAGCCGTGCCCGATGGCGAAACTCCGCTGGAGCAGGCTATCTACAGCATTCGCCAAACTGGCCTGCAAATCTACGCCATCCGTGAACTTGAACGGGAGGACTTGTAGTGACAACACCCAATAATCTGTGGGATGACCAAGAGATGGCCGACCTGGTCGGTCTCCACCTACCAGAACCTGTCGCCACCGAAGCACAGGATGCTTATCCAGTTTCACCCGCCACCCCTCTGGACCCAGAACCCCTTCTGGATGCTGAGGATATTGATGGGCAGGCCTTAAGCGATCCAAAGCCCAAGCTATCCCTGGCGGCTAACCCCTTTACCAAGCTGGGCGTTGTCGCAGCTGGAACCGGTCTGGTGATTGGCGTCTTAGCCGTCTTCACTAGCGGGGTAATGAAGAACGACTCTCCACCGGCTGAAGAGGTGCAAGCCGATTTTCCAGAGCCTATGGTTGAGGAAACTGAGCTGAGTGCTACTGATGACCGGGGCCAGCTGCTCACCGATTTAGCGATGGGGCGTCAGCAGGCTGAACTGGAAGCTCTAGCCGATGAAGAGCCTACGGCTCAACCGGAAGCGCCAACCGCCAGAGAAGGCCCAGAGTTTTCTCCCACACCTCCACCCCCGGCACGGCCTCCCCAACCTGTAGCGGCGCGACCCACGCCAGCACCAACACTGCCTCGACCAGCCCCCGTCTCCCCTGCGGTTTCAGCCCGTCCCGTCGTTTCCCAATCTGCGGATCAACCCGCCGTCGATCCAACGGAACGATGGCTAGCACTGTCCCATTTGGGGAGCTACGGACAGGGCAGTCCCTTACCGCAGGAAACCTCTGCACCGCTAGTCACGGAGGCTCCAGCGCCAGTGGCTCAAGTTAGCACCCTACCCTCACCCCGTGACATTAACCATGCCGAAGAGGCAGCCATTCTCCAGGGCCAGCCGGTGGCCTTGCCCCCGACATCGCCCCTGCTGCTGACCGGCACCCAAGCCCCCGCTGTGTTGGAAACACCTTTGATCTGGTCAGCAGGGGCTGCAGAAACAGACAGCCCTCAGTTCGTGGTGCAGCTGACCGAGCCTCTGCTGAGCGCCAGTGGAGAGATCGGCTTACCAGCAGAAACACCGCTAGTGGTACAGGTGACATCGGTAGCGGACAGCGGCCTGGTGCAGCTCGCGGTGGTCTCGTTCATTCAGGCCGGTCAAGAGATCCCGCTGTCCGCTGGAGCCGTTCAACTGCGAGGGGTAGAGGGCACTCCCCTGATCGCTCAGAAGTACGACGACCCAGGGATGGATATCGCTCGCATGGATGCCACGATGGCGGCCATGGCCGGGTTATCTCGGGCGGCAGGGTTGGTGAATCGACCCAAAACATCCTCGGTTATCACCTCTGTTGGAGGTAGCGCGATCACCCAGGACACCGGAGAGCCCAATCTTCTAGCCGGGATTCTCGAAGGCGCGTTTGAGCAGCTGTCGGGGCAGATGGAGTCGCGAAATCAGGCGGCCCTGGATGAAATTTTGAATCGCCCCATCGTCTGGTATTTGCCACCAGGCACTGAGGTCGACGTGTACGTGAATCAAACGGTGGCGCTATGAAAACACCTTGGACTCCCTGGATTGTGGCCGGGGCACTTTCTCTTGCAAGTATCTCATCCCACCCTGCTCAAGCTCAGTCAGCCTATTCCGTTTCTGCCAGCCATGCCCAAGGGTTAACCGGCAGTCAGGCCCCCGTCATTCACCTGTGGCCCGGTTATGGTACCAACTTGAGCTTTATCCCGACGAACGAAAGCATTGTGCGGGTATGGATCGATGATCCGTCCCGAGTAGTCCTCGATTTTGATCAACCGCTCTGCTCTACCGCTGCGGGCTCAGGCTGTGTCTCGGGTCGTCCCTCGGTGGTTCATCTGAGACGGATTCAGGGGCTGGCTTTTGAGAATCTGCCCAGGGCCAGTGGCACCCTGCTGACGGTAATCACCGAGACGGCTGGGGGCAATCGCCGCCTCTACAAATTTCGCATCGCTTTCGGTACCGGCGAGCCCGACTATCACACCGTCGTCGTGAACTCTGCTTCTCCCATTCACCCATTGCTGGGGCCAGGGGATGTGCGCCGAGGGCTTCAGGTGGCTGAATCCAGAGGACTGATCGCGCAAAACCAGGATTTGTGGAACCGACTACAAAACTTTCTGCGGTTGGCCCAAGGTGGCCTAGCCGTACCTGCTGCCGCCGAGCAAGCCGGAGTCTCCCCTGAGGTGATTACCCGCCTGGCGGAGTGGGGGGCTAATGCCCGTGACGATCCGCCTTTGAACTTTACCGCTCTCTAGGTTCTCTACTCAGGTTAAAGCCATGACCTCATATTCTTTCAGGCGCAGGCCGCCATGGCGGCCTGTGATCGGAATTCTTGTTCTAATTTTGGCGATCGCGCTCCATAGCTGGCGGGTGCAACCGGCCCACTCCAGCCTCCAACCGGGAACACCTGTGCCCATGATTCAGGATCAAATTCTAGGCACCAAACCTAATTGGGCGCAGATTACCCTACGCACCCTACCTGCGGTGCTAGAGTCGGGCTCCTTCGAGGCTCCGGCAGATCTAATCCGTCTGCTGGGCTACGACCCATCGCGGGTCTGGCAGGCTGGTCAAACAGCTGACCAGTACATGCAGCTGGGTGATTTTCAGGAGAGCTTCCAGCTCCAGCAGTTCTCGCTGTATGAAATCGCCGCCCTGGTGGGGCTGGATTGGCCTGCCCTACGACTGGCAGATTTTGCCCTGGTGGCCTGGCAAACCCTGGGGGACTTGGTGCAAGCTGTGCCGGATTTAGCCAACCTCCCGGTAGAGTCGGTGGCCCCGATCGCTGACCTGCTCAAGGGGGAAGTAGACCCGCAAACTACGATCGCCGAGGTGCTCCAAGATGAAGCCTTGGCTGGGCTCAGCCTGGGAGACCTCGACCTGGAGCAGTACGGACTAGGGGATATTCCAGGGTTGATAGAGGCTCCGCTGGAGAGCTTCCGCGACTGGCAGCAGTCCGTTATCGACCAGGTGCCAGGTCTCGCCGATGTCCCCTTCGCCGACTTCCCCAACCCCATCGTGGAGCAGGGTGTGGTGGTAGGCCAAGTGGATGTGGTGTTTGGCGCGGCGGAAGGCAACCGCACCAACACGATCAGCGGCAGTTATGTGGAGGGGTTCAATGTCCCCTGTGAGGCTGACTGCGCCCACCTGGAAATTGGTCAGCCCACGCTGGTGGAAGGCACCCAGTGGGTCTCTGGCAAGTACCAGCAGGTGCGCGGCGGACGCGGGGCCTTGGCCGCCGCCAACGGTGGGGTTGAACCTACCGGTCGCCATCCCTTTGGCAATGCGTTCAAGGTGGCGGTATTAGAGACCGATGAGGCCTCCGGCACCGCTGAAACCGGGCTGTACTTTCGCATGTGCGTTCGCAACCTGTTTGTGGACTTGGGCTGCACTCCCTACTTCATCGGCCCCATTCCCTGGCTACCGGTGCAGGAAGAGGGCATGGTCTTCTTGGGACAAATCAAGGAAGGCCTTTCGACCACCGATTCAGCCGACGCCGCTACGGCGAAAGGGATTGACCCGCAGACCGGCGAACCTAAACCCAACCCAGCACCTGTCGTAAGAGCTTCAGGCTCTCCAGGTACTGCTACTGGACGGTTTATTCACCCCGCACCGGGCTATGGCATCACCAGTAGTTTTGGCTATCGCACTCACCCAATTCATGGCGATCGCCGTCTCCACAGCGGCACCGATTTTGGCACTCCCACCGGCACCGTCATTCGAGCGGCTGACGGCGGACAAGTCACCTTCGCTGGCATCAGCGGTTCCCTTACCAGCGGCTACGGCAGGCTCGTTATCGTCAATCACGGCAATGGCTTAGAGAGCTACTACGCCCATCTACAAGGCTTTTTTGTCCAAGCGGGCGACATCATCGCCCAAGGCGATCCGGTCGGTCGTGCCAACAGCACCGGCTGGTCAACAGGGCCGCATTTGCACTTTGAGATGCGCCAGAACGGCCAGCCCCAAAACCCCATGAACTATCTCAGTTAAGGAGTTTAGCGATGAGACTTAACCGCGCTGTATTTGCTGGTCTTGCAGGCCTCTGTCTCCTGCTGGTCGGTCTAATTTCTGTTGTGGGCCTCAATCTGGCTCGGGCATCAGACCCCATTCCCGAAGCGGTCTACGACTGCCTGCCCCCCCAGACTCAGGCCACCAAACTATGGGGCTTAGTTGAAACAGCCTCCGGCAGCTACTTCCTAATCGGGGCCGGTGAAGGCGAGACCTACCAGGAAGTGCTGATTCACCTGGACACCCAAGCTGCCTGCCGGTCGCTGCTGCCGGAGGATGACCCGGTGCTTAGTCACTATATCCCGCTGAACCTTGCTCGCGAGTTAGCCCTTCAGCGCTACACCCAAGTGCTGCAAGAACAGGGCGGACGCGACGCCTACCAGCAGCAGTTGACCGAGTATCTAACGGCGGCACCCGAGGGCACCCGCAGCCAGTTTCCTGAGGAATACCTCTGGGCACTGGAGCAACTGGGCATTGAGCTACCACCCAATAGCTATGAGGTGCTGCGCTGATGCGTTACTACACCGAACACCCCTCAATTCTGGGTCAGGTGGATTCCACCTCTACTCAATCCATTTCTCAGCTGGTGACCTCACTCCAGTCCCGCCAAGGGCTCACCCTGCTCGGCTGTGTCGTTCTGATTGCCGCCTTCTCGCTGATGAGCCAAGGCAAGAAAGGTAAGCTTGCCACCAGCCGCTTTGGTGGCAGCAAAGAAAAATCCGCCGCCCGCAAGCGTGCGGTGCGGCAAATTCAAGAGCGCAAGCGCAACGCGGTTTCCCTCTACATTGGCAAGCCTACCCGCAAGCAAGATGCCCGGTCTCTATACCTGCCCGACCTCCAGCGGGGCATCGCCGTTTGTGGTGGGCCAGGCTCCGGCAAAACCTTCAGCGTCATCGATCCGCTGATCCGCTCCGCCCTTGACCAGGGTCTACCGGTAGCAATGTACGACTTTAAGTACCCGACCCAAAGTGCTCGCCATGCCGCCTACGCCGCCAAACTGGGCTACGACGTGCGAGTGCTAGCCCCTGGCTTTCCTGAATCCGAGGTGTGCAACCCCATCGACTTTCTGCGCAGCGAGTCCGATGCCGAGATGGCGCGGCAAATTGCCACGGTGCTGAACAAAAACTTTCGGCTGATGACCCAGAGCACCGAGGATGGCTTCTTCGCCGCCGCTGGCGATCAGCTGACAGAAGCCCTGCTGATGCTGGCCAAGTCCACTCAGTATCCCGACATCATCACCGCCCAGGCGGTGCTCGGGCTGACCAACCTGGGCAACCGGGTGGCGGCAGCTCAAGGCATGAACAGCTGGATTCGAGTTTCCTTTAATCAACTCATCGGGGTCAAGGATGCCGAGAAAACGGCCAGCGGCATTGTCGGCAGCGCCAGCGAGACCTTCACCCGTTTTATGAAAGAGGGGGTACTGGGGGCCTTCTGTGGTCAAACCTCTATTCCCCTTGATTTGACCGGCAAGCAGCTGCTCATTCTGGGGATGGATCGGGAACGGCGGGACGTGGTGGGGCCATTGGTGGCCACCGTGCTGCACATGCTGGTCACCCGCAATGTGGCCCAACGTCGGCAAGATCCGCTAGTTGTCGCCATCGACGAGTTGCCCACCCTCTACCTGCCCACCTTGGTGCAGTGGCTGAACGAGAACCGAGAGGATGGGCTGGCGGTCATCCTCGGCTTCCAAAACCTGGTGCAGTTAGAGAAAACCTACGGTCGCGAACTGGCTCGCGCCATCTTGGGAGCCTGTGCCACCAAAGCGGTCTTCAACCCCCAAGAATACGAAGCGGCCCGCATGTTCTCCGACTTTCTGGGGGACGAAGAAATCCAGCACAAGCAAAAGTCGCGCAATCGTGGTGGCGGTAAGTCCAGCACCACCATCTCTGATCAAGAGCGCACCCGCAAACTATTTGAACCCAGCCAGTTTCTCCGCCTGCCGCCGGGCAAATGCATTTTAATCAACCCCGGTTTTACTTCCCGAGGGGAAGCCGCGATTCCCATCCAGCAGGCGATCAAAATTCCCAAGGCTGATATTCAGGCCAGTGAGGGGAGCGAAGCTCTGTGGTCCAAGATCCACGCTCGCTTGGTGCGCCGCAGCCCCCAGCGGATGCCTACTGCCGCTGATTTAGAAAAGCGGCGACAGATGGTGGAAGCGATGCTACCGGAGCCCCAAGCCCCGGTCAACTCGGCCTACCCCGACCCCGCTGGCCTGATCGATAAATACAGCAGTTTGCTCTAGGAGAAAACCCATGACAACAACGATTCAATCCCCCGATCTCATGCTGGCGCAGACCCTGCGGGCGAAGCTGCCGGTGGATACGGTCACCGCCCTGCTGGCTTACTCCAATATCGCTGCTGATCTGGCGTTGGTGTTAGATCAGCCGCCTCTAGGTGCTGACTATGTGCCTCGCGAGATTGAGTTGCTGTACGACGATGTGACGGTGTTTCACTGGCGGGATGGGCGGATTCATGCCCAGTGCGCCGATGTGGATATTGACTATACGCCAACCCTGGTGGAGTGGCTGATCGATGGCGACACCGCCTACTTTTCGGTTCAAGGGCTGGAGGTGATTAACCGCATCACAATCATGCCCCTGATGGAGTTAGAAGGACTAGACCCCCTAAAGGAGGAACCATGCAAGCCGTAGTGAATCCCGGAGAAGCGAAACAAATCGAGCAGGACTATGCTCACACTACCCTGGCCTCTAGCGAAATGGCAGCGGCCACGGCTCAATTGACCGCCGAGGCTGTACAGGCATTTATCCAGATGCTGCGCGAGCGGCTCCAGGCCGCTCGACAAAAGGAACAGGACTCTGAGAGTAATACCCCGGATGCGCAAGCCGAGGATGCTTTAGATCTGCCTCAAGCCGTCGCTGAGCCCATCGAGATCAAGATGGGCCGCGAGATTGTTTACCGCGAAGGCTATGCCGATAAAGACCCCGTCAACAAGCTCAATGCCAATACGCTGAAGCTGCTCCAGGCGGCGGTAGATGCGCCTCCGCAGGCGGGCGCTGAAGCGACCACTGGAGCCAAAGGGACGATCAACATCAAGGCCGGAGATGAACTGGTTTATCGGATGAGCAAGGGGTCAGTTGAGACCAACCGACTAGAGCCCGATCCACTTGTTCAGGCGGAAGTGCCTCAGGCGGAAGCCTCCCATGAGGAGCCAATAGCAGCCGTTCCGCCTGGAGTCGGGGATGCTGTGTCTCCCACTCCTATGCCCGTGTCTCCGATCAAAGCAGCAGCGGAATCCGAGGTGCCCCTACTCCAGAAGGTCGAGCCTGCCCTGTCTTTGGTAGAGCCAGAAAATTTATCACCCGCTAGCCAGCCTGCGCCTACCCGAGTCGCGGCTCAGCCCCTGGCTATGGCCTCCCCCAAGGTGGTCTCTATCCTCAATGTGATGGAGCGCCAGAACCAGCAGGTGGTCGAAAAAGCTACCCAGAAATGGATGCAGCAGACCACTCGGGTGATGCGGCGCTCGTCTCAGCAGTTGACCGAACGGGTGGTGGCCCTGGCGGCTAATATCCGCAGTCGGCAGGTCGCCTCTACAGCGGTGGATTTGCTCCAGAAATACGGCACCGCCTACAGCCCTGGTCGAGGCTTCTACGTGGCGGAGAACTACGTGGTCAGCTCCAAGGGCCGCATGGTCACTGTCTCAGATCGCGAAGGCATCGAGTTGATGACGGCTCGCAAAACTCGCTGGGGGTTAGACATCCTCAAAAACGACATGGTGGCCTCCCAAGAGGCCGACTTCATGAAAGCCCGCCAGCAAATTCAGATTCAGGGGATTGATGGTCTGTCCCCCGAGCCCCCCATGCGGGTACGGCAATTGGGCAACCTTGCGCCAGCGGGCGACATGGGAATCACCCGTGATCTCACTGCCCTGGCCCTAGCAAAAACCGCCCGCAAACTGCTCGATGTCACCGGCAGTCGCCCCAACGTGCAGGGCAAGCGGGTTTTCCAAGGGGGCAGCCAGTACCGGATTGAGGAGACCCCCAACAGCCTGAAAATTCAGGCGGGAGAGCGAGGTCAGATTCTCAGCATTGACAACGGCAAAATCAGGTCTGCTTTGACCTCCAAGGATGTGGCCTACTTCCGCTTTATTGACCGGGAACTCAGCCAGGATTTGCAGCGGCACCAACCGGCGACAGTGACGCCCCTTAACAGCCGACAACGCAGCCGCGCCGTGGGTATGGCTATGGGTGAGTAGGGATGATAGAAGACGCCCAACAGCAGATGGTGAACCATTTCACCGCCCACTTTCTGGGGGGTGAAGGGTTTACGACGATCACCGTCGCCCGACAACAGGCGGCGCTGGTGTTGGGCACACCGGTCAATCCTGGCACGGCGCTGGCGAAGCAGGTGGATGAAGCGGTGGAGGGGGCAGTGGTGCGAGCGGCCCATGGGATCCTTCTAACCTCGGCGACAACTCACGACACCTATGATCGGCTGATCGAGTTGCACGATCGCCAGCCAGCCCTAAACGTCCGCTCCTCAACCAGTGTGTTGCAGCAAGCTTACAGTACGCCGATTCCTATCGCGTTTTTGGCCTCTACACTGGCGGGCATTACTCCCGAAACCACCGTCTACGAACCCTCTGCCGGACATGGCGCATTGCTGGTGGGAACTGACCCTGCCCAGGTGAGCGTCAATGAACTCAATCCAGATCGCGCCGCTGATTTGCGGGTTCAAGGCTACACCGTCACGGAGCATGACGCAGCGGAGTACCAGCCGGAACGCCTGCATGACGTGGTGATCGCCAATCCTCCCTTTGGCGCGGTGCGAGACGCGCAGGGGCAGCGTAAGCGGTTCAGGTTGCCGGGCAACCTGCGGGGGACGACCCAAATTGATCAGGCGATCGCGTTTCAAGCTCTAGGAGCGATGAAGGACGATGGTCGCGCCGTTCTAATCCTGGGCGGCAAGCTGGGGGTGGATGAAGAGCTGCGGTCTGAGCGCTACAACTCCCTGGAAAGTCGAGGTTTTTTCTATGCCCTGTACCAGCAGTACGCCGTTACCCAGCACATTTCCATTTGGGGTGACCTGTACCGCAAACAGGGCGCGGGTTTTCCGATTGATTTGATTGTGATTGAGGGTCGAGGCCGGTCGGAACGCCCGTTACCTGCCGCTGATGTACCGATTATCTACAAGTCGTTTGCTGAACTTAAGGAGTTGATTCCCCATGAACCTATCCACCACGCCCGTATCTCCCTGGACGTACCCGTTCATGACCAGCCAGTACCCCAGCTTTCCCAACCTCTGGACACTGGAGGGCCTGGGAACGCTATTCATCGTCAAAGTGCCACCAGCTCTAGAGCAGCTAAGCAAATCGACTTACCTGCAGCTGATGCAAACCCGGCTGGACAGAATGATTCAGAACTCGGTCTCGGAAACCTCCCAAATCGAGACGCAACAAGGGCTGGCCACCACTCTCAGCGAATTGGACTGGGCTCAGGAGATTCCGATACTGGAGCCGGACGACGACCCAGACTTCGCTCTAGAGTATTGGCGTCAGCAGTGGGCGGAGACCTTGATTCGGAGCAACTGGCGGTTTCAGGAACGACTCGGCTATTACGGGGGGATCTTTCCGGTAACGCCCGTAACCCCCAGCTATCCGGACTATCTGGATTGGATCAGCCTGCACGACGAGACCACGCTAGAGACGTGGCTGGCCGAACTGAGCCTATAGAACCTCACTCGGAAATCACCATGAATACTCCTCTTTCAACTGGCGAAGCTGTGGCTCCGCTGGCAGACACTTACGATGTCCAGCCCCGGCAGGTGGCCTATGTGCCCAAGAGCAAGGGCTTTTCAACTCAGACTCTGATTCCCTTCAACATGGCTAGCGCGGCTCAGCAGGCGCTGGAGCGATTCGAGCAGCAGCAGGGCGATATTGACGAATACTTGGCCACTCGACTGGGCTATGGGTCTGTTTCTGAACTGCACGGATACTTCAGCGCTGAACAGGTGGACGCTTCGGCCCTGGCGATCAGCAACATTGAGCGGGGGGCGGGGTTCATCACGGGCGACCAGACCGGCATCGGCAAGGGCCGCATCTGTGCCAGCATCATGCGTTACGCCCAGCAGCAGGGCATGATTGCCCTATTCATCACCAAGGACAAACCCCTCTACGCCGATATGATGCGTGATGTGGGCGACATTGGGATGCGGCGGTTTACGCCCTTCATTACCGATAGCGGTACCGAAATTCCGCTGGCCAATGGCGCGGCGCTGAAGACCGCAGGAGCCGTCAAACAGCAGGCGGAAATGCAGGCGATGATTCAGCGGGGGAACCTGGGGCGCTACAGTGCGGTGTTTACGACCTACAGCCAGATTCAGACCGTGGGGAAGAAGGAACCGCTGCGGCGAAACTTTTTGCGCAAGATGGCTCCCAATGCCATTTTGATTCTGGATGAGGCCCACCAGGCGGGGGGCAGCAAGGGCGGATGGAAGGAAGCGGGGCCACCGGATCGGGCGGACTTTGTGCGGGAACTCATCGACCTGTCATCGGGAGTGTTCTACTCATCAGCCACCTACGCCAAACGGGCCGATGTGATGGATCTCTATGCCCGGCGCACCGATTTGCGGCTGGGCGTCAGCAGCATGACGGCACTGGAGAACATCCTGACCCGTGGGGGTGTGCCGCTTCAGCAGATTGTCGCCAGTAAGTTTGTGGCTTCGGGGCAGATGCTGCGCCGGGAGCGCTCCTATGAGGGCATCTCGTTTCAGGCCAAGACCGTCCCGGTAGATCGGGAGGTAGCGGACGACTTCTCGGCGGCGATGCGAGCGATTAAGGACTTTGACCGGGCCAAACAGAAGGCGGTAAAAGCGATCAGTAATGAGGCCAAGGCGGAAGCGAAGGCCCTGAAGCAGGATGGGGCGATTGGCGAGGTGGGAGCCAGGAGTACCAACTTCACCTCGCTGATGCACAACTGCATTGAGCAGGGATTGCTGGCCCAGAAGGCGGACGCTACGGTGCAGGAGGCGATTGCAGCGCTCCAAAGGGGCGAAAAGCCGGTAATTACCGTGGCCAACACCATGGGCAGCTTCATCGAGGAGTACGCGGAGTCCCAAGATTTGAGTCCTGGGGATGCCATGAGCCTCTCCTTTGGGGATCTACTGGAACGGTATTTGGAGCGATCCAGGGACGTGGTGGTGACAGACTACCGGGGCCACTCCACTCGGCTACGCCTCAGCGATGATCAACTCGGAGCCGATGCCGTTCTGGCCTACGAGGAAGCCTTGGACTGTATTCGCGAGTCCGACTTTAGCAGCATTCCCATTAGCCCGATTGACTACATTGAGCAGCAGCTAGAGCAGGCAGGCTACCAGGTTACCGAAGTCACTGGGCGGACGGCGGGCATTGAGTATGGGGCCGATGGATCCATGGCCTACAAGGTGCGGCTGGGGGAGGAAACCACAGCCAAGGGCAGGATCGATGCCGTGGCCCGCTTCAACGCCGGGGATGCAGACGTCATTCTGCTCAACTGCTCGGGCTCGACCGGCATCTCGCTGCACGCCTCGGAGAAGTTTGCTGATCAGCGGCCTCGCCACATGATTGTGGCCCAGGCGGAGCGGGACATCAACGTGTTCATGCAGATGCTGGGCCGGGTGCATCGTACTGGGCAGGTAGCGTTGCCTGCCTACACCTTATTGATGGGTGACCTTCCAGCAGAAAAGCGACCGGGGGCGATCCTCTGTCGCAAGATGGCCAGTCTGAATGCCAACACCACGGCGGCGCGGGAAACCGATATCTCGCTGAACACGGTAGTGGATTTTATGAATCCCTACGGGGAGCAGGTGGTTACGGAGTTGCTGGCCGATGACCCAGAACTCAATGTCAAGCTAGATTTTCCTGCTGCCAAGGCCGAAAACGATGCCTCCGATATTGCCCTAATCAAGAGGGTGACGGGTCGGATTCCGCTGTTGCCCATTGCTGAACAAGAAGCGGTCTACAGCCTGATTGAGTCGGAGTACTGCGACCTGGTGGATCAGGCGCGGGCGATGGGGGAGAACATTCTGGAGGCGGATCAGCTGGATTTGGAGGCCAGGCCGCTGGCTCGGATGGAGGTGATGGCCGATGATAGCGAGACCGCCAGCGAGTTCACGGGGCCGGTGTATCTGGAACTGGTGGAGGCCAAGAGTGAGAGTAAGCCGCTGACTCAGCTTCAGGCGATCAATGCGGTTCGCGAGTCGGTGGGATTAGCTGAAGTATCAGCGGTGGATGCCCATGACCCAGATGCCCTGTCCCTGCTGGCCAGGCAACAGGTGGCGACGACCATTACTGAGTTGGAAGCGGAGACCAATCGCTACCGGCAGGCGGCAGTGGCCCAAAAAGAAGACAGCAAGGCAATTGAGAAACTTAACGACCGCATTGAGCAGCAGTTCACTCATGTCTCTGGCGTCCTAGAAACCTTTGTGCCTGGGACACCACTGCGGTTGGTAACCCCGGCCAGCAAGACGATTCTCTATGGGGTGGTGGCAGGGGCTGATGCCAAGAAGCGATCCGGCAGTCCAGCGGCACCCAATCGCTGGAAGCTCAGAATTCTTGTCGCGGATTCCGCTCGGCAAATTACGGTGCCGTTGTCGAAGTTCAACACGGGGCGGAGCGGCTCGCTCGATGCCACGGTTCAAGCCGAAGACTGGTTTGGCAACAGTGTGTACTCGCTGTTCGACATGCAGCAGGAAGCGGGGCGGGTCAATCGGCAAATCTTCACCGGCAACCTGATCAAGGCGTTTGAGAAGTACTCCAACGGCAAGTTGGTGAACTACACCGACTACCGGGGCGAGGTCTGCCAGGGGCTGATTATGCCCAAGGGCTTTGATATTGAGTCGGAGCTGACCAAGGAGCCAGTGGCCTTGAAGGAGCCGCAGCAGGTGTTTCGGTTCCTGACGGAGTTAACCAATAGGCAGGGGACGGTGAAGACCCTCGATGAGTTGTTGCTGCTGAAGCCACAGCAGGCAGGGGAGGGGGTCATTTTGCAAGCACCGAAATCAAAGGAGTCGGGTGGGCGCTATTACCTGGATGAGGATCTAATTGCGGCGGCGGGTTCGGATTTCTATTCGGTGGCCGATCGCATGGAAGTCGTTATCCCGCCAGAACGGCTGGAGCGAGTGCTGGGGGTGGTGATGCACCAGCGGAACTACACGCTGGCGGCGTTTGAGTTTAAGGAGGTGGCGCGGCAGTTAATGGGGGTTTCGCTGCCGACGTTGGAGAAGGTGGAGATCCAGGAGGTGAAGCCACCAGTTGTTTCTCAGCCGGTTGTGCCTGCGATCACCAGTCAACCCAGCCCAGAACCCATAGAGCCAGCAGAAAATCTGGCGTCCCCAGTTGTCCCCAATCTGCCCCCGATGGGCCAACTGGAGAAGCGGATTTTGCGGTTTTTGAGGAATGCCGGGATTGAGCAGGAGGTGATGACCTCCCAGGAGTTTCACCTGCGGATCGAGAATGAGCCCTTCATTCCGCTGGTGGTAGAGCGGCAGGGGAATGAGCTGTACCTGACCCACTACCTGACTCAGAACGGCGATATGTTCATCGACTCGGAGATGGTGTTTCGGGTGCGGAGCGAGGGGCACATCGAGTTTAAGGAGACGGCGGTGCAGAGTTTGCGGGGTGGGGAGTCGCGGCTACCCGATCGCGCCTTCGCTCAGATTTTCTCTAAAAACATCGTGCAGCAGGGGTTTGCTGAGGCGGCTAAGGCTCAGCTTCAGGCCCAGGCAGCACCCGAAGTGGAGCAGGAACCGAAGGATGAGCGATCGCAGATGCCGAGTGATATGCGGCAATACTTGGAAGTGAAAGAGCAGTATCCCGATGCGATCGTGCTGGTGCAGTCGCCAGATCAGCGGTTCTATGAGGCGTTCTTTGAGGGCGCTCGGCCATTGATCGAGCATCTGGAGATG
>PYGV01000394.1 GCA_003022385.1 filamentous cyanobacterium CCP3 | reverse complement strand
GATTTGGTGATGTCATTAGTGCAGCCTTGGAGTACTATTCCGTAGGTTGGGGCGTTGGTGAGAGCCGCTCAAGTGAGCATGGCGCGACTGTCTAGCCCTTGGAGCAAGCCCTTTTAAAAGTCTTGGGGAGATGTAATTTTGGCTCGCCCGATTGTGCTAGCGGTGTTTAACGGCAAGGGCGGCGTGGGCAAAACCACCACTGCCGTCAACCTGGCGGCGGTGTTTGCCGAAACCCACTCGGTGCTGCTGGTAGACGCTGACCCCCAGGGCTCGGCCCTGTGGTGGACGGGCCGCAGCCCGGTCGATTTGGGTTTTGAGGTCAAGGCCCAAACGAACCCAGCCCGCCTGGCTCGCCTAGGCCAAGAGCACGACCACAGTTTGATTATTGTTGACACGCCGCCAGCGCTGGGTTCGGCGATTTTGGCCGCGGTGATTCCATCGGCTGATTACTTGTTGTTGCCAACACCTCCCGCACCGATGGATTTAGCCGTTTTGATTACTACAGTGAATGAAGCGGTAGCGCCCAGCGGGGTGTCTCATCGAGTATTGTTGACGAAGGTGGATTCCCGCAGCGTCGGCGAAGCCATTGAAGCTCAGAACACCCTGCTGGAGCTAAAAATTCCGGCCTGCAATGCGTTTATTCGCGCCTACAAAGCTCATGAGCGGGCGGCCCTAGAGGGTCTGCCCATCCTCAAGTGGCGCGGCAAAAACAACCAGGAGGCCCGTTCTGACTACTGCCGAGTTGCCGAAGAACTACAGCGAGACTGGAACCAGCCATGACCAAAAAACGCCTCTCCGACCTCCTCAAAGAAGAAGTGAATAAGGCTGATTCTCCAGACGTCGCCGTTCCGGAGACTGAGGCCGCTCCCAAACCCACCCGCCGCGCCTCTTCGGCCCGGCGTACGGCAACCAGTCGTCGCACTAAGGCGACGGCTAAACCAGCCGCGGCGCCAGAGTCTAAGTCGAAACCTGAGCCAAAGCCTGAGCCGGTGGCTGAAGCTAAGCCAGTGGCTTCAGAGCAGTCTGCCGAGGCGATCGCCCCTCAGCCCCCGGCCCCAAACGATATGGCCGATCGCCTGAGCGCTCTGGAGAAAGACCTGGCGGCTAGCCAAAAAGATAAGGCCCAGCTGGAGAAAACTGTTGCCGGGCTGCAAAAAGACCTTGAAACTCAGCAGAGCAGACTGTTTGAGCTCAAAGACAGCCTCGATCAGGCTGAAACCACCGCTAAAGCTAAGGCCGACGCGCTGGCCAAAACCCAGGCTGAGCTAGACGAGGCAAAAAAAACCATTCTGAAGCTGACCGAAGCGCCGGCCCCAGCCCCCCACCGCATTTCTGGGGTCGATATTCTGCCTCGCCGCCCGGTGGAGACCAAAGCTAACAAACCTGCCTACCACCGGGGCGTGCCTGACTACGCTATTCAAAAAGGGCAGCCCAACCCCATGCTGAGCGATGCCGACATTGGCTGGGTTGACTAGGGGCTGTCGTCAGTTCGCAAGCGAGGCGAGCGGCCTCATGCGGGAATTCCTATGAGACAACCTACTCCAGGATGGATGCCCGCAGAGGCGGGCATGACGGACTTCTCAGTCATTCTATACATGCCGGCTAAGGCGTGTAGTCGAACAGGGCGTCGAGGTAGATGCGATTGATGTCGCGATGGCCTTTGGCGATCGATCGCGGCCCGTTGCCCTTGACGTTTTGCATCAAAAACAGCGACAGGGCCGCGCAGAAAACTCGGTGCTGGTTCCAGGCGGGGTTGCTGTCCAGGTACACCTGGAGCGCCTGATAGAGTTCTTCGGGCACTTCAGCCATGAGGCTAACTTTGGGAGTAGTGACGTCAAGAGTCATGGGGCGTTGCCTTTTTTTGAGGGGATGCAGATCGCAGAGGAGCCTGAAGCGTGAATCGGGGTAGTAAAAATGCACCTGCAGATCGGGCTGGGCCACTTAAGAAAGCGTTGTAAACGGCTTTGCCCACCGCTGTCTGTAGAAAATAGGCGAAAGCAATCGGGCGGGGAAGGCGACCATTCTGGCCCACTACGCCACCACAATTCAGGAGCATTCTGGCTAAGAATGCTCGCCGGGGATGCGAGCTTGGCCAATGGGGCCGATCGCGATGAAACCCCGGACAGTATTTAGTTAGAACACTCTAAAACCAAGCTTAAAAACGTTAGACCCGAAACCTGAAGGCCGACCAGTGCCTGGGGCCAAGCCAGTATCCTCCAATCTATGCCAACCGTTGACCTGGGTCAGGTCTAAGGGGCCGCAGAGCAGGGGGCTTGGCTGTGCCAGTCGCATCATTCTGCCGAACTCTCCGGATGCTGTCAATCTTGCGCTAGCGGCGTGTTTAGGCTAATAGCTCCAGGGTGCCAACGGCAGGATGAGGGTTTTGGAGATTCTTTTGGGGAGGGAAGGGCTGTCTCGGGGTATGGCGCGATCGCCGGGGGCAGTGGTACCGTTTTCCCCAGAGTGCTCCCGAGCCCCAGTTCGCTGTTCAAGCCTGGGGAAAAGCTGGGGAAAACTTCGGTCAGCCTGGGGAAAAGCCTGGGGAAATAGGGCGAAAAAATTTTGTTTTGTAACGTTTCTGTCAAAGCGGGATTGACGCTTAGCCCAAGCCTTGCTCTAGCCCATGGTGGCGAGGCTGGGGCCGTGCGACCGAGTTAATCTTTCGTAGTAATGGTTGCTTCCTCGGCCCCATCCAGGGCCAGCGGTGAGGGCGGCAGTGGCGGCCAGCGCACGTCCCACAGGGCCCAGGTGGCGGCCATGAGCAGGAGAACAATGGCCGGAGTGCGCCAGGGCAACAGGGGGCGATCGCCCGACCAGGCCAGCTGAGAGCTGCCTTCACCAGCCATAAACCGATGCAGCTGATCGCTCAGGGCGGAGGCGGAGAGGGGCGTACGCACCTCGGGCAGCGTGAGCTGCCGCCCCGCTCCCAGCAGCGTCAGGCGATGGCAAAAGCGCACGCCACCGCGCGGCGTGTTGTCGCACAGGTCTGAGGCAATGGCAATCTCTTGCAAAGCAAACCCCTGGTTGGGGGATAGCCAGGCCCAGGGCCGAGACCGCATCGCCTGACAGTGGACTTGGCCAGGGGCGACACGATGGCATAGAACACTGTCAGGACTCGGCAAGCTCAGGCCCCACAGCCCCAGCAGGGCTGTGCAGACCAGGAGCACTACTGGCACCTGCCGTAGCCTGGAGGCCCAGGTGTTGACTGTTGTTGCCGCCATTGTTTTGGTAGCCATAGGGCGTAGCTCTGCTTTGACCAGCGGTTTCTCCCATCCTGCCACAGGGATGCGCCGCCGCCCCTTGCGCCCCCGACCAGATTAGGGCATGCTCAGCCATAGTTTGGTGTCTGGCCGCTGGGTTTGAAGTTTGAGCCTCCGCCAGGGCTAAACGCGATCGCTTGTCTACTCACGCCTCTCTTCCTTACCTATCTATGGGCAAACACGTTGTTATTACTGGGGTCAGCCAGGGGCTGGGCCGAGCGATGGTCGATGGCTTTGTAGCCGAGGGCCATCGGGTCTCAGGCTGTGCCCGCCGCGCCGAGGCGGTGGCTGAGTTGGCGGCCCAGTACCCCGATCCTCACCAGTTCAGCGCTGTCGATGTTCGCGACGACGCGGCGGTGGCGGCCTGGGCCCAGGCCGTGCTCGTGGCCAACGGTCTGCCCGACCTGGTGATTAACAATGCCGGCCTGGTCAACCACCCCGCGCCTCTGTGGACCGTGCCCGTCGAGGAGTGCGACGCCGTGATTGCCGTCAACCTGAGCGGCACCTGCAACGTCATTCGTCACTTTGCCCCGCCCATGGTCGAGCGGCGATCGGGCATTTTTGTCAACTTCAGCTCGGGCTGGGGGCGATCGACCTCGCCGGGGGTGGCCCCCTACTGCGCCACCAAGTGGGGCGTTGAGGGGCTGACTCAGGCTCTATCTCAAGATCTGCCGACGGGGATGGCGGCGGTAGCCCTCAACCCCGGCATCATTCACACTGCGATGCTGGAAACCTGCTACGGCGACGATGCCGCTGCGTATACCCCGATCGCGGCCTGGGTCAAGGCGGCGGTGCCTTACATTTTGAGCCTTCGACCGGAGGACAATGGGCGGGCGTTGACGGTGCCGGGGTAGGGGAGTGGATGGGTAGGTGGGTAGGGGAGTAGG
>PYGV01000088.1 GCA_003022385.1 filamentous cyanobacterium CCP3 | reverse complement strand
TGCATTTGGTCTAAAGATAAAGTACTGAGTTTATTAAGGCTACTTAAGGGCGAGAGGTCGTTCACCTGCGTTTGGTCTAAAGATAAGGTACTGAGTTGAGTAAGGCTACTCAAGGGCGAGAGGTCATTCACCTGCGTTTGGTCTAAAGACAAGGTGCTGAGCTGAGTAAGGTTACTCAAAAGCAAGAGGTCGCTCACCTGCGTTTGATCTAAATTCAATTTCCTGAGTTGAGTGAGGCCATTCAAGGGCGAGAGGTCATTCACCTGCGTTTGAGATAATTTCAATTCTCTGAGCTGAGTAAGGCTACTCAAGGGCGAGAGGTCACTCAAGGGTGTTTGGAATAAACTCAATTCTCTGAGCTGAGTAAGGCCACTTAAGGGCGAGAGGTCACTCACCTGCGTTTGGTCTAAATTCAATTCTCTGAGTTGAGTAAGGCCACTTAAAGGCGAGAGGTTACTCACCTGCGTTTGAGATAATTTTAATTCTCTGAGCTGAGTAAGGCTACTTAAGGGCGAGAGGTCACTCACCTGCGCTTGGAATAAAAGCAAGGTACTGAGTTGAGTAAGGCTACTCAAGGGCGAGAGGTCGCTCACCTGCGTTTCGTATAAAAACAAGGCACTGAGCTGAGTAAGGCTACTCAGGGGCGAGAGGTCGCTCACCTGCGCTTGGAATAAAAACAAGGTACTGAGCTGAGTAAGGCTACTCAGGGGCGAGAGGTCGCTCACCTGCGTTTGGAATAAAAACAAGTTACTGAGCTGAGCGAGGTCACGCAATGGCGAGAGGTCACTCACCTGCGTTTGGGATAAAGACAAGCAGTTAGCATGAGATAAAACCTGAGCTATATAGATGTCACGGTCAAAAATATCCCATCCTCGACCAAGCGCCTGACCTACTTTAAGTTGACCTGATTCAAATGTTGCTTTTGCATAGTCTTCTAGGGTCTTCATTGCTTTGCTAGTCCCTACTCTGACCAGAGCTTCAATACATTTGCTAGCTTCCTCGCCTGAGTATTCGGCTTCATAGCTTAAGAGAGGTACTATTTCATTGCCAGCCCTTACGACTAAAGCCACTTCATCGTTGTCTTTGGGGGGAATCAGCGCCTTTGCAGAAGTCAAGACCTTATCACGGGTCTTTGGAGAAACTTTTATCACTGTTTCTAAACAAGCAACAGCCAAAAAGTGTAGATATTGACGGTCTTCAAGACTGTTATTTCCGTGATCGATCAGAAATTCTAAAAGCCTTTCGCATTCTTTAGGTCTAGCCAATCCTGCCGCTACGATAATGGCTTCACGCCACTGATCGTCCGAAGCTTTTTGCAGCAATTCCTCTAATTGATCTTCACGTAGAATCTCGTCTGCCGCTAAGTACTCTTGAAAGGTGCGATGTGCAAAATCTATTTGACCCACTACAGGTTCACATAGGAGCGCTGCCCGGTCAACAAACAATTCTCGAATCTGTCTGCCAGTTACGGTTTCGGGTAAGTTTGTGCTGCTTAGCTCTAGTTGAAAATGGTTGTCTACCCGGTCAGATTCTAAGCTTGAAAGCTTTGAGCGCATAAACTTTAACGCCAGGCTGCGTAGAAGTTCAAGCTTTTGTCGTTCATCTAAGCCAACTTGGTAAGTTTCATCCAACCTGATTTTTCGCCCAACATCCCGCCGATTGAGCAGCATATCAATACACTCTTCGTAGAGCTGTAGCCTGGCGCTGGGCAGGGTTTCTAGCCGCTCTCGATGCAGAGCGCAAATCATCGCACAGAGCAATGGCGTCGAGGCCAGCCGCTGTAGTTCAGGTCGCTGCCGCAGTTGACGATTGAGCTTCTGGGCTGTTTGATCAGGGTTTTGCTCCAAATTCAACGGTGAGTTGCCTAGCGCTTTATGCCATTGGGTTACAAAGGCTTCTACCTTGGCTGGCGTCATCGGCTCTAACGTCAGGTTTTTAAAGTCGTGGTTAGCGACCCAATCTTCCCAGACCTGCCAAACATCGCCTTCTGCACTCTTCAATCCAGAGGGTCGAGAGGTGACAACATAGGTCGCGTAGGGAAAATCTCGGACCAAATCTTTTAGGGCTTCAAAAAAGTCTTCTCGGGCCTGCCGGGGCAGCTCATCTACCCCATCGATCAGCACTAGGGCCTGACCGCGCTCCAAATACTTGTGTACCCATCCCTCTGGCATCTGAGCCGCAATGTTTTTGGCAATCAACACCGGGAATCTCTCGGGAGATGGAAACTCCGCTCCCACTAAACTACGCAAGCGAATAAAAAACGGAATTTTACTGTTCCAAGTGATGAGCTTGCCTTCAAAACTCTGGCTCGCAGCTCGCACAGCTAGCCACTGCATCAGCGTACTTTTGCCTGCCCCTGCCCCACCGCGAATCATCAGCCGCCGACAGTCGCATATAGCCTCATCGACCTGGCTTAAAACTCTCCGTTGCTCCCGGTCTGGCCATTCACCGTCTATGCCGTGGTGGCCTATTTTTAAGACTTTGGCAGCACCTTTTTCATCGTCACCATCCACAATTCCACTCACGGATAGTGTAATGTAGGCCATGCTCAGGCTTTGCTGGCTCGTCAAGCGATCCATGCGAGGCAGGCCAAACACCTCCAAACGATCTAGCTCGTCTTTTACCACCTTGCGATAACGTTCGACAAAGGCATCTTCGGCTTGAATCGCTAGATCGCGCTCTAACCCCAGTTGTCGAGCGATGGCTTCTAATCGCTGCAACATTTCGGCAGTTTTGGCTTGCTCATAGCCCGCTACCGCAGGGGCAGCCTCAATTAGTCGCCGACTCACCATCGTTATGGTCTGCCTATATATCGCCTGCTCAGCTGCTGAAAAATCGCGATCGACCCCTGGGTTGGCTTCTAGCAGGTATTGCTCCAGCACCTCTACGGTAAAGTTCATTTTTGCTAGGTCTGCCTGAGTTAAACTAGCCGAAATTAACGTTTGCGCTAGCCCTAACAAAATTGCATCGCGGCTGTTTATCGTTACCTGCCTGTCGCGACCCTCAAACAGCGGACGAATATCATTCGCCATTTGCTGAGCGATTTTCGTCACCTCGGGCGATTTGCTAAAGCCATTTGCTTCCAGCGCTAGCAAGTCACGGGACACTGTACCCATGGTCTTGGGCGTAACCGCGTTAGCCAGCTTCGATTTAATATCAAAAGCCGCCAATAGCCCCTGTGCCAAAGGTGGCCCAACAACCTTGAGAACAAGCAAAGACGTTGACATGGTTTCAAACCCTATCTACCGCCTCAGTTATAGCCCGCCCATCCCGTTTGCGGGCAACCCCTGCTCTCTAGGGCACCACCATTCTGCTAGTGCATTGCTGAAGCATCGCCCTAAGACTTTCTGCCCGAGCGTTTTGAGTACCTGAGCCGCTTACCCCAACTCCTACCGCTAGGGCAACGGCGAGAACGACCGACACCGTGGAGAAAGCATCCGCGAGGCAAATCCATTCCTCCAGCCTTGTGGAGAAAGCCTTCAGACTGCAAAACCTTTTATCTAGCAGCAGGTAGGAAGCTTCCGCGCAGTAAAACCATTCCTTCGGCACTGTGAAGGAAGCCTCCAGACCGCAAAACCATTCCTTCGGCAGCATGGAGGAAGCCTCCGCGATCAAAAATAACTCCTCCACCACTGCGAACCTTTCCTCCGAGACTGCGAATGGTTCCTCCACCACCGCAAACCTTTCCTCCAAGACTGCGAATGGTTCCTCCACCATCGCGAACCTTTCCTCCGGGAGGGCGAATGACTATTTCACCAATGCAAACCCTTCTTTCCATAGATAGGAATGTTGCATTCAGGCCGCAAATGCTTCCTTCACCACTGCAAACCTTTGGTTTCATCGACTGAAGTCTTGCATGACGACGTAGAGCGTCTAAGGGGGTGTCTCCACGCTGGAGCGATGGACAATTTGCGATACAGCACCACAACTTCTGCCAGTGCTACGATCAACCCACCTAGCGTATTCGCCAAATCTATGCCCGAATCGATCTCAGCCTTCCAAAGAGCCATTGATGCAGTCGAGTCTCTTTCCTTGCAAGATCAAGAAGCCGTGCTAACCCTGCTGCAAAAACGACTCGCAGACCAGCGCCGTCAAGAGCTTGGCCAGAGCATTGCCGACGTTCGCCACGAATTTGCCCAAGGCCACGTTCAGTTTGGCTCAGTCGACGACTTCATGGCAGGTTTAGACGATTGAGACGCCTTGCCTGGACTCCCAAATCACAACGCGCCTTTAAGCGCTTGGTCAAACGCAACCCACAACTCAAGCAGACTATTCGACAAACCCTAGACCAACTCGTTCAAGATCCGTTTGAACCATCGTTGCGAACCCATAAGCTCTCTGGCGATTTAGACGATGTGTGGTCATGCTCAATCGACTACAAACTGCGAATTTTATTTGAGTTTGTAGAGGATCCAGATCTGGATGAGCCAGCCATCCTCTTGCTTAACCTCGGCTCCCATGACGAGGTGTATTGAATATTTGAGCGCCACCTACTGAATCAACCGCCTCAAAACAGCCGCCACAGTGTAGAGTTGATTCCCCTGCCGGGTTGAGAGCGTGAACTTATCGGAAACATCGTACTGCTGTCGCTGGGGGTCTAGCTTCACAAACAGGTAGTCTTCACCCGTGGTGATCAACCCAAACGTAGCGGCTTGCTGAGCACCATTGCCCACCATGTAGCTCAGCGTCTGGGGCAGAGCCTGCATCACGCTAAACCCATAGCGCTTGCTCTCCAGCAGCACCAGCCAAAAGTTATCCTGAATCACCAAAACGTCAATTAAACCTTCTAGCAGCGTGTCGCCATCTTCAATTTCAAACCGAACAAATTTTTCACCCTGAATTTTGTAGGGCGGGTCGCATAGCCCCAGCAAATCTAGCAGGGGCGATACCAAGATAATATCCACCGTGCTTTCTGTAATCGCCCCATCGGCCTGGTAATACTGGTAGTGGGCTTTTAGCCTATCTAGGGTGCCCTGTTCGATCGCGGTAAGGGGAGGTAAATTAGTTTGCCACTCGGCAAAAAAGCTAGGCTCAGCCGCCCGGCTGAGATTGAGGCGAGTATGGGCCTCGGTGAGGTTAGTAATTGCTTTAGTAATGCCAAAGGTTTGGGTCATGCTGCGGTTTCCCGAGGAGATTTAGACCTTCTCTAGAGCATAGCGACCTATGCCATTTAGCGGCCAATTTCAGACCTTACCCTCGTTGGCAATCTGCCGACTCAGCCACAGCACCGGCAGCAGCCCCACCACCACGATCGCCAGCGCCGGGGCCGAGGCCTCGATTAGCCGCTCATCGGCGGCGTACTGATAAACCCGCACCGCCAGAGTGTCGAAGTTAAAGGGGCGAATAATCAGCGTGGCGGGCAGTTCTTTCATCACATCCACAAATACCAGCATGGCGGCGGTGAGCAGGCTGCTGCCCAGCAGCGGACGGTGCACCTTGAGCAGGGTTTGCTGGGGGCTCTGGCCCAGGCTGCGGGCGGCGTCATCTAGGGAAGGCTTAATTTTGCTCAGGCCCGCCTCCACCGCCCCAAAGCTAACCGCTAAAAACCGCACCAGGTAGGCAAACAGCAGCGCAACAATGGTGCCGCTGAGCAGCAGCCCGGTGGAGAAACCAAAGGTCTGCCGCATCCAGGCGTCGATCGCATTGTCGAACTGGGCCAAAGGAATCAGCGTGCCCACCGCGATCACCGCGCCGGGCACCGCGTAGCCCAGGTTGGCCCCCTGCACCGCCAGCTTGAGCGCGGGCGAATAGCTGAGCCGCAGACCGTAGGCCATCACTAGCGCCAGCAGCACCGCCAGCACCGCCGCCAGCACCGCCAGTACCAGGCTGTTGAAGCCGAGCCAGACAAAGTCGCCGTCGAGGGTGTCTTCGGCATGGCGTATGGTCATCGCTAGCAGCAGCCCGGTGGGGATGACCAGCCCCAGCAGCACGGGGGCGGCACAGACCAGCCAGGCCGCCACCGCCCGCAGCCCCTTCAGCCGATAGCGCGACTGCGATACCGATCGCCCCAGGCCCTGGTAGTAGCGGGCCTGCCGTCGCGATCGCTGTTCCAGCACCACCAGGGCAAAAATAAACAGCAGCAGCACCGCCGACAGCTGCACCGCCGCCGGGCGATCGCCCATGCCAAACCAGGTGCGGTAAATGCCGGTGGTAAAGGTCGGCACGCTAAAGTAGGCCACCGTGCCAAAGTCGTTCAGGGTTTCCATCAGGGCCAGGGCGGTACCGGCGGCGATCGCCGGTCGAGCCAGGGGCAGCGCCACCGAGCGAAAGCTGCGCCAGGGGCCACAGCCCAGAGAACGGCTGGCCTCCAGCGTCGCCGTAGACTGCTCCAAAAACGCCACCCGCGCCAGCAGGTACACGTAGGGGTACAGCGTCAGGCTAAACAGCAAAATCGCCCCGCCCAGCGAGCGGATATTGGGAAACCAGTAGTCGGTGGCCCGCTGCCAGCCAAACAGCGATCGCAGCGCCGTCTGCACCGGGCCAAAGTACTCCAGCGTGTCGGTATAGACGTAGGCCAAAATGTAGGCCGGAGCGGCCAATGGCAGTAGCAGCAGCCACTCAAACCAGCGCCGGCCCCAAAACTGGCAGGTGCTCACCAGCCAGGCGGTGCTCACCCCGATCGCCAGCACCCCCAAACCTACCCCCAGCATCAGCACCAGCGAGTTGCGAATGTATCCTGGCAGCACCGTGGTCACCAGGTGGCCCCAGGCATCGCTGCTGTTGGTAAACAACCCGGCGAGAATGATGGCCACCGGCAGCAGCATCACCAGGGCGATCAGCGCCACGCCCGCCGTCCAGCCGTCAGGCCGGAGCAACGCCGCTCTCCGAGGGATATTCAGGGATCTCATAACTGACGATTATTGCTACCCATTCCTTTTAGCACAGAACGAAACCCCGCCCGCCTATCGCCTGCGATCGCAACCCTGCGATCGCAAACTGCCCCATGACGGCACGGCGACGCCCAAACAATCGAGGCAAGATTTTGGGGCCGTTTAGGGCCGCAAATACCCCGAGTTTTGGTTACTGAAGTATGCTTTGCAGAGAGTTCCTGCGGGGTTGATGCCCCTGCCGCCGTCGCTGCGCCCCAACGCCCCTGTCTAACCACCCTTTGCTAACCGCGATCGCCCTTCCAGTGCAGACCCGATATGGATATTCTCAACCTATTAACCCGCCTGCTGCTGTGGCTTGGCCTCGGCTACTTTTTGTGGTGGATTCTGAGAAAGTTTATTCCAGCCGCCTTTCTGACCTGGTTTGGTGGGGCCATTATCCTGGCTCTGATTGCCGCGTCGTTTTTGTTTCCTGAAGACAACACCATCAACGTCTTTGCGCAGTTTTTGGCGTTTCCGCTCACCCCCCTGGGCGCGGTAATCACGCTGCTGCTGTTCTCCCGCAGCAGTGGCTTTAAAGATCAAAGCGTGCGGATGGTGACCGCAGCGCTGATGATTTTAATCATTAGCAGCCTACCCCTGGTGGCGCGAGCGCTGGTCAACCAGTCAGAAAGTGCGGTGCAGCGGGCCTATGCCAGTCAGCAGCGGCTCTGTAGCGATATTTGCCCCGCGATCGATCAGGTGCCCGTAAACCGGGCCGTATCGCTGGTTGTGATTGGCGAAAACGCCGATGCCTACCGCCTTACCAACGCCCTCAACAGCCGCATTGATGCCGACAACGACCTCGACCCGGTGCTGGTAGCCCGCCTCAACAGCGCCGCCAATGTGTACAACCGCATTAGCGCGGCCCGTCCGTTTGTCACAGTCACGGCGGGGCCGCGGTATGGTAGCCCTGAAGAACAGGAGGCCGTTCGGCAGGATATTCGCCAGCAGTTGACCAGCCGTGGAGTGCCCCCTGAGAGCATTCGCATCGAGAATATGGGGACCAACATTCGCACGGCGGTGCTGGACCAGCGAGATTTTTTGACCGAACAGGGATTGTTCACCGAGCCGGTTCGCAGCAGCCCCTTTGAGACCGCGCGCAGCAACCGCGACGCCAACCGGGTGGTGCTGGTGGCCCCTGCTCTCACCATGCGTCGTGCCGCCCTGGCCTTTGAGAGGGCAGGGCTTCAGGTCGTGGCGGCCCCCACCGAACTCTACAGCGACATCGGCTTGAACGATCGCGACACCCTGGCCCGCTTAGCCGATCTAGTTCCTGACGTCAACGCGCTGGCGCTGACGACGCGCTACTGGAGCGAGTTGCTGGGCTCTATCTACTATTACCTGCAGGGCTGGCTGCCGCCCTTTAGTATGCAGTGGGAGCAGGTGGTGGAAACCCTGCCCTAGGTCGGTCAACTCAAGTCTGCCGCTCTGGGATGTGACCCCCTAAATTCGTCTAGGATGGGGGGGCAATTAGGGCAGAGATTATGGCGCGATCGCAGCTACAAAAACTGGGCACCTACCTGCGGCCCCACTGGCACAAGGCGGCCCTGGGGGTTGGTGCGCTGTTTGTCGTCAACCTTGTGGGCGTCTGGATTCCGCTGCTGATTCGCAACGGCATCGACGAGCTACAGGTCACCTTCAGCTTCGACCGCATTCTGTACTACGTGCTGATGGTGCTGATTCTGGCTTCGGTGATGTGGGTGATTCGCATGGTGTCGCGCATTACCCTGTTTGGGGTGGGACGCCAGGTGGAGTTTGACCTCAAGCAGCGCATTTTTGAGCACCTGCTGCGCATGGAGCCCGCCTACTTTGGCCGCAATACCGCCGGAGAGCTGATCAGCCGCGCCACCAGCGATGTCGACAACATTCGTCGCCTGCTGGGGTTTGCCATTTTGAGTTTGGCCAACACCCTGTTTGCCTACGCCCTGACGGTGCCGGTAATGCTTTCGATCAACGTGCGGCTGACGCTGATTTCGCTGATTGTGTACCCGCTGATGCTGGTGCTGGTGCAGAGTTTTAGCCATCGCCTGCGCAATGAGCAGCTGGCGGTGCAGGAGCGCATCTCAGACCTCAGCGATCTAATTCAAGAGGACATGAGCGGCATTTCGCTGATTAAAATCTACGCCCAAGAAGACAACGAGCGCCGCGCCTTCAACCGCCGCAACACCAGCCTGCTCGACGCCAACCTGAAGCTGGCCCGCACCCGCAATACGCTGTTTCCGCTGCTGGGGGGGCTGGCCAGCATTAGCCTGCTGGTGATTTTGGCTACCGGGGCGGGGGCGATCGCCAACGGAGCGCTGACCGTGGGCGATTTTGTCGCTCTGCTGCTCTATGTGGAGCGGCTGGTGTTCCCCACGGCGCTGCTGGGCTTTACCATTACCGCCTACCAGCGCGGCGAGGTCAGCATCAACCGGGTCGAAGAAATTCTCGATGCCAAACCCGATGTGCAAACGGCTCCCAGCGCTATTCCCCTGCCGCTGGAGCAGGTGCAGGGCACCCTGGAGGCCCGCCACCTGAGCTACGCCTACCCCGACAGCAAAGCCCCCGCCCTCAACGCGGTGAGCTTTAAGATTGCACCGGGCGAGCAAATTGCCATTGTTGGCCCCATCGGCTCGGGCAAGTCGACGCTGGCCAACGCCCTGCCGCGCCTGCTCGACATTGGCCCCGGCCAGCTCTACCTGGATGGCTACGATGTCACCGAGCTGCCCCTGGCGGATTTAAGGCGGGCGATCGCCTACGTACCCCAGGACAGCTTTCTGTTCAGCACCAGCATTCAAAACAATATCCGCTACGGCGAACCGATAATGGAGTTTCCTGAGGTGCAGCACGCCGCCAAACAGGCCCAGATGGATGAAGAGATCGCCAACTTTCCCCAGCAGTACAACACCATTGTTGGCGAGCGCGGCATTACCCTCTCGGGGGGGCAGCGTCAGCGCACCGCCCTGGCCCGCGCCCTGGTGGTCGATGCCCCCATTCTGGTGCTCGACGACGCCCTCTCCAGCGTCGACAACCGCACCGCCACCGCCATTCTCAAGGAGCTGTCAGAGGGCACCCAGCAAAAAACCGTGCTGTTTATCTCGCACCAAATGTCTGCCGCCGCCACCGCCGATCGCATTTTTGTGATGGACAAGGGCCACATTGTGCAGCAGGGCCGCCACCGCGATCTGGTGCAGCGCCCCGGCCTCTACCGCGACCTCTGGGAACAGCACCAGCTGGAGTCAGCGCTGCGATAAATCGTCCATGCGTCTTGCCTGGGGCAATCTACGGTGATCGCTGCCGTGAGCGCTCAGACCTGGTGGTCACTACGTCTATAGACGTGTCGATTGGAAGATGTAGACCCATCGTTTTCCTGCCAGGATAGGGCAACCCTAACATTGGCAGGAGCAGCTATGGCCCTCGACGGCGTCGTTTTAGATATTGATGGCACCCTAGTTTTGAGCAACGATATTCACGCTCGGGCCTGGGTTGAGGCCTTTGCCAACCACGGCTATGACGTCTCGCTTGAGCAGGTGAAGCCGCTGATGGGGATGGGGGGCGATCAGCTCCTTCCCAAGCTGTTTCCTGAACTCAGTGAGGAGACCGAACCCGGCAAAACGATCGCCAGCGAGCACAAAGAACTGGTTTTGAACAACTATCGCCCGCAGCTCAAACCCACCGCTGGAGCAAGAGAGCTGGTCGAAAAACTGCTGGCCGCTGGTCTACACGTTATTGTTGCCACCTCCGCCAGCGATCGCGAGCTAGGCGTCATGCTCAAAGTCGCAGACGTCGAAGATTTGCTGACCGAAACCACGACCTCCGGCGATGCCGAAAACTCTAAACCCGCCCCCGATATTGTACAGGCGGCCTTAGACAAGGCCCAGCTCGCCCCCGATCGCGTGGTCATGCTGGCCGACACCCCCTACGATATCGAGGCGGCGGGTAGGGCCGGGGTGAAGGTGATTGCGGTGCGATCGGGCGGCTTTAGCGATCAGGACCTGGCGGGCGCGATCGCCATCTACGACGACCCCGCCGACCTGCTCCACTACTACGATCGCTCTCCCCTGGGACAGGCCGCTGCGGTTTAATTCCGGGAGCGAAGATGTGGATCGCGTCATACCGTTAGACAGCAGCGCTCACTTTCTCGCTCAGGTAGAGGTTGGTAACGTACTTCAAATTGACCGTGCCGTCGGCTGCAGCCCAGGTCTTGTGCCAAGCGGCAATGGTATCTAAAAACTGCATGTGTGCCCTGCCTTCTTTGGGAATATAGGACGAGCTGAGCGATCGCCCCACCACCTCAGGCAGCGTCAGTGTCTGCCCGTAGGCAAAGCTAAGGTGGTGCACAGGTGAAAACCCGGCGTGCTGCTCGATCGCTTTAATGGATTGACTGTGATCGCTATGGTTGACGGTGCGAGTTGCTGCCGCCTGAATAGTCTGACGATAGGCTCCGGTGGCAGGGTCGCTCAAATTCCAATCGTTCCACAGCAGGGCAATGCGCCCGCCGGGGCACAAAATGCGGTCAAACTCGGCCAGGGCGGGCGGGGCGTTAAACCAGTGAAACGATTGGCAGCAGGTCACCATATGAACCGAGTTATCCGCCAGCCCCGTTTGCTCAGCGGTGCCGGTCTGAAAGCTCACCTGGGGATGCGGCGCGGCGGCCTCGCGCATGGCGGCGTTGGGTTCTACAGCAATGACTCGGGGGCCCAGGTCGCCCAGCAGTCGGCTCGAAATGCCGGTACCCGCCCCAATATCGGCGACCACCAGCGATTGAAGGTCGCCCAGGTCGGCCAAAATAGCGGCTATCGCCCCTTCGGGATACCGGGGCCGATAGCGAGCATAGTCCTGGGCGCGGTCAGAAAATCGCCCCAGGGGGTTCAGCGTGTGAAGCGGCAGAACATTGGTGGCCATTCAAGTCATCTCATCGTTCTCGCTATCTCGATATCCTAACCTGGTCCGGCCTCAGTCCAGAGCCGTATCGGGCCACCCCGTAAATCCGGTACATTGGTCTAAAACTCTACAGTCTTTTCATGACTACGACCAAACTCAAGCCCGACTGGGCTGGCGACGACTTGCTCTCACGGCTTGTCAACCGCGCCATTCACACCCCCGCCCTCTACGCGCTGATGAAGCGCCAGGCCCGCCAAGTGCTGATCAAGACCGCCGAGAAAAAGGGCGTGCCCTGGCGGCAGACCTGCACCAAGCTCGATACGCCCGAAATGCGCCAGCGGCTAGAGGCGCTGACCAACCCCTCCGTGGTCTACCCAGACTACTACCAGGTGCCCTTTCATGCCTACAGCGAGGGCAACCTGTGCTGGCAGGCCGCCTTTGAGGCCGCCCCCGCCACCTATGCTATGGCCCTGAGAGTTTGGCCCCAGGATGACCTCTCCTGGCCGGAGGCCCAGGCCCGACTGCGGCAGAGTTTTCTAGATGTGCTCGACCAGCACGGCCCTGCTCAAGTCAACGATATTTTGGATATCGGCTGCTCGGTGGGCATCTCAACCCTCAGCGTCCATCGCCACTACGTTCAGAAAAATGGCCACCAGACCCCGGTGCGCACCATAGGCCTTGACCTGTCGCCCTACATGCTAGCGGTGGCCCAGGCGCAGGATACCCAGGGCGAAATTGCCCAGTGGGTGCACGCAGCCGCAGAATCTACCGGCTTTGCCGATGCCTGTTTTGATGTAGTGACGATGCAGTTTGTCGCCCATGAGCTGCCCCGCGCCGCCACCCAGGCGATTTTTGCTGAAGCTCTGCGGGTATTGCGACCGGGCGGTGTGCTGGCCATTGTTGACAACAATCCCCAGTCGCCCGTGATTCAATCACTGCCCCCAGTGCTGTTTACCCTGATGAAAAGCACCGAACCCTGGAGCGACGACTACTACACCTTTGATTTAGAAGCTGCCCTGATGGAGGCAGGGTTTGGGTCGCCCGTGACGGTGCCCAGCGATCCGCGCCATCGCACGTTGGTGGCCCGGAAGGGGTAATGGGGTGATGGGGAGGAGGTAACCCTTGTACCCAGGACAACCTCCATAGCAGCGACAAAACCAATTTGGACAAAGTGTGCCCGTGGAAATGCGGGTAGAATAGGCTCAGTGCTGGCAAGGAATGCCTTGTATCTGCACCGGGCTAGCGATCGCAACTCCAGGTCGTACCCACTCTCCGCACAGCTTCAGTAACAGCAGGGACAAACCATGGGTGAATGGCTCGATCACAGCGTAGCGGTAGATGTCGATGTGCCGGTAGAGACCTCCTGGGATCTGTGGTCTGACCTGGAGCAGATGCCCCGCTGGATGAAGTGGATTGACTCGGTCAAAGTCTCTGACGCCGACCCCGAAATTTCAGAGTGGAAGCTGGCCTCGCGCGGGCTGGAGTTTACCTGGCGCTCCAAAATTACCAACCTGGTCACCCACCAGATTATTCAGTGGGAGGCGATCGATGGCCTGCCCAACCGGGGCGCGATTCGCTTCTACGATCGCAAAGAAGGCCAGTCTACCGTTAAGCTCACCGTATCCTACTCGGTACCCGCCGTCATCAAATGGATGGATGGGCTGTTTTTGGGCCGCCTGGTCGAAGCCACCCTGCAAGACGACCTCAACCGCTTTCGCGACTACGCTATGGCGGCGAAGCAATCCCCCTCGGCCTAGCCGCCATGGGCCTGACGGCACAGCCCCTCACCCCAGCCCTAGGGTTAGGCTTTCAGCAGAGCTGGCAGGCGCTGACCGATGCCCTGGTCGCCTTACCCGGTGACCCCCGCCGTCACTACGCCACGCTGCTGCTCACCCGGCTGATTGCGATCGCGGCGCTACAGCGGCGGGGCTACCTGAGCGGCGATGATTGGTACCTGCACAACCAGTTTGGCCAGAGCCAGCAGCGCGAGCGGGATGGGTTCTTTGCCCAGGTGCTGCAACCCCTGTGCCAGCAGGGCTTTACCCTGCCCATAGAAGAACGCCCCCCGGCCTTTGCCCAGCGGTTTGGGCCGCTGCCCTTTGTGCCCACGGGGCCATTTCGCTTTACGGAGCTAGACCAGCGCTGGGGCCACATTGCTCTACCCGATGCCGCCTTTGAACCCGCCCTCAACTGGCTGGCCGACTTAGCCGTGGCGACTCCCGCTGGGCTGGATGCAGATCTGGGCAAAGGGCTGGAGGTGCTGCTGGAGCAGGCGGTCAATGGCCACAGTGGAGCCGCGCTGGCGACGCCTGAACCGCTGCTGGAGGCGCTGTGCGATCGCACCATCCATGCCACCCTGCTCGATCGGGCCGAGGCGCTGCTTGGGCGTCGCCCTGACTCTACCGATCGCCTGCTAGACGAGCTTTCTCCCACCGAGGCCGGAGCGCTCCTGAACGAACTGGGGCAGCTCAGCCTGCTGGACCCCGCCTGTGGTTCGGGGCGCTTTCTGGTGGCGGCGCTGAACCAGCTGCTGGATTTGGCCCAGCGGTTGCGGGCGATCGCGGCCCCAGAGGCCGGTCGTGCTGTACCCAACTGGGCCAAATTGCCCCCGACCGGGTCTGACCTGAGCCCTACGCTAGGGCTCTACCAGCACCTGGCCACCCACGCCCTCTACGGCCTCGACCTGTGGCCCCCGGCAGTAGAACTGGCCCGACTCCAGCTGTGGCTGGTGGGGGTGCAGCACACCGCCCGCTCGATTGACCTCACGACCCTGCCCGACCTGACGCTGACCATTTTGCAGGGCAATGCGCTGGTGGGGCTGGTGCGGGTCGATGACGAACGGTTTGACCAGGTGCAGCCAAAGCGGGGGGCAAAGGCAAAAGCCCCAGAGCCAGACCTGCTCCAGGGCAACCTGCTGCAGCCGCTGATCGCCGACAGCTATCAGTCGGTGCTGGCCGAGCGTCAGGTGCGGCTGGAGCACTACCGCAGCCAGACGCAGCTGCTGGCTGAGGTGGGCAACGTACCGGCCTACGCCCAGGCCGACTTTTTGCGCGATCGCCTCGACGAACTCAACACCATTGCCCGCAGCAAGCTCACCCA
Source organism: filamentous cyanobacterium CCP3 (assembly GCA_003022385.1). Classification (GTDB taxonomy): domain Bacteria; phylum Cyanobacteriota; class Cyanobacteriia; order Phormidesmidales; family Phormidesmidaceae; genus Nodosilinea. The sequence goes on along the minus strand of PYGV01000088.1, from coordinate 2,089 downwards.
CCTGCTGTGGAGCGAGTGCAGTCAGCAGCTCGGCCTGCGCATTCCCGACCCGGCTGGCCGCCGCCCCACTCGCCCCCTCAGCCAGGCCGATGTCGAGGCCGCTCAACCCTTTCACTGGGGGTTTTACTTTCACCACCGTCTGCGCAACCAGGGCGGCTTTGACATCGTGCTCAGCCACTTTCCCCAGGGGGCGGTAGAGGCGACCCAGGCTGGGTTCGTTGAGCACTACGCCACGCTGTTTGAGCACAAACAGGTCGCCCCCTCCACGTTCTTGCACAACCGCCAGCCGGTGCTCACCATCGATGCTGACCTCACCCAAAGCTGGGCCGAGTACCGAGGGCAGTTTACCTGGCTGAGCCAGTACCTGCGCCGCTCTGAGCACTACCCCCACAGCAGCCAGGGCAGCCAGAGCCGACTCTACTGGTCGCGGTTGTTTCTAGAGCGCACGATGCAGCTGTTGCGGCCCGGCGGTCGCTGCGCTGTAGTGCTAGACCCCTTCTGGGCGCAGAGCAACAGCGCTCCCCTGCGCCACTGGCTAGAGCGCGAGACGGCTCTGGCTACCGTCCTTGACCTGTCAAATCATCAGAAGCTGTGGCCCGATGTGCCCGCCCGCACCACCCTCTGTGCCCTCTGGCTGCGCCACCAGGGGCCTACCCAGGCCAGCCCCTACAGCGCCTACGCTAAGCCCGACAAGGCTCTAACCCCAGCGGCTCTAGGAGACGTTCTGCAACGCCTCATCCACCTGGCTAAATAGGGTAGGCAAATCGGCAGAGTTGTCGATGATGACATCAGCTCTGGCCACTTTTGCGGCCAGGGGCATCTGGCTGTAAATGCGGGCGTTGGCCTGCTCCAGCGTGAGGCCATTGCGCTCCATCAATCGCTGGCGCTGGCGATCCACCGGGCAGGTGACGACCCAAATTTCGCTCACCTGATCGGTCAGGTTGGCCTCAAATAATAGCGGAATAACCTGCACCACAATGGGGGCCGCGCTCAGTTCAGCCATCGCTGCTCTAAAGCGATCGCGCACCACCGGGTGAATCTGCTGCTCTAGCCAGGTCTTTTCGGCAGGCTGCTGAAAAACGATATCCCCCAGCTTTGAGCGATCGAGCGTTCCATCGGGGTGGGTTAGCGATTCTCCGTAACGAGAGACAATGGCGGCTAACACCGCAGAGCCCGGCTCCACTGCCTGACGAGCATAGATATCGGCATCCAGCACCGGAATCTGGTGCTGCCGCGCCAGATAGTCTGACACCGTGGATTTGCCGGTGGCGATGCCCCCAGTTAGCCCTATGATGCGCTGGCCCATGCGGCGATCGCCTCCGTCAGCCCGTCCAATGTGTACTCCGCTGGCTCAATATCGACTCGGCCCAGCCGTTCGCGGCAGGTATCCGAGGTTTTGGGGCCAATGGAGGCGATCGCCACGCTGTCTAAACGGCTGCGCCACTGAGAACCTAGCCCCTGCTCTAGCAGCTGCGCTGTGTGCACCACGGTTTTAGAACTAGCAAACGTGATCACATCCACCCGACCCTGCTTCAGTGCCGCCAACGCTTCTGGACCCGCTGTCGCTGGACAGCCCGATTCGTAGGCCGCCACTTCCACCACCTCAGCCCCGGCGGCGGTAAACTCCTGCACCAGCACCTCTCTTCCGCCGCTCTCCACGCGGGGAAACAGCAGTCGTCGTCCTGCCACCGATTCAGGAAAATGATCGACCATTGAGTCGGCCACAAAGTCGGGCGGCACAAAGTCGGGCACCAGCCCTCGCTTTTTCAGCACCGCCGCCGTTTTGCGGCCCACCACGGCGATCTTGAGCCCACTCAGAGCACGCAAATCTTGGCCCTGATCGAGCAGGCGATCGACAAAGAAATTCACCGCATTGGCCGAGGAAAGAATCAGCCAGGAAAAGGTGGGCAGGGCCGCGATCGCCCCATCCAGCCCAGCCCAGCTCGACGGGGAGCGAATCTCCAGGGCGGGAAAATCGACCACGGTTGCCGCCTGGGCGCTGAGCAGATCGGCAAAGGCACTCGATTGCTCGGTAGCGCGGGTGATCAAGATGGTCTTGCCGGAGAGAGGGGATGAAGGGGTGAGGGGG
>PYGV01000087.1 GCA_003022385.1 filamentous cyanobacterium CCP3 | reverse complement strand
TCCCCACCCCTCTCCCCGCTGGCCTCACCGTCCGGGTTGACACCCAGCGACTGGCCCGCCTCGAAAACCAGCTCGGTGAACTGACCATCAACCGCAACGGTCTGGCTCTGCAAACCAACCAAATTCGCCTGGGCTTGAAGGAGCTGGTCAGCCGCTTTGAGCGTGTGCGCGCCACCGTAGAGCAGCTGCAAGCGGTCTCAGACCAGATTTTGATCGCCCCCGATCGCCAGCGCCAGCCGGTAGCCATCGGGGGGGTTACCCCAGCCCTATCGCCCACCATCCCTGGCTTTGACTCCCTAGAGATGGATACCTACACAGCCCTCTACACCCACACTCAAACCCTGCTCGAAGAGATGGTGCAGCTCGAAGAAGCCGCCGCCGACATCTCGCTGTTTAACCGTCAGACCGACCAGCTGCTGGGGCAGCACCGCAAAATGCTCTCCCAAGTGCAAGACGACCTGATGTACGCCCGTATGGTGCCCCTAGGTCAGGTGCTCAACCGCTTCCCGCGAGTGCTGCGCGATCTGTCGACTACCTACGGCAAGCCCGCTGAACTTAGCCTGGAAGGGACAGCCCTACTGGTCGACAAGGCCGTGCTCGAAAAACTCTACGACCCGCTGCTGCATCTGCTGCGCAACGGCTTTGACCACGGCTTAGAGCCCGCTAAAGAGCGCGATCGCCAGGGCAAACCCCCAGTCGGTCAGATCACCATGCGGGCCTGCTATCGGGGCCGCCAGATCGATATTGAGGTCAGCGACGACGGTCGGGGCATTGATCTAGAGCGCGTGCGCCAGCGGCTGGCGGACCTGGGCTGGTTGTCGGCAGCAGAGCTTACTACCGCTACCACCGACCAACTCTACCGCTATCTCTTTGAACCCGGTTTTTCGACCGCTCAACAGATCAGCGACCTGTCAGGGCGAGGGGTGGGCCTAGATGTGGTGCAAGACCAGCTGCAGCGGCTCAAGGGCACCGTTACGGTGCAGTCAGTGCCGGGGGCGGGCACCCGCTTTACCCTCTCGCTGCCCATGACCCTGAGCCTTGTCAACCTGCTCATTTGCTTTGTGGGCTCTACTCCGATCGCTTTTCGCAGCGACAGCATTACCGAAATTTTGGTGCCGCGATCGCACCAGCTCGACCAGCAGCCCGATCAAACCTGGCTCACCTGGCACGACCAGCAGGTGCCCGTCTATGGTCTCAGCGATCTGCTGTCCTACCGCTGTCTGCGGCCCGAACTGCCCCTCAGCCAGGTGCTGGCCGCGGTGCCCTCCCCCGCCGACTGGGAAGCGCCCGTGCTGATTTTGGACCGGGGCGATCGCCAGTTGGGCGCGGCCTCAGACCAGCGCTACGTGGCAATCCAGGTCGATCGCCTGGTGACCGAACAAGAGTCAGTAATCAAACCCTTTGGCACCGCCCTCAGCCCGCCCCCCTATGCCTACGGCTGCACGGTATTGGGCGATGGCAGCGTCATCCCCGTCATCGATGGTCAGGCCTTTTTAGACAACCTGCTTAGCCACCCTGAGACAGCTAAACCGGCTGTGGTGGAGCAGACCGCATCCCCTACCGCCCCCATTCCTCAGCTCAAACTGCGCGCCGCCACCGTACTCGTAGTCGACGATGCCATTACCTCTCGTCGCACGCTGGCTCTTTCGCTTGAGCGAGCGGGCTACCGCGTTTTGCAGGCCCGCGACGGCCAAGAAGCCCTGGAGCAGCTCGAGCAAAACCCGACAGTAGGGCTGATCGTCTGCGATATCGAAATGCCCAATATGAACGGCTTTGAATTTCTCACTGCCCGCCGCCAAAACCCTACCCTGGCCGACGTTCCCACCCTGATGCTGACCTCTCGCAGCAACGACAAACACCGCTGGCTGGCCATGCAGCTAGGGGCCACCGACTACTTCACCAAACCCTACCTGGAGCAAGAGTTTCTAAGCGCAATCCGCGCTGCCATTCGCACCGAAGCCACACCTCATCGTTAGTCAGCTTCATCGCTCTGCTACGCGGTAGATCTGCCCCATGGAGGATAGTATCCCCCTCCCCAGCTTCAGTACCATGCTAGAGCGAGCTATCTAGCCATTCAGACCAGCACGGTTTTCGCCAACCTGCTGGTTTTGTTAATGTTATCCCCCTGAGGGGGATGTTAGCCTATACAAGAAATACCTCCGCAGAACAGTCACTATGGTTGCAACCCCCGACGTCATTCAAACGTCTGCATCTCACGCTCACCCTTCCTCCGCAGGCGACAGCCGGGTAGCGGTGCTGCTAATGGGTTATGGCGAAGTCGAAAGCTACGAAGACTTTGCCAACTACAATGAGCAGGCTCTCAATTTGCTCACCGCCAAGTTTGCCCCCGTTCCCACCTGGGTCTACCCGCCGCTGGCCAAGCTGCTGGCTGCCTTTGACCTGCACGAGTGGAGCCACCAGCACGGCAACTTTATCTCTCCCCACAACGCCATTTTTGAGGCCCAGCGAGCGGGCATTGAGGCAAATTTGAAAGAGCGTTGGGGCGATCGCGTCAAAGTCTTCAAAGCCTTTAACTTCTGTAAGCCCTTCCTGCCTGAACAGGTGCTAGAGCAGGTCAAGGCCGAAGGCTACGACAAGCTGCTGATCTATCCGCTGCTGGTGGTCGATTCCATTTTCACCAGCGGCATTGCGATTGAGCAGGTCAACGAGGCGCTGGCCAAGCTGTCTGACGGCACCGAGCACTGGGTGCAGGGCATGCGCTACATTCCCTCTTTCTTTGACGCCCCCGACTACATTGACTACTTGGCCTCAATGGTCGAGGACAAGATCAAGAGCCATTTAGCCGTTGCCCACCTGCCGTCGCAAACCGGCATCGTGCTCATGAACCACGGCTGTCCCCACGAGGCCAAGGGCTTTACCTCCGGCATCGACGAAAGCCAAAAGCTCTATGACAAAGTGCGCGATAAGCTGATTTACAAGTATCCGCTGATTTCGGTCGGCTGGCTCAACCACGACACGCCGCTGATCAAGTGGACCCAGCCCAACGCCGATCTCGCCGCCCGCAACCTGATCGACCTGGGGGCCACCGCCCTGGTGTTCGTGCCCATTGGTTTCGCCACCGAAAACCACGAAACCCTGCTCGATGTCGAGCACATTATCGAAGGGCTGCGCCGCAAGCATCCCCACGTCACCTACGTGCAAATGCCCTGCGTCAACGACGACCCCGCTTTCTTGGCTATGGCTGCAACCTGGGCCGACAAGCACATTGCCGACCTGCTAGAAGAAGATGCCCTGGCCATCAACCCTTCGCTAGCGGCATCTCAGGCGGCGGCAGTACACAGCCACCATGGTCATACTCACGATCATCACTTGCCCGGTCATAGCCACGATCAGGGTCACAGTCATAGTCATGACCATGGCCACAGCCACGGTCATCATCACTAACACCAGATCGCTATCCAGAGCATGGCTTTGTCCATGCAAATTTACGCTTTAGATACCAAGACCCGAGCGAAAGCGGATGAGCGTCGTTTGCTGATCCGCTTTTTTAGCATGTTAGGTAGAGTAATGGGGCTAAGTACCACCGCCAGCCCCAGGAACACCCAGTTACCAAGCTGATATTTCGGTTTGGACGGATCGCGTAAAAACGGACCAATCGCCAACAGAAAAACCATTAGAGACGCTAGCAGATAAAGCTGTAGGGCCATAGCAGTTTCAGATTAATTGCGCTATTTCTAGGCTGCCCAAGGCTGATAGCTCTAATCTTAGTAATCATACTGAAAATCGTTTACACCTTAACGGGTGACAAGCCCCGGCAAACCCGCTAGAATCAGCCATTAATACAGGCGTTCTAAGCAATGGACGGGTTATGCCAGTGAGTTCTAGCCAAATCAAAGCCCTGCTCGACCAAAAGCGGGATGCCTTTAGCGCCTTTAGTCGGGCCAAGTTTGAGCTGCTCCATGCCTACAACCGGGCCTGGATTGAGTTTGCGGCTCTGCCCCAGGGGCGACAGGTGGCTCAACTCGATGTCCATGCTGGGCCAGTGGGTGCCCGACCTCTGGAAGAAATTACCGCTGACAAAGGCATTCTGCCGTTCTTCTTTGCCGAGTCTGGCCCAGTAGGCGATCGCTGGACCAACCGCGAGCAAAGCGCCCAGTGGGTGCAAACCGTCCTGGCAGATATTACGACCTTTGCGGTAGACGGCTCCCAAATCTCCCTCGGCAAAGATATTTCTATCCCCATTGCGCTGCTGCAAATTGGCTGGTTTGAGAACCCCCACAGCGCCACTCGTTCCTACAAAAAAGACGTGCGCGTCGATCTCATGACTCCGGCAGAGCTGGGACCCAACCCGGCCCAGCCGGTCGAGCGCCGGGTTAACATTCGCCGCTTTCAAATGGAAGTGGCCCGCCTGGTAGAGTACATCAACGCCTGCCAGGAACCGGAGCGCACCCTGGTCTTTTTCGACGGGGCGCTGGTGGTCACCTTTGCCGAAGCCTTTGATCAGGAGAGCCAAACCGCCTACGTGCAGTCTATTTTGTCGCTGCTGGAGGCTAGCTGTCGCCGCCGCGTGCCCCTGGTGGGCTACGTCGATACCTCCTACGCCCACGATCTGATCGGCATGCTGCACCACGCCTGCGGTCTGGAGGCCACCGAGGGCATCCACGATGCCCAGCTGCTGGCGCGACTGATGGAGTGGGGCGATCGCACTGCTGTGTTTCAGTGCGATCGCGGCGGCGTTCTCGACCAATACAGCGACTACGGCGACCAGATTGCCTTCACTTACCTCAAAACCACCCGCGATGGCTACCCCGTGCGGCTCGAAATGCCCCGCTGGATGTGGGAAAGCGGCCACATTACCCAATACCTCAACTGGGTGCGCGGCGAGGTCATCATTGGCGGCGGCTACCCCTACAGCATCGAAACCGCCGACCAAACCGCCGTGCTGCAGGGCCAGGACAAGCACATTTTTCTGCGGGTGCTGCAGGACTGGGCCGATCGCGAAGCCATCAACCTGCGCCTCTCTCGCAAGATGGTCAGCAAACAGCGCCGCCGCTAAGCATCAGCTTATAAAGTCTCCGTAAACTCGGTGTAAGCTCCGTAATTTGACCTACACAATCACTTACGCAGGGTGTTTAAGTAGAAAAGTACACCCCAAAATCTGTATCTGTCTCGGAGAGACCATTAGACGCAAACGCCCCCTTTCGTCTATGGCTACTGCCCACAGTGCCTATACAAAGAGGAAAAGAGGACTTGCCCTACATGAAAGCATTTACGGTTTTAAGCTCAGCTCTGGTGCTCGTTGGGCTTTTGGGCTCAATGGCTCCCGAAGCTCTCGCTAAACCAGACAACAAAGGTAACAAAAGCAGCGGTAGCCAGCCCAGCCAACCAGCCGCACCCCTCACCTGTGCCAGCGGCTCGGTAACTAGTAATCCCCTGGCTGGGGGCTCCTCCCTCAGCTACAGCCAGTGCATCACTGGCTCTGGCAACGATGTCAACAGCACCGTTGCCAGTAGCCTCAGCGCCTTTCTAGACAGCACGTTGGGGGCTGGTGACTGGCTCTTTGGGGGCAAGTCTGACACCGGCGGGGCCGTAGGCAGCAACGGCTTTAGCTGGCGACAAAATAAAGAAGGAGTGGGCACCTGGAGCTTGGCCAAGGCTATTAACGCTCCCTTTGTGATCAGCCTCAAGGCAGGCAACGGCTATGCCGCCTACTATGTAGATGGCAGTGCCGCTACCCAAAGCGGCACCTGGGCCACCTTCAACGGCAAAGACCTGTCCCACGCCTCGATCTTCGTCGGCAAGCCCAAAGTAGTGGCTGAACCGCCCAGGACTACCGTACCCGAACCAGCCTCTACTGCTGCCCTAGTCCTTGTGGGTCTGAGCGCGGTAGGCCTAATGCGCAAACAGCAGAGCTAGCGCACTACTGGTCAGCTATCACCTACTGAGAATATTTTGAAGCGACCGCTGCCCTGGAGACGAGATTTGTCTTCAGGGCTTTTTGTGCTGTGCCAGAAATGGACAAAGAGAGAGTGAGTTTTGTTGATCAGCTGATGTTCGCAGCTACCGACCAGCGCTACATACATAAAGCCTCTGTAAACAAGGCTTGAACTCAGTAATTTGACTTACACACTCCCTTACGCAAGGTGCTTGAGTAGAAAAGAACACCAAAAAGACCTATTTGTCTCGGAGAAGCCAACAGACGCAAACGCCCCCTGTCATCTGTTGCCACTGCCTACAGTTTCACTTAAGAAGGATTTGCCCTACATGAAGGCATACACAATTTCAAGCACAGCGCAGATGCTAACGAGTTCTTTGAGCTTAGTAGCTTCTCAAGCCTTGGTTAAGTCAAACTCTAAAAGCCAGTCAGCCCTGCCTTCAACCCGTGCTAGCGGCTCTGTCACCAGCAGATCTCTGACCGGAGGGGCTTCCCTCCGCTATAGCCGTTGCCTGAGCCCAATTGTCGGTAACGACGTCGCCGACAGTATTAGCGCACCTCTAACGGATTTTCTTAACGACACCCTAGGGAACTGGGTGTTTGATGGCAAATACGAAGGTGGCAAACATGCAGCTGGGCCTAACGACCTGGGCTTTTGCTGGGTTCAAAAGGGCAAAGGCACTGGCACCTGGAGTCTGTCTAAAACGATTGCGACCCCGTTTGTAATTAGTCTTAAGGCAGGCAACGCCTACACCGCCTACTACTTCGACGGCAACACGCCCATCAACAGCGGCACCTGGGCCACCTTTGACCAGCAGAAGTTGTCCCACGCCTGCATCTTTGTGGGCAAGAGCCGTCTCACTCTTGACGAGTCTAAAACTAGCGTCCCCGAGCCAGCCTCTAACGCCGCTCTGGCGCTGGTGGATCTGAGCGCTGTGGGCCTGGTGCACAAAAAGCAGACCTAGCGACTTACCCTTGTTATCCGTTCCGCTTTTTTAGAGGGACCAATAGCCCTGGAGACAGCAATTGTCTCCAGGGCTTTTTATCGGATTTTTTCAGCCAGGTGCTTGGCGCTGAACGACTGGCTTGTGGTTGAATCGGAGCATACGTTCTAGAAAACAGCATGGCCGACTCACTACCACCTACCCGCCTAGAAACCGACAGCATGGGGGAAATTGCCGTGCCCAACGATCGCTATTGGGGAGCGCAAACCCAGCGATCGATTCGCTACTTTTCCATTGGCCAGGACAAAATGCCCCTGGAGGTAGTGCGGGCGATCGCGATCGCCAAAAAAGCCTCAGCTCTGGCCAACGCAGACCTGGGCAAACTGCCTCAGGAGAAAGCCGACCTAATTGTGCGGGCAGCGGATGAAGTGATTGCTGGAAAGCTCGACGACCACTTTCCTCTACACGTGTGGATGACGGGCAGTGGCACCCAGTGCAACATGAACGTCAACGAGGTGGTTGCCAACCGCGCCATTGAGCTAGCGGGCGGCGTGATGGGCAGCAAAACCCCCATCCACCCCAACGACCACGTCAACATGTCGCAGTCATCTAACGATATTTTTCCTACAGCGATGCACATTGCAGCGGCTCAAGCGCTCACCCAGCGGCTGAACCCAGCCGTCACCCGGCTAAGAGATGCGCTAGACGAGAAAGCTCAGGCCTGGAGTGACATCGTTAAAATTGGTCGCACCCACCTTCAAGACGCCGTCCCTCTCACCCTAGGCCAGGAATTCTCGGGCTATGTAGGGATGCTCGACGACAATCTGGCCCGCCTGGACGGTGCCCTGCCAGGGCTGTACCAGCTCGCCATTGGAGGCACGGCCCTCGGTACTGGTCTAAATGCCGGACCAGGCTTTGCTGAGGCCGCCGCTCAGCACATTGCTGACCTTACTGACCTGCCCTTTGTCAGCGCCTCTAACAAGTTCACTGTGATGGGTGCCCACGACGCCGTGGTAATGGCCAGCGGTGTGCTCAAAACCCTGGCCGTGTCGCTTTACAAAATTGCCAACGATATTCGCCTGCTGAGCTGCGGGCCGAGGGCGGGTTTTGCCGAGCTACACCTACCTGAGAACGAGCCTGGCTCGTCAATTATGCCGGGCAAGGTCAACCCCACCCAGTGTGAAGCGCTGGCTATGGTGGCGGTGCAGGTGATGGGCTACGACGCGGCTGTGGCCTTTGCCGGGGCCAGCGGCTACCTCGATATGAACGTTTATAAACCAATGATGATCTTTAACCTGCTACAGTCGGCGCGGCTGATGGCCGACAGCTGCCACAACTTCACCGAGTTTTTGGTGGCAGGCATGGCCCCCAACCACAAACAAATCGACCAGTACGTGCAGCAGTCGCTGATGCTGGTCACCGCCCTCAGCCCGGCCATTGGCTACGATAAGGCCTCTCAAATTGCCCACCACGCCTTTGAGCACGACCTCACCCTCAAACAGGCGGCCCTGGCCCTAGGCTACGTCTCTGAGGCAGAGTTTGATACGCTGATCGACCCCCGCCGCATGACCCATCCCTAGGGCCAGTTGACTCGACAGCGTCCACACCTGTGGAATGTTAAGGACTATGTTTTTTTACTCAGGTGGCTCAGGTTCGAGGCAGCCGTTCCCGTATGATCATCCTTAAAGTTTGTAAATTTTCCTAAGATTCTGGAGATTCAAACGTGTCTCTTCCGCTACTAAACTATTCCCCGTCCAGCCAAAATCAGCGCGTCGCCAGCTACGAAGTCGGTGGTGACGAACAGCCCAGATTCTTCTCTACCGACGACCTGTACGACACCAGCGACATGGATGCGCTGATTAATGCAGCGTATCGGCAGATGTTTTTTCACGCCTTTAAGTGCGATCGCCAGCCCTTTCTGGAGTCGCAGCTGCGCAACGGTCAAATTACCGTGCGTGATTTTATCCGTGGCCTGGCCCTGTCACCCACGTTCTACAACAGCTTCTACGAGAAAAACAGCAACTACAAATTTGTAGAGCACTGTGTCCAGAAGATTTTAGGCCGCGACGTGTACAGCGATCGCGAAAAAATTGCCTGGTCTATCAAAGTGGCCAACAAGGGCATTCAGGGCCTAGTCGATGAGCTGCTCGACAGTGAAGAGTATCTCACCAACTTTGGCGACAATACCGTGCCCTACCAACGGCGGCGGGTACTGCCCGGCAGAGAAGAAGGGGAGCGCCCCATCCACATCAAGAACCCCCGCTACGACGCCTACCACCGCAACCAGCTGGGCTTTCCTCAGATTGTGTGGCAGTCTCAGGTCAAGCGGTATGTTCCCCAAGAGAAAAAGGTTACCGCAGGCAACCCTCAAATGTTCTTGGGTATGGCTCGCAGCATTGGGGCCAGCGGTGCTGCGCCCTCCCGTGTGTCTACCGGCGATATCAACATCGCAACCGCTGTCCCCTACCGCAAAGTGACGGTTGACTAGGCGTTAGCGCCCTTCGGTTCAGTTTCTAGAACACCACGGGGATGTAGGCTGCGGCCTGCATCCCTTTTTGTTGCTGCGTACCGCAGTCAGTTAGGCAAAAAAAATCCCCTGGCGATCGCCAGTGGGACTTTTCAGGGTGCATCTACCATTCACCTTTTCTGCTTAGACGAACCCTGATCCGGAAAAGTTGCCAACTTTGTTGAGACTAGTTTGAGCTACCAGCTTGACGCAGCACTTCCACCTGTCCGCGTAGAGATTCAGCCCAGTCTGTAGAGCCGGTAGCCTCAAACAGAGTAGCTGCCTGCTCAAAGTCAGCGATCACTGCCTCGCGCGCCTCCACAGGAATATCCTCCGGCCCCTGAATAACGTCACCCTGTTCCAGGTACACCTGCCCCAGAGTGGCTTGGGCACGGCCTAGATAGGCCGATGACTGATCAGGGTCGATGTCAATCGCCTCGGTATAGGCGTCAATAGCGCCGGGATAGTCCTCGGCTAAGGCCAGAGCTTCGGCTTCGGCATAGGTCGTTTCAAATTCGGTGGAGGCACGCACAACTAGGTCGTAGTCGCCCCCCTGACCTGAAAACGACTTAGCAACTACAGTGTAGGCGCCATCTTCAGGCAGTTCAATGATGATTTTGGCGTTCAAGGTGCCGCCGAAGTCATCGTTAGCGGCAATTTCGGTTTCGTCTGGCCCCAGCAGCGACAGCACCGGGTCGAAATCTTCGCTGTCTAGGGTAATCGTAATTGCCTGTCCAGTAGTGCCTTCGAAAGTGTAGGTGGCCTGGGCTGGATAAATTGTACCCGTCTCCTGCAAGACCGGATCTGTTTGGGCAGATGAGGCCATTGAGCTAGCCAGTAGCCCTGCCAAGGCCAACGGCGCTACCGCTGCGGGAAGTAGCCTCCCCACCGAAAACAGCCGTAAAAGAGCCATACAATCTCCCCAGGGAAAGAACACACAAACCTTGCCATGCAGCCTAGCACAGGCGGACCCGGCCTACGATAGAGTCCGACGGGGACGCAGCAAGCTATTGTAATACTGAAGCTAAGTCACTGAGCTTGTCTATGCCTCGTCTGCCTCTGCTACTGATCGGATCAGGACTGGTTGGATCGGGATTGATTGCCGCTTTAAACAGCTCCGCCCTGGCCCTGCCGCCCCCTGACGAGATTCCTGAAGAAGTTTTGCGGACCGAGGTGATTACTGAAGCGCGATCGCCCATCGATGGCAAACCTATTTCCGCAGGCGACTACGCTGCCCTGCAGGCTCGCCTGCGTGACCCCAATACCGATGTGATCGTCGACCCCGACATCGCTTCTCTGATCCAGCTACTGCAGTTTAGACGGGTTCTCAGGCCCATACTCCCTTTTCTGCCCTAGCGACAATTTTGGCGAAATTCGCCAAAATTTCCCTGTGGAAATAGCTAAGTTTTGTTACTCTATTTCGCAGATAGTAAGTTCATATAGATCGTTTATAGCCTCCTGTGGACCTTTAATAACATGCCTGCAACCGTTGACGCTGAGCAGATTGACCGGATTGTCTGGAACCAGCACCATGATCCCTTTGAGATTCTTGGGCCCCATATGGTGCAGCAACAAGATGGGCAAACTGTCTGGGCCGTAAGAGCCTACCTACCCCAAGCCGATAAAGCCTGGGTGGTGCTGCCACAGGAGCACAAAGAAGTGGCCATGGAATCTAACCACAACCCCCACTTCTTTGAATGTGTGCTAGAAGTTCAAGACCTGGCCAACTACCAGCTCAAGTACGCTAGCGGTGACCATGTCCAGGTCATCTACGATCCCTATGCCTTCAAGACTCGTACCATCACCGACTTTGATATTCATCTGTTTAGCGAAGGCAACCATCACCGCATCTATGAAAAGCTAGGTGCCCACTTCACCACCATTGAAGGGGTCGCTGGCGTGTACTTTGCGGTTTGGGCTCCCAATGCCCGCAACGCCTCGGTGCTGGGCGACTTTAACTACTGGGACGGTCGCAAGCACCAGATGCGCCGCCTCTCTAACGGTATATGGGATTTGTTTATCCCTGGGCTAGAGGTCGGGGTCCACTACAAATATGAGATCAAAAATTACGACGGCCATATCTACGAAAAGTCTGACCCCTACGGTTTTCAGCAGGAAATTCGGCCTAAAACAGCCTCAATTGTCACCGATCTGGATAGCTACGCCTGGCAAGACCACAACTGGATGGAAAAGCGGCGGCAGACCGAGCCGCTAACCCAGCCTGTCTCTATCTACGAGCTGCATTTGGGCTCATGGCTACACGAGTCATCGGCCAACCCGGCCCTGCGCCCTGACGGCACCAAAGAGCCGGTCGTCACCGTGGCCGAACTCAAGCCTGGGGCCCGATTTCTAACGTACCGAGAGCTGGCCGATCGGCTCATTCCTTACATCAAAGAGCTAGGGTTTACCCACATTGAGCTGCTGCCTGTCGCCGAGCACCCCTTCGATGGCTCCTGGGGCTATCAGGTGACGGGTTACTACGCCGTCACCTCTCGCTACGGCAGCCCCGAAGACTTCATGTACTTCGTCGATCAGTGCCACCAGAACGACATTGGGGTAATTGTTGACTGGGTGCCTGGCCACTTTCCTAAGGACGGTCACGGGCTGGCTTTCTTTGACGGTACGCATCTCTACGAGCACGCCGACCCCCGCAAAGGCGAACACAAGGAGTGGGGCACGCTGGTGTTCAACTATGGCCGCAATGAGGTGCGCAACTTTTTGGTGGCCAATGCCGTGTTTTGGTTTGAGAAGTACCACATCGACGGCATTCGAGTGGATGCGGTGGCCTCCATGCTGTACCTCAACTACTTCCGCAAAGATGGGGAATGGGTGGCTAATGAGTACGGCGGCCACGAGCACATCGAGGCGGCAGACTTTCTGCGTCAGGTGAACCACGTACTGTTCACCTACTTCCCAGGGGTGCTGTCAATCGCAGAAGAATCGACTGCCTGGCCCATGGTTTCCTGGCCCACCTACGTGGGCGGCCTGGGGTTCAACCTGAAGTGGAACATGGGCTGGATGCACGACATGCTGGACTACTTCAACATGGATCCGTGGTTCCGCCAGTTTCACCAGAACAACGTCACGTTCAGCATTTGGTACGCCTTTACCGAAAACTTTATGCTGGCCCTTTCCCACGACGAGGTGGTGCACGGCAAGAGCAACATGCTGGGCAAAATGCCGGGGGATGAGTGGCAGAAGTTTGCCAACCTGCGCTGCCTCTACACCTACATGTTCATGCATCCGGGTAAGAAAACCCTGTTTATGAGCATGGAGTTTGGCCAGTGGAGCGAGTGGAACGTGTGGGGCGATCTGGAGTGGCACCTGCTACAGCACCAGCCCCACGCCAGCCTCAAGCACTTCATGGGCAAGCTCAACGAGTTCTACCGCAGCGAACCGGCCCTGTATTCCCAAGATTTTGACCAGGCCGGCTTTGAGTGGATTGACTGCAGCGACAACCGCCACAGCGTGGTATCGTTCATTCGCCGAGACAAGGACAGCGATGATTTTGTGGTGGTTGTGTGCAACTTTACGCCCCAGCCCCACAGTCACTACCGCGTGGGCGTGCCCGAGCAGGGCTACTACAAGGAGCTGTTCAACAGTGATGCCCGCGATTTTGGCGGCAGCAACATGGGTAACCTGGGCGGCAAGTGGTCTGAGGACTGGGCTTTTCACAACCGGCCCTACTCGCTCGATTTGACCCTGCCACCTCTGGGAGTGATCGTGCTGAAGTGCGATCGCAAAGAGGCCTCAAATGCCCTGCCAGCACAGTAGCTGTAGAAACCTAGACCAGGGTCAGACAACTTTAGTTTGACCCTGACGGTTATAGCTGGCGTTCACCCCTCTTCTATGTAGCGGATCTATGTAGCGGACTGGATCGGCAATTTGCCTGCGCGGACGATGCGCTTTTACCACTCGCGCAGACGTGCTGGAGTCGCTCTTGTGCACCTCAGCTATTTTTGATAGTTTATTACAGACCGATCAGTCTTTTTTATGCCCAAGGCTCAAGACACCAAGGCGCGGATTGTTGAGCAGGCAGCGGCCCTGTTTAACCAGCAGGGGTATGCTGGCGCGTCGATGTCTGACCTGATGCGGGTCACGGGTTTACAGAAGGGGGGCATCTACAATCACTTTCGCAGCAAAGATGAGCTGGCCTTAGAAGCCTTTGACTTTGCGGTTCAGCGCATTCAGGGGCGCTTCAGGGGCGCTCTAAAGGGAAAGCGCCACGCTGTAGAGCGGCTAACGGCCATTCTCGGCGTCTATGAACGGTTTTTGGCGGACCCACCCGTCCAGGGCGGTTGCCCACTGCTGAACACAGCGGTTGAAAGCGACGATACCCACCCGGCACTGCGGGAAAAGACGCAGTTGGCCATGGATACCTGGCGATCGCTGATTGAGCGCATTGTCAATAAAGGTATGGCCCGTGGCGAACTGATGCCCGCCACCGACGGTCAAGACGTCGCCACCCTTTTGATTGCCACTCTGGAAGGGGGCATCATGCTCAGCAAGCTCTACGATGACCCCGCCCATTTAGAGCGTGTTCTCAACCACCTCACAAGCTATGTGCAGCAGCTAGCGTCACCTGGCTAATTTTTTTGCCCTCAAAAAGACCGATCGGTCTTTTCTATTTTCACTCTGGAATCCTTACTATGCTGAAGTTGTACTACGCCCGACCGTCAATCTATGCCCGTCCGGTGTGGCTGGCGCTGCTGGAGAAACAGCTAGCCTTCGAACTCGTGGAGGTCGATTTGAGCGGCCAGCAGTTTGAGCAAGATTTTTTGGCGGTGAACCCGTTTGGCCACGTGCCGGTTTTGATGGATGGCGATTTTCGCGTGATTGAGTCGCTGGCGATTTTGGACTATCTGGAGGCTCGCCATCCTGAACCGGCGTTGATGCCCAACGAGGCCACTGCTTTAGCCAGGGTGCGCATGGTGCAGCAAGTGGCGCTGAATGAGCTGCTGCCTGCGCTTTTTAAGCTGCTGATTCAGAATGAACGGCTCAGTGAGCCATCGGTGGAGGTGGAGTATGCTCAGCTAAGGGCAGCGACCAGCCTACACTTCTTAGAAAGCTTGCTGGGTGAGAGTCGCTATTTTGCGGGGAACCAGCTCACGCTAGCAGAAATTGTGGCAGGAACCATGGTGCATCGAATGCCCGATGTGGGAGTTTCGCTAGACCGTTATCCAGGCTTGCAGCGCTGGTCTGCTCGGTTGTTGGCCCGCCCCAGCTGGCAGCAAATCGAGTTGAGTGGCGAGGAATGGAGCACCTTTAGACGCCGGATGCGAGTAATACCCAAACTATGGCAGCGCCGTCGCCGCCAGCGCGTGGCAGCGCTGATGCAACAGCAATCTCTGACATAAATCAATTAAGGTAGGCAAACCGATGGGCACAACGCCCTACGACTGGCTAGACAACTCGTTAGTTGCTCTGCACCGCGCCCACCGCTACCGTGAGGTGCAGGCGATTGACGGCATGGCAGGGGCCATAGTGCAGCGTCAGGGGAAAACTCTAGTCAACTTTGCCAGCAACGACTACCTGGGGTTGGCGAGCGACCCCAGACTGGCCGAGGCGGCGATCGCCGCTATTCGCACCTACGGCACCGGCAGCACGGGCTCGCGCCTGCTCAGCGGCCACCGCGAGCTGCACAGGCAGCTAGAGCGGGCGATCGCGGCCCTCAAGGGCACCGACGACGCGATCGTGTTTAGCTCGGGGTATTTGGCCAACCTGGGGGCGATCGCGGCCCTGGTCGGTACCCCAGACCTGGTTTTGGGCGACGAGTACAACCACTCTAGCCTCAGAGCCGGGGGCAACGTCAGTGGGGCCACGACCCTGGACTATCGCCACGGCGATGTGGCCCACCTCAAGGAGATGCTGGAGGTTCACCGCGATCGGCACCGCCGCTGCCTGATCGCCACCGACAGCGTTTTCAGCATGGATGGCGACCTGTGCCCGCTGCCCGAGATCTTAAATTTGGCAGACACCTACGACGCTATGGTGCTGGTAGATGAGGCCCATGGCACAGGTGTCTTTGGCACCAAGGGCTCCGGTGCCGTAGAACACCTTGGTTGTGCTGGACGGCCCCTCATTACCGTCGGCACCTTGAGTAAGGCTCTGGGCAGTCTGGGTGGCTATGTAGCTAGCTCAAAATCTCTCATAGACTTTTTGCGCAACCGTGCACCCGGATGGATTTACACCACCGGTCTATCGCCAGCCGATACGGCAGCGGCCCTAGCGGCGGTGCAGATCGTGCAGTGCGAACCCCAGCGCCGCGCCGCGCTCTGGAGCCATGTCAAGCAGGTGATGGCGCAGCTGGATTTAATATCAACTCAAGCTGAGGCCCCCCACGCTGGGCAGCGGCTGCCCTCCGAGTCTCCTATCATCTGTTTAGAGGTACCTTCGGCGGCAGCTGTTGTAGCCGCCAGCGAGCAATTACAGCAGATGGGGCTCTGGGTAGCGGCAGTGCGACCACCCACAGTACCAACCAGTCGCCTGCGCATCACCCTGATGGCGACCCATCAGCAGACCCATCTAGATCAGCTCCTAACTGGGTTACAAAAGGTAGTTTGACCCAACGGAGAACGACGTTTGCCGGGTGTAGAAGTCGCTGCGATCGCCCTGCCGGTTATGCCGCCTAGCTTAGGCGAGTGAGGGAGAGCCAATAGCCACCTGGGACTGCTGCACCTGTTGTAAAGCTAGACGAGTCCACAGGGAATTTACCTGCGGCGCCTTGCTTTCAAGGGTATACGGCAACTCCGGCAGAGCCTCCAAATCAAGACCACAGGGCTGGCCCAAAGCTTTCACAATCCAGGGTAGAGCGGCGGACAGCTCTGTGGATACTAGGGTCAGATAGAACTGGCAGCTCCAGTTGTAGCGGCGGCGACCCCGCTCAGAGCTAGCCCCCATAGCAAGCTCTGCCCCCAAATTGACTCCAACGCGAAGTATGGTCGGGCGATCGGGCAGCAGCACATCGGGGGCAGAGTGAGCATACATGCACAGGTAGTTTGAGCGTCCCTGATCGTCTGTCCAAGACACCCTGGGCAGGGTGCTGGAGTAAGATTTTTCCCTAGATATAGCGATATTAGAGATACTGGCAGAAGCCTCTAGAGCATCTGCAAATGAGCGATAAAACTGCGCACGCAGCTTTGAAACCTGCTGTGCTGACTCAGGTAGCATAAGCCGGTCTCCTATACGAACACTTTGTCAAAAACCTAATTGAGCCGGTGGCTAAGGCAGCCAGCCCGGCTCGCTAACTAGCGCTTTGAACCCCAGCGACGCTGCTTTTGGCGAGCGATGGTTTTGCGCTTGCGCTTTTCAATCGGGGTTTCAAAGTGGCGATTTTTTCGCATATCCGAAAAAATCCCTGCCCGAGCCACTTTGCGCTTAAATCGCCTCAAGGCTGATTCAATATTTTCGTCTTCTCCCAATACAACCTGGGCCATTAATTACTCCTGAAAAACTTCGCTAACGCTAGCTCAAACCTGTTTTCGACAGCGTCAGACTAAAACGGCTGGATACCGCGCTGCGATACCCAGCTAGCAAAAATCGATGCCGTGTAACTGCCGCAGCGGGCTGCCGCTAAAACCCTGACCAAACCAGGAAACCTAGCGGCGGTTGTTCCAACT
>PYGV01000393.1 GCA_003022385.1 filamentous cyanobacterium CCP3 | reverse complement strand
GGGCATGGTCAGCCTGACGGCGTTTGTTTTGTATCACGTAGGGCTCGATAAAACCTTTTACAAAGGGGCCGGGGCGGGGCTTTCTGAGCCTCGATTCCTGGTGCTGGCAGGCTGGCTAGGGCTGGTGCTGAGCGGCGCGTACTGGCTCACGGGGTCGCTCTGGCTGGTGGTGCTCATTCACTGGGTTGTCGTGCTGGTGTGGGTGTATGGCCTGGGCGGGTGGGCGCGACTGACCCAGACTGGGCAGGCAGAAAATCGGGCACAATCGGCCTGTGACAGATCTTTAGAATGATCCCAGGGCGTTAGGATCCGGTGCGGCTGAGGCTGCGATCGCGCAAAATTTTCCTGGGCACTGCTAAATTCCTGTGGCACAATACCGAGCGGAGCATTGCAGACCAAGGGGTGGCCCAGCGCCGCCCGCGACAGACTGTTTTACAGAATGTTTTGTCGCTGATGTTTATCTAAAGGAAAGCAAGGGTGTTCCCTATGTCTTTTACCGATTTATCGCCCAACCAAGATTTTTTCAACGAAGAAGAAGCCGTCGTTGACCTGATTCCGAATGACGCATTTCTCAGCAGCAACAGTGTGCTGAGCCTGCTGGCGGCGTTTGATCCGAGTTTTTCCGACCTGGTGGCAGACTTCGCCAACGATCTGCCCGACGCCAGCGGCCAGGTGTTGGTCGATGACGGGCTGTTTGAGGTTAACCTGCAGCTGGCCGACGGCACGACGTTGACCGGCAGCTTTGATGCCCCTGCCACCCTGCGCAGCTACGCTGACTTGGCTGCGGTATCTGACGGCACCGTAACCCTGTCGGGAGGTATTTTAGACGCCGCGATCGCCATCGATGGCGAAACAGCCACTCTCTCAGGGTTTGACCTGTCTGCCGCTGCCAGTGCCCTGGTGCTGAATGCCGTCAGCGCGATCGATGCTACGATCCCCCTTACCAACGGCGCCTTCGTCGTTGATCTGGCCTCAGCCCTGGGTCCCATTAGCGGCACCATTGACGTCGCCGGGGGTGATCTCAACCTCGATTTGACTACTCCCTTTGGACAACTCGTAGCCGATGTTGACTTTCAGGACGACGCCATTTTTCCCTTTACGGCTCCGGTGCCTGTGCTGGGCGACATCACTGGCGCGATCGATTTCAACAGCGGCAATATTGTGGCATCTTTGGGGCCGTTCGGCGATTTGGCTGTGCCTATCTCAGCGCTGAGCGGTGAGCTAACATTCGCCGATGGGTTCGCTGACTTAAATGCCATCCTGCCCATTGGCTCGGGTCTCAGCCTGCCGGTGGCTACCGACATTGAAATTGGTCCCTTGGCCAGTGAGTACGTTGCCGAGTTTGTCCAAGACCTTGAGGGTACGGGCACCCTCACCAGCGGCATTCTCGATGCCACCGTGGCAAGCCCACTTGGGTTGTTTGAAACGGTCTTTGATGTGGTGGCCTTCACCAGTCAGGGAGCCAACTTCTTTGCTGGCATCGATGGTGCTGTTGATATCGGCAACGGCATGGCCACCGCGTCGCTGACTACGCCCCTAGGCGACATCAACGACAGCTTTGATCTGACTACCCTAGCCCCGGCCCTAGAAACCCCTGTGGCTGAATTGATCTAAGCCGCCGGGAATTGTTAGATGGCGATTAAGGGAAGGTGCTATGGCATTTAAACGCCTCGTACCTTTCCCTTTTTTGTTGCTAATGGAGCAACGGTGAACCGACAAAGACGGGATTGCAAACATCTCCGCGGCAGGGCAGGTTCGGTGTAGAAGAATCAATCGCTCTACGCTCCCTGGGGTGTTTCCTGCCAGAGCTGAGTGGTTTGGCGCAGGCTGCGGAAATCACCGTTGCCGATGATCAGGTGATCGAGCACGGGCACCGCCAGAATTTGCGCCCCCTGCAAGAGCTGACGGGTGAGGGCAAGATCATCAGGCGATGGTTCCAGGTTGCCTGAAGGGTGATTATGCGCGACGATGCAGCGCACGGCGCCGTGGCGAATCACGGTTTTGAAGATGTCTCTGGGGTGGGCCAGGGTTTCAGTAGCGGTACCGATGGTGATGACCTGGGTACCCATCAGGCGGTGGCGCACGTCGAGCAGCACCACAGCAAAGCGCTCCTGGGTCTGCCACATGAGGTCGTGGCTGAGGGCGGCGGCGGCGATCGCCGGATCGTCTACTATGGTTTTTTCAGGCGGAATCGCCTGCAGCACCCGTTTGCCGAGTTCAATGGCGGCTAAGATAGTGGTGGCTTTGGCCGGGCCGACGCCGTCAATCGCCGTAAGATCGTGGGCCGAGACATCCCGCAGGGAGGTCAGGGGGTCGCGCTGGTTTTGTCCCATTTCCTGCAAAATGAGCTGGCCCAGCCCTACCGCCGACAGTTTACCTGGCCCCTGGCCGGTTCCCAGCAATATGGCGAGCAGTTCTGCAGTCGAGAGATTTTTCGCCCCGTGGGACAGCAGCCGTTCGCGCGGGCGATCGCTAGACGGTATGTCCAGCATGCGGACATGGTAGGTCATGGTGGCACCTCTGATAGCTGGGCCAGAGGCCCACTGCTAGTAAGCCCAAACCGATTTGGGATGACTCACCCCTGCAACCCACTACCAAGCATCAACGATGACGACCTCCCCTTTCTTTCCTACCGCCGCCGACATCGCAGCCGCTCGCCAGCGGCTGAGCCAGTTTAGCTGTCTAACGACCCCACCCGCCCTCAACGACGCTGAAGCGGCCCAGGTGCGAGCTGACCTGAGCCAATTCAACGAGTGGTCTGACTATCAAACCCTGGGCATTTGCGCCAGTACCCTGGCCGAGGGCCAGCAGGCGCTGGAGGCATTTTTGCTGGCCCTCGGGGTTGCGGTCAACCTCGATTTGCCCGCCCGGGAGGGAGCGGTCTATCTCAAGTTCAACACCCTCAAGGGGGCTTGGTATTTAGACGACTACAGCGGTCTGTCGCGGGGGGTGCTGATCACATTTCACACCTCAGACCCCGAGGTGGCCGAGGTGTCGGGCACCTACGGTCCTTTCCCATTCAATTTGTTCGTCAAGCACAAGTAGGGGCGTAGCGTGCTGCGCCCCTACGGTTTGGTCTTTTGGGAATCAGGGGTTGGGGAATCGAATTCGGTATCATTCACCTACCAGCCACCAGTGCCCCACTCGCGGCTTTGTTCAGGGGCCGCCGCGATGGGAATGGCGCGCGGTACATCTTGAATTACCTGCACCTGGATAATCTGGTTAGGCTCAATGACAACGGTTTGGGGTGAGGTACCTACGGCGGTGGTTGCGCCGACCAGAGCACCGCCGATCAGGCCAATGCCGCTAAAGCTGGTCACCAGCATCAGGGCCAAAGCACCCAGGCCTGCCCCAGCGGCCAACCGGGGAGTGCTGACATCGGGGCTGCCCACCATGTACTCGGTGGTGCTGGCAAAATCTACCTGCTGCCCGGCCGGAGAAATCAACCGTTTGCTAACCCAGCGCTGGCCCTGGGGGGTATGCTCAAACTGACCTATGAGCTGACTACCTGCCGGGGCGACAATGCCGTTGGTAATAGGGTCGCGAATATCGCGCGCCAGCAGCAGCACCTGGTTCTGGCTAGAGCTAGCGTTGAGGTCAAGGGGCTCGTCGCCCACGTAGCGCAGTTCTAGAACAGTGCCTGCGGCCACCAGGGTATCGGGGGAGAGAGGCCGCTCGGCGGGGGCAGGATTAATCGCGTCGGGCAATGCGGCCTGCTCACCGCTGCCAGGCAGGGGGCTGCCAAACAAAATTGGCTCTCCGGCGGCGGCTAGAATGACTGGATTATCGGGGGGAACGACGGTGCCCTGGCTGGTCGTGTTTGGGGCCGTGGGTACGCTCAGCAGGTTGGGATCAGTTCCCGCCACTTCAACGGGGGCCGTAGCCAAGGGCGGCGGCTCCTGACTGATGGCGTCGGGTTGAGCCGCGATCGCAGCCTCAGTTGCCAGATTAGGCAGCGCTGGGGGATCGACCGCGATGGCTCCAGCTGGACTGCTGGGTTCAGCGGCAGCGGCAGCGGGATCTGTTGTAGCTGAGGGATTCGTAGCCAAGGGATCAGTGGACGGGGGGGCCTCAGGTGGAACAGCCGCGATCGCCTCCGGCTGCACAACAGCTTGTTCTGGAGTCGGTAGCTCCGGCGGCGTAACCGCTATAGGGACGCCGCTGGTCTCGCTGTCGATCGGCGGTAAGGCTTCAGGTT
>PYGV01000392.1 GCA_003022385.1 filamentous cyanobacterium CCP3 | reverse complement strand
GGAAGGTAGGGGGTGAGGAAGGTAGGGGGGGTGAGTTCAAGATTTAAAGTGCAAAATTCAAGGTTTCTCCTGCGGATAGGCTGCGCGTACAAAATTTTGAATTCTCAATTTTGAACTTTGAACTCATCCACCCATCCACCCGCCTGCCCTCCCCACACATCCCCCGCCGTGGTTCAATATAAAGTCGTAGCTGTTGTGGAGAGAGCATTATGGGTGGTGTAATTGCCTACGTGGTGTTTTTGTCGGTCATGGTGGGCACGGCCATAGGGCTGTACTTTGGCCTACGAGTCACTAAGCTGATTTAGATTCGGCGGCCTTAGCCGCTAGCACTGGGGCCAGGTAGGTAACGGCCTGTAGGCTGCCTAACAGCAGCCAGCCCAAAATGTTGATGCGGCCGTCGTAAAAGGCCAAGTCAAAGATAGCGAAGGCTGTGGTGCCACCAAAGCCAGCCAGGTAGCCGCTGAGCAGAGCCAGGGTATCAGTCGGGAGTGGGGTGCAGGTCACTACGTAGGTACTGCGTCCCACGATCCACCCCACCAACCCGGTAAACCCGAGGGCAACTGGCAATCCAGCTTCAACGGCGAGCATGAGCCAGAGGTTGTGGGCATGGGGCAAAAAGTCATCGGCCACCGGAAAATCGGCCGGATTGTAGAGCAGCTTGAAGGTGCCCAGACCACTGCCAAACCAGGGGTGGTGAGGAACCATCTCAAGGGCCAGACCCCAGACGCTAAAGCGCAGCGAAGCGGTGGCAAAGGCCTCTGGCAGAGTACGTCCACCCACGCCCCAAATTAGGGCGCTGACGAGCATGAGCGCGATCGCCCCCAGCCCGACCCAAAGAATGTAGCGATAGGGTCGCAGCAGCCCTCCAAACAGCAGCAGCTGCAGCCCGGCAATCAACAGCCCGTTGCGCGAGCCCGAGCAAAAAATGCCCACCAGCACCAGGGCGGTCGCGCCGCATATCCACAGGCTCTTAGCCCTGAGCTCACGACGGCTGAAATAGTAGGCGCACAGGCCTAACCCCAGGCCAAATACGATCACCATATAGTTGGCAAAGGCGTTGGGATGGCCAAATACGGTGCTGGCCCGAGAGCCGTAACTGGTTTTGAGATACAGCCACTGCAGCCAGGGAGAGCTGCCCCAGCGGCTGAGGCCACCGGGCGATCGCAGATAGACCTCGACCACCGCCGCTAGATTGATGGGAATGGTCGCCACCAGCAGCGTTATGCCCCAGCGGTGAAGGGTTTTTAAGGGATGCCTGAAGGTGGGCAGGGCGATCGCGACTGCGGCGTAAAAGACAAAAAATGGAATAAAGTTCAGCGCCTGGAGGGCCGACTCGCCCGGGGCTTCAGACAGCGCCACGCTGATGCTGAGCCCCAGGGCCAGCCACACCCAACCCTGGGTATATAGCAGCCGCCAAATCGGTCGGTGCCAGCGGCGCAGACTGACAATCAAAAAGCTGCCCAGCGCGGCGATCGCCCCGTAAACGATATAGGGCAGTGCCACCAAACTGGCTAATACCAGCCGCTCCAGAGCTAAATTGCTAACCCCAAACCCCTCAACCTTAGTAGGCTCCATCGCCAATCATGACCACCCAGACTGTTTTTAATAGAATATAGACGTCTAACCACACCGACCAGTTTCTGACGTAGTACGCATCGAGGTTAACCCGCTCCTCGTAGGACACATCGTTGCGCCCCGACACCTGCCACAGCCCCGTGAGGCCGGGCAGCACCTTAGTGTAGAGGCTATATTTGTCGGCGTAGCGAAAGATTTCTTCTTTGACGATGGGTCGAGGCCCCACCAGGCTCATTTCCCCCCGCAGCACATTCCACAGCTGGGGCAGTTCGTCTAGGCTGGTGCGCCGCAAGAAACGCCCCACGCGGGTAATGCGAGGGTCGTAGCGGAGCTTGTGGTCGCGCTGCCACTGCGATCGCAGAGTCGGATTGGCCTCAAAGTAGCGCTCCAACACCTGGTCGGCATTTGATACCATCGAGCGAAACTTCCAGGCCATAAACGGCATACTGTTTTGGCCCAGACGCGGATGGCCGTAGAAAATCGGCCCCGGCGAATCGAGCTTTACCAGTACCGCAATTAAAACCAGCAGCGGCAAAACCGCGACGCCTATGACCAGCGTTAGGCTCACATCGAGCAGTGCTTTAATCAGACGCGGCCCCGGCAGTAGAAGCTGCTGACGAATTTCCAAACCTAAGACTCCCCCCAAATCCTTTGAGCTTACCCACAGGCTGGCCACCCCAAACAGGTCGGGAATCATCATCAGGTGCGGAAAGGTGCGGCCATAGCGCTCCAGTATTCTCAACAGCTTCTCCCGCTGCACCCCCGGCATCGCCACAATGGCGTAGTGGATGTCGTGCTTACGGGCCAGGCGAGGCGCGATTGACAATGGCCCTACCACCGGCACACCGCAGATGGTATCGCTGCGATCGCGATCGTCATCGAGCACCGCCACGGGCTTGAGGCCAAAGTTGGGCTGATTCTTCAGCGTTTGAATCACCAGCTCCCCCGTGCGCCCACCCCCCAAGATGAGCACCTGATAGCCCCACCAGGGGTAGGGGGCAAACAGCTGCCTAACCAGCAGCCGCCCCAGCAGCACCAGCAGCAAAGACAGCACCCAGGCGATCAAAAAGACGCCCCGCGAGTAGGTTTCGCTCTCGCCAGTCAAAAATAGCCCTGCCCCCAACACCAGGTAGGTAAAGCTGGTCGACAGACAAACGCGGCGCAGCTCATCGACCGGGCTGAGCCCCACCGCCGGGTAGAGCCCAGCTGCGGCATAGGCCAGCAAAAACACGCCTACAATGGGCCACAGCTGCCCATACAGAATGGGGGAGTACGCTCCTCCCAACGCCAAACGCAGATAAACACCAGCGATTCCGGCCAAAAATAAGGCCAGCAGATCAGACGCACCGAGCAAGCCAACCATCGGCAGCGATCGGGTTGACATCCTCAACGACACCATGACGGGCTGAACCGTACGCTCCAGAGGAAACATAAATTTCCCCAATACTCCTGCAACACCGACACTACTCTAATTCATCGCCCTGCTCAAATTTCAGCCACTTGTGTAGCAAATAGGCGGCTATTTCCTGCTGAAACCGAGCTTCTGAGAATATTTCGGCCTGATTGCGAATGGTTTCGGCCTCAAACTGATGCCGATGACCGTCAAAATACTGCACTGCCTGCACCAGATGATCAACCGTTTGCTGCTTAAACAGCACG
The DNA here is from genome assembly GCA_003022385.1 of filamentous cyanobacterium CCP3. Taxonomy (GTDB): domain Bacteria; phylum Cyanobacteriota; class Cyanobacteriia; order Phormidesmidales; family Phormidesmidaceae; genus Nodosilinea. Next base: position 975 of record PYGV01000392.1, on the reverse strand, counting down.
CCGGTTTTGCCCTCTATCACCGTTTCAGCGCAGCCTCCTTTGCCATAGGCAATTACAGGTGCCCCCGCAGCCTGGGCCTCGACTACGGTAATGCCAAAATCCTCCTCAGCTGGAAACACAAACCCCCGACAGCGCTCCATATAGTCAGACACCACAGCATCGGGCGGGTTCCGCAAAAACGTAATGGTTGACTTCGCTGTTTTTTGCAGCGCGGCCAGGGCAGGGCCGTCGCCGATAACTACTAAAGGCAGCCCCAAACGGTTAAAGGCCTCGACAGTGAGGTCTACCCGCTTGTAGGGCACACAGCGCGATACCGTCAGGTAAAAGTCTTCGCGGGGCTGCTGCCAGCGAAAGCGATCGATCGCTACCGGCGGATAGATCACCGTGGCCGGGCGGCGATAGGTTTTCCAAATTCGGCGGGCGACATAGTGAGAGTTGGCCACAAAACAGTCAACCCGGTGGGCCGCCGCTAAATCCCACAGCCGCAGGTAGTGCAAAATGAGCCGGGTGAGGGCGCTTTTAGCCCCGCTGGTCAGGCCCGCCTGCTGAAGATACTGCTGCTGCAAATCCCAGGCGTAGCGAATGGGAGTGTGCACGTAGCTCACATGCAGCTGGTGGGGCCGGGTCAGCACCCCCTTGGCCACGGCGTGGTTACTGGAAATTACCAGGTCGTAGGCGGAGAGGTCAAACTGCTCGATCGCCAGGGGCATCAGCGGCAGATACTGGCGGAAGTGCCGCCGCGCCCAGGGCAAGGTTTGAATGAAAGAAGTCTGCACCCGAGTGCCGGGGGGAATCAGCGAAACCGCCTCGGGTTTTAAAAACTCGACCAGGCTAAAAACGTCGGCCTGGGGGCACACCCGCAGCAGCTGCTCAACCACCTTCTCTGACCCGGCGCGGCTGACCAGCCACTCGTGCACCACCGCTGTAGAGGTCGGCAAATTGGCAGAAAACATCTAAATATGCAGGCCGATGGGT
>PYGV01000391.1 GCA_003022385.1 filamentous cyanobacterium CCP3 | reverse complement strand
CGGCACTTCAGATCCCTTTGTGCGCTATATTCACCGCTGGCGTTTAGAAAAGCAGGACCCCGCCGCCGCCCTCTCCCCCCCCAAAGAACCGCTGGTGTTTTGGATTGAAAACACAACCCCCGTGGAGTACCGGGCCGCTATTGCCGACGGTGTGAGATGGTGGAATGCCGCCTTTGAGCGAGCTGGCTTTACCCAGGCGATTGAAGTGCGCCAGATGCCCGACAACGCCGATTGGGACCCGGCCGACGTGCGCTACAACGTGATTCGCTGGTCAGACTCGCTGTCCCCCTGGGCTAGCGGGCTGGGTCCATCTCGGGTTAACCCACTGACCGGCGAAATTTTAGATGCCGACATCATTCTCGATGCCAGCATCGTGCGCGACCTGATGCTGGAGTACGACACTCTAGTGACTGGGTCGTCCCCCAGGGCGACCGCCATGGCAGGCGGTTTAATGCCCTGTGGCTACCCTCTGGGCGATCGCCTGATGGCGCGCCTGTCTGCAAGCTCCAGCCGAAGCCGAGCCGAGGCTCCCCAGGGGGCCGATATGATGGACTACTGTGCGGGCCTGCAAGGCGTTCAGACCACGGCCTTTGGATCGCTAGCCATCGCTACGCTAGCCCCCCCGTTCTCTAGCCGTGAGGCCAAGCAGACCTACATTCAGCAGTATTTGCGGGTGCTGACCGCTCACGAAGTGGGCCACGTGCTGGGGTTGAGACACAACTTTTTAGGCAGCACGCTGCTGTCTCCCTCAGCGCTCAATGACCCGGCTACGACCCAGTCTGAGGGCATGACCAGCTCGATTATGGACTACTTACCCCCCAACCTGGCCCCCCCCGGCCAGCTCCAGGGAGACTACTTCCCTACTCAGCTAGGTCCCTACGATCTGTGGGCGATCGAGTATGGCTATCGTCCAGTCAGCAACCCGGTCACCGCCCGGCGCGAGCTGCAGCCGATTGCCGATCGCGCTGGGGCTGCCGAGCTAGCCTACGCCTCCGATGAAGATGTCTATGCCATGCTCGACCCTATGGCCAGCGCCTGGGATATGAGCGACGACCCCATGAGCTATGCCGAGGGCCAGATGGCGATCGCAAAGGCAATCTGGGATCGCCTGGACTGGTATTCGGTTAACCCTGGCGAAGGCTACGGTCAGCTGCGGCAGCGGGTAAACTTGGTCTTTTTTCACTACGACATGCAGGCGACGATCATCGCCAACTATATCGGCGGGCAGCGCTTTACCCGTACTGACCCCTGGAGCTCTCGCGGGCAAGCTCCCTTTGCCCCGATCGCGGCAGCAGAGCAGCGGCGCGCCCTAGCTGTGCTCAACCAGCGGGTGTTCGCCCCCGATGCCCTAGCGCTATCGCCAGAGCTAATTAACCGCCTTGCCCCCGATCGCTGGATGGACTGGGGCCAGGACCCCTTTGTCGATCGCATTGACTACCCCATCTACGATCGCCTGTTGTTTACCCAGGCGTTTACCGTCAGCAACTTGCTAGAGGGCTATCGCCTGCTGCGGCTGCGCGATAGCGAGTTCAAGCAGCCCAGTGGTGAGGCGTTTACCCTGGCAGAACTGTTCGACACCCTGGGGCAGTCCATTTGGGCTGAGGTGCTCGACCCACCCGCCCAGGCAACCGCCATCTCCAGCCTGCGTCAGGGGCTCCAGCGGCACCACTTGAATACTCTGACCAGCCTGGTGCTGCGCAACCATGGCTCGGGCGAAGGGGTCACTGACCTGCTGGGGTTTGTAGCCCAGGAAGTTACCTTCGGTGCGCCCGAAGAGGCTCGTGTGCTGGCGCGCTACCAGCTCAGGCAGCTCCAGGAGGCGATCGCCCGCCACCTCAGCCGCCAGGGGCAGCGGCTTGACACCGCCACTGTCGCCTATCTAGAAGATGCCAGCGATCGCATTGTGAAGGTGCTGGATGCCCCCCTACGAGGTCAGTAGCCCCAGTCAGAGAATCTATAAAGATTCGATGATTTTCCCTAAAACGCAGCGAAATACCCCGTCCCTCAAGGTGGTATTGTGGATCGGGTCAATGTAGTATTGGCCCCTTAAGGTCACAGTTGCCTTGTCAACCGTCACGCTAGCGAACGGCAGGCCCTAGCCTGTCTGCCCAGTTAGCCAAGCCCTTCAGACAACGAAAGCCGTTGCCAGGGTCGCCGTCTACTGCTTCAGGACTATCATTACCTGGGCACCCTAAATTCACTGGCACACCAGGTCCAGCTCAGAATCTGGCGTTTCCCTCCCGGCAAAGCTCCACTTGTGGGCTTGAATTGGGTTTATTTTGGTCGTTCCGCGGGTTATCCATGCTGAGTGCGTTAGTCGCTATCACCCTGTCTCCTCTGTTTGCTCAACTCCCCCCCGGCGAGGTCACTCCTACCCCCGAAACCAAGACGGTAGTTATTCCTCGCGATGGCAGCTACGCCGAGGTCATCCGCTACCAGGAAGTCCGCCCTCTCCCCGGTGGCCTAGACGAAATTCCTGTCTTTAACAGCAACAGCCCCGAGGTCGTGCAGCAGAACGGTATTCTGCTCTCCACCTTCCCCAAAGACGGCATGGCCTCTCCCGATGCTCACCTCGACTACGCCTTCAATGGGCGCTTTGACATCTTCGCCCACCACATTGCCCGGGGCGTAAACCCTGACGATCGCCGCACTCTGTTTATGGGTGTAGTGGTTTACAACCCCGGCACCGAACCCGTCGACATCACCATTCATCAAGGGGTGAGCTACCTCAGCCAGGAAGCCCCGTTTATCAACCTGCCTGACGCCCGCCTGAGCACCAACGGCAATGTCTATGCTGGCCCCGGCAGCCGCACCACCACCGATATTCTGCGCGGGGCCAACCAGCCTCACTGGCCCGATCGCATTACGGTGCCACCGGGGCATGTACAGCTGCTGATGAATACCCCCATCCCTCTGCGCCAGCTCACGGTGCCCGTCAACGGCAGCTATCCCCAGGGCAGCGCCATTCCTAAACCACCGATCCGCCCGGTTACCCTTACTGCTGCCGACGCTCAAATTAATCCAGAGACCGGTGAAAACGGTCTGGCTGAGCCCCCCCGTCCGGTCGCGCCCCGCCCCATTCCCAGCAATGGTCGTACGGCCATGATGTATCTCTCTAGCAGCGGCCCAGTACATGTAGCCAGCCTATCCCGCTACGCCGATCTGCTGCCCAACGGCAACGAGCGCGTGCCCACCCTGCAAGACTGGCTCCAGGTGCTCAAGCAGGGCAGTCTTGCAGGCCCCCGCGATATTCCCCCCTCTGACCCAGAGACCTATCGCTTTGGGCGGTTTTACTATGGTCGAGTCGCAGGGGTTGCCAAGGGTGCCAACTGGAGGGCCACCGTCACCGACTCTCCCGATACCGATGTGCTGACGATTCCGGCTCCGGGCAACGCCTTCTCCTATGTGATTAGCTCCGTGGACCGCAACACCTTTGGCACCGGGCAGATTCAGAGTGCCCCCATGGTTGCTCGCTACCCCGATACCGCCTACCGCGCCCACGGCAACTACGGTGTTCGCTACAGCCTTAAACTGCCTTTTTATAACCCCCGAGGGGCTGAGCAGACCATTACCCTCAAGTTTCAAACCCCCATGCGCGATGAAGATCTTGTCCAGGGGCTGCGCTTCCGGCGACCGCCCGAGGATCGTGTTTTCTTCAGGGGTACTGTACGGCTGAAGTTTAAGAACCAGATGGGGTTGGAGCGTACCCACTACGTTCATCTGGTGCAGCGTCGGGGTCAAGAAGCCGAGGCCCTGCTGAGACTCAATATTCCCGCTGAGGCCCGCCAGGATCTCGAAGTTGATCTGGTCTATCCCCCCGATGCCACCCCGCCTCAGGTGATCACCGTGTTGAACGGCGGTATTCCCGAAGTGTTTGAGGCCGAAACGATCGAAATGCCTCCCTCGCCAGCGCTCAGCCGCGATCTCCAGCCTCAGCTTTAACCGATCTCAGCTGGCCTTTAGCCCGGCCCACCAGAACGGCTAGACAGAGGTTTCTGCCGCTCTTAAACCGGCGTCAATCAAGCGCATTCCAGAGCTTGTCGGGTACGGTGCGGGGCTTGCGCGAAACCAGGTTGGGCTTAAATAGGGCCGGCTCTGAGGCCTTATCAACGGTTAAGAACCCCGCTGTGAGCAGGTTGTCGAGTATGGTCTGCACGGCAGCGGGCTCTGCCTGGGTGTGTGCCACAATGTCGGCCAGGGATGCCCCCCGCTGACGCACCAGCCAGTTG
>PYGV01000086.1 GCA_003022385.1 filamentous cyanobacterium CCP3 | reverse complement strand
GTATGGCCTGGAGTAGACCCAGCCTGGGCTGGGGAGTACTGGTTTCTTCGATATCGCTGGTTCTAAACGCTTTGCCCCCAAGCGTTTGCCCCAGTGGGAGATTTTAAACTTTGAATTCCTGCCTCTGTTCGGCAACCCCAAAAAACAATGGCCGCGGTTAACTATGGGATGGGAGTCTGTGATTGCGGCGGTGCTGGTTCTACCCAAACCTTCATTTGGCTCAGGTTGATTTGGCCAAACTGGGTGGCGAGGGCGACATCGGCGGCATCTCGGCCGTAGGCGATCGCAATTCGGTTGCCCCGGGGGCCGGGCTGGGTGGGGTCAAAGGTATACCAGCGATCGCCTACAAAGGCCTCAAACCAGGCGTGCATATCCATTGGGTCGAGCTGGTAGAGATAGCCCACCACCATGCGGGCTGGGATGGTCAGACTGCGGCAGAGAGCCATGCCTAAATGCACAAAATCACGGCAGACGCCCACGCGTGTTTTTTCGGTGTCTACCGCAGAGGTGGAGGCATTGCTGGTGTCGTAGCGGTACTCGATGTGGGTATGAATCCAGTGGCGAATGGCTTCTACCTGGTCGTAACCCGGCTCATGATCGCCCACAATGTGATTGGCTAAATCGCCCAATAGATCGGCCTGGCAGTAGCGGCTGGGCAGAAGAAACCGCAGCGTATAGTCTGGCAGATCCTGCACGGGCACAAAGGCCGCCCCGGGCTGGACATCAATCTCATCGGCGGTGTCAACCGTGACGGTGCTTCTAATCTGCAGCTTGCCCTGGGGGGCGACAAGCCGCTGGCACAGATTGCCGTAGCTGTCGGCATAATCTGCGATCGCCACCTGAGGCTCTAGCTGACAGTCTGCGGCGATCACCTGCTGCGCGGCCCCGCTGCGCGGCTGCAGCATCAGAATGAGCGGCGCTGGTTCGGTTGTCTCGTATAAAAGCTCGCACCCTGCACTCAATCGCATTGGCTCTCCTGTAAACGTTGCAAGTATCGGGGGTCTTGGGTGCCCAACAGCCGGTCCCAAAAGGTAAAGTACAGCCCGTAGTGCAGGGTATATCTGAGGTGGTGTACCGAATGGTGGGCCGGGCCAATCACCCACCGCCCCAGCCAGTGGTGCGGAAACACCGTCGGCAGGCGATCGGGGCCGAGGTGGTTGAGCACGGCCCATAGGGTCATAGTGATCATCACGGCAATGATGGTGATGATGTGCAGCGGCAGCACAAAGACAATGCCGACCAAAAAGAGGGCCTGAATGACGGCTTCTAAGGGGTCAAAGGCAAACGACGTCCAAGGGGTAGGATAGCGCGATCGGTGGTGTCCCTGGTGCAGCCAGGCGAACAGTTTCGGGTGATGAAACAACCTGTGGGTAAAGTAAAAGTAGGTATCCTGCAGCAGCAGCGCGGCGGCGTAGCTGACCCCCAGGTACCATAGCCCGTAGTCGTGCGGGTTGGCGTAGAGTCGGGTGGCACCGTTGTGGTAGGCGGAGAGCACGAAGGCGGCGGCTAGGGCAAACACCACCGCCGCGATCGCAGAAAGCTGGATGTCGTGCCAGATCACCCGCCAGGATGGCGACTGGCGTTTGGGGCGACTAAAGGCCCGTCCGACCGGCGAATAAAAAAACCAGTAGGTCAGTCCCGCCACGAGGAAGTAGCGGCACAAAATTATTCCCCACAGGGCGACGCTGTAAAACTCAAAGGAGCGCTCTCTCAACCGCTTTAGTTCCTCACGTTGCTCTTTACGTCTCTTACTAGTGCATAATGCAGCAATTTTCCTGGGGTGAGCGCAAGTTCTCTCGATGGAGGGGGATATTTGTATGTACAAACGCTGCAAGGAAACCCTATGCCTGCCGCCCAGCCAACCGCTCAGCCGTCGCCCATTTCCTGGTTTGTCCGCAGCACTCAGGTTTTAGCCTGGCTTTTGGTCGGAGTCAGTCTCGGCCTGAGCCTCTGGATTGTGGTGCCAGCGCCGACCCGATTGCTGCTGCCGCTGGGGGTGGGGGCACCGGAGGTGAGCCCCTGGCTGGCGGGCCTGAGCGCGATCGCCGCTGTAGCCGTCTGGCTCTCCCACCGCTGGGCCAGGGGAGTCGCGATTCGCGATGCGTTTGGGCATCGGCTTAGAACGCGCATCTCTGCGGGAGTCGCCCTGGGCCTTTGCGCGATCGCCCTGGTCGTGAGCCTGCTGCCGCTGGTGCAGGTCAAGGGCACCAGTGCTGCGATCGCGGCTGAAATGCAGGCTGTCCTGGGGTCAGACTACCTGGCTCCAATTCCGCCATCGCTCCGGGGGCAGCTGCGGCCAAAGCCGTTTCGGCTCTGGGATGTCTTTGCAGGAATTGCCCCTGTCGCTACGCCTCTCTCGCTCCGGCGAGGGGTGGTGTTTGCTACTCCGGCTGGCGTACCGCTGCGGCTCAACGTGTATCGGCCATCGGCAGCGGGCCCTTACCCCACCCTGGTGGTCATCTACGGCGGCGCCTGGCAGGGGGGCAGCCCCGACAGCCACGAGACCTTTAGCCGCTACATAGCCGCCCAGGGCTATGCAGTGGTTGCGATCGACTACCGCCACGCGCCTCAGTATCCCTTTCCTGCTCAGCTTGAGGATGTGCGCGCCGCCCTCACCTACCTAAAAACCCACGGGGTCGAACTGGGGGTCGACCTCAGCCGCCTGGCCCTGATGGGGCGATCGGCTGGGGCTCAGCTCGCCGCGATCGTCGCCTACGAGCAGCCCCCAATCCTGCCGATTCGAGCCGTCATCAACTACTACGGCCCGGTAAACCTGACCACGGGCTACGACAATCCTCCGATTCCAGACCCCATTGATACCCGCGCTGTGCTTAGGGCTTTTTTAGGCGGTACCCCCGACCAAGAGCCCAGCCTGTACCGTCGGGCCTCCCCCATTAACTACGTGCGGCCCGGCTTACCTCCCACGCTGCTGGTATATGCGGGGCGCGACCACGTGGTAGAGGCTAAATACGGCAATCAGCTTTACCGACAGCTCCAGACCGCTGGCAATCGAGCCGTTTGGCTTGAAATCCCCTGGTCTGAGCACGCCTTTGACATTTTGTTCAACGGCGTCGGCAATCAGGTAGCACTGTACTACACTGAGCGTTTTCTAGCTTGGGCACTATACGCTAATCCTGTTTAGGCAACCCTGTTCAGACCCTATTAGAAACGCTCAACCCCCATAGATGACGCTACAGATCTTCTGAAGCGATCGCTATAGGCCGGTGCGTCATCCCTACTTTTGCTATGGCCAGTTGCCGATGTCTTGAGCAAACTGGCCATCGCTTTATCTGGCTGTTTCTATCCGCAGAGAGACGTTAGGGCTAGCGCTTTTGCTTACGCTACTGAGGTTAGAGAGCTAGTGGATTCGCTTTGTGCTCTGTGAAAACTAGCTAACAACTGTTTTCACAGCTTGGTTTTGCCTAGGCCGGAGAAAAATTTCATTTATAGAAAAAAGAGGCGACCAGTAGCGCTTTAACCCCAACCCAGTTTTCTTTTTTGAAAGGATAAAGTTATGGTAAATCGTACGTTCGATGCCTCGCTGAAAGCTATTGCCAAACGCCTTTCTGTAATGCTGGTGAGTGTAATAGTGCTGTTTGGCTTTTCTCAAACCGCAGCGCTGGCAAATTCGACGATGCCAGACTTGGGAGCCAACTCCAGTGCCCTAATTGCGCTGGCGGCGTCATCGCGCTTTGCCGCCGAAGCCGCTTTTGAGGGCGAAGAACCGGAAATTTCTGAATCGAGACTGGAGGAAATGCGCGAACAGCGTCGCCAGTGGCAGAGTGAAGCATCCGCCAAGGCCAACACAGAGATCGAGTCAGAGGGCTCTGTGGGTGAAGTGGTTAAAGACAAGCTCAATCTCGAAGAAATCACTGAGGAGAACGAGATCGTAGACGATTTAACCCGCCCCTAGGATATGGGGTAGAGGCCGGCTGACATAGCCTGATCGAGCCATTGTCTGCCGCTTTTCTATCGGTTTTGGGATGTCGGGTGGAGACCAAATTGTCATGCTGAAAGTGTAGCGATGGCCAGTTTGCTTAGGACATCGGTAATACCATCAACAAGCGTTTGGGCGAACGGGCGTAGACCGACTGCTCCAAAAGCTTTGTCGAGCAGGGCGTGACTGTTAGCGGTCTGTATCTGCCCTCCGGCGCCGAAATTCAGGGACAGTATGTGACAGCGGAAGGCGAACTGCGCTACGACGCTAGCTCAGTGGTTGTAGACGGATGCAGCGATCCGCTGAATGCCTCTTCCAGCGTAATCGAAGACGTTAAAGACCCCCGCGATACCACGGCGGGCTCGATCGCCGAGGACGCGGGCACTGGCGCTGCCGGTGGCCTAGTTTTGGATGAAATTTTGGGCGACGCTGGCCTTGGGGCGATCGTCGGTGGAGCGGCGGCAGGGGCTGCGCTCGGCAATATTACCGCCGATCGCGTCGTTGTGGCAGAACCCAACCAGCCCATCAGCCTATACCTGTGGTTTGAATACTTATTTCTTTCGATCGAGGGACGACGAAAAAATCTTTCTTTTTAGAATGTAGACGACACGCTAAAAAGGAGATTCATGACTATATCTACAGTATTTAAACCAACCAATCTGCGGCGGGGGCTATCGCTTTTGGGCAATAGCCTGCTGCTGTTATCGGTGCTCGGTGTTGCTAAAGTCAATGCTCAAACGGCACCCACTGCCCAACCTTACGAGCCATCTTATATGGTTGCTCCGACAGAGACTCTGCCGCCGCTGCGCACTCGCCTAATTTCAAGAGGTTCGATCGCGCCAGTTCGAGGAGAAGTGACTATTACCCTGCGAAACATGGGTCCCTCTGAAATTACCTACGAGGCGATCGCTGCCACCGAACCACGCACTTTGGCCAGCGGTGAAGAGACTGTTCTTTCGGGCTTAAGCGCCCCCACCACTATTTCTTTTTATGAAAAAGACGGTGGGCTGACTCAGGCGACGGTCTCGGATGTGTCTTCCCGAGATGACGCTTTCACCGTAGAGTTTACGCAGGCACCAACTTTGGATGAAGACTCTAATTCTATGGTCTTGCTGGAGACCGGCAACATCTTTGTATTTTGATGTTTTTCTCCAATACAGAATCTTGATTTCCAAAAAGGCTTGATCTTGAAAGTGTGAGTCAATGCCCTTTAGAAGAGTCTGTGGCTTGGCCACGGGCTCTTCGCTGTTGCTAAATTTAGGCATGAGTTTGAATAGGAGCAAACGGTTCCTTGCCCCTGCGAAAGGCGACGTATTTTGACTCCGCCCTATGCTCGATCCGTTGCTAAGCAGGGGGGTGAGCAGAGCCTTTTTGCTCCGCAACGCTATCGCGAACACGACGTGTCTCTCGAAGGAAGAAAACCTGGAAACCGAAGCTAGGTTTAATTTGGCCTTCCTACTGATAAGTCATCGCTTTACTGCGATTCGGGCGGCGGGGTTGTGCGTTCGAGCACCGTGGTCAACCGTTCTACCATGCTGCTACAGTCGCAGCTGGTCTCAATCACCGTAATGTTGCTGCCAATATTGGGCTCTCTCCAGCTATAGGCTAGAGCCGTTTGACATGTTAGGCTGAGCCGCCAAATCTTTCCTTGGGTAGAGAGACAGAACTGGTTGAGGAGCTGAATCTTATTAGAACAACCTCAATCCAACGCAACCCCGCAGCCAGGTCTTCAGAGTCCTGGCTCTCTCTATATTGGGCAGTACTATGGCGCTTTTTCTGGTAGAACCTGTTTCTGAAACCTTACGGGAACCGATCACAACCTTCGTTCTGCTGCTGGCGATCGTGCTGGTGACGCCGCCTGTGTTTGAGCGCCTCAGGCTGCCGGGTTTGGTGGGGCTAATTATCGCTGGGGTGTTGTTTGGCGGCAGCGGGCTAGGCTGGCTCGACCCCAACTCTGACATCATGTCGCTGTTTTCAGAGATTGGCAAAATCTACCTCATGTTTGTGGCCGGGCTCGAAATCGATATGGCCCTGTTTCAGCGCACCCGCGATCGCTCCCTGGCCTTTGGCACCCTGACCTTTGCCATTCCCCTGCTGGGCGGCATTGCGATCGGGCTGTTGTTTAACTTTGGCTGGCTGGCGGCGGTGCTGATTGGCTCGCTGCTGGCCTCTCACACCCTGCTGGCTTACCCCATCGTGCAGCGACTGGGCATTGTGGGCAACGAAGCAGTGACCGTCACCGTGGGGGCGACCATCTTTACCGACATCGGGTCGCTGCTGGTGCTGGCCATCTGCCTGGGAATCAACCAGGGCGACTTTTCGGCGCTCAAGCTGGCGACGCTGTTGGGCTCGCTGGCTCTCTACACAATTGCCGTGCTGGTGGGCCTCAAACAGCTGAGCAAGCTGTTCTTTCGCAAAACCGGCAAAGACGAGGGCAACCAGTTTTTGTTTGTGATGCTGTCGGTCTTTCTCTGCGCGCTGGGGGCACAGCTGATTGGGGTCGAGAATATCATTGGCGCTTTTCTGGCCGGGCTTGCCATCAACAGCGTGATTGGCGACGGCCCCGTCAAGGAAAAAACAGAATTTCTGGGCAGCGTTTTGTTTATTCCGATGTTTTTTGTGGCCATGGGGCTGCTGCTTGACCTGCAGGCCTTTGGGGATATTCTGCGCTCGATTGAGCTGCCGCTGATTGTTGTGGGTATGCTGCTGCTGACCAAGGGGCTGGCTTCCTTTGGGGCTCGCCTGCTCTACGGCTACAGCTGGGCCGAAACTTTGACCATGTGGTCGCTGTCGATTCCGCAGGTGGCGGCGACCCTGGCCGCGGCGCTGGTGGGCTATGAGGCCGAAATCATTAACTCAGAGGTGTTTAACAGCGTCATTTTGCTGATGCTGGTGACGGCTATTTTAGGCCCGCTGGTCACCGCCCGCTCGGGCAGACAGCTGATCGAAGACGACGCCTTGATCGAAACCGAGGTGATCGACTGGCTGCCGCCCCCCAGCGACATTCCCGAGTCGTTTACGGTGGTGGTGCCGGTCTACAACCCCGACACCGAGCAGCGGCTGATTGAGCTGGCAGCGGCCGTTGCCCGCTACGAAAACGGGCGCGTTATTCCGCTGGCGGTGGCGCTGGCCCAGCCCCAGATGGACTCGCCACAGCTGGCCCGAGCGATCGCCCACAGCCGCCAGCGCCTGGAGGCTGCCCAGTCCATTGGCGCCACCCTGGAGGCCGAGATCGACCCTCGCTTGAGAATTGAGTACAACGTGCCCCAGGCCATTTCTCACCTCAGCCGCGAAGAGAATGCCAACCTGATTGTGCTTGGCATGGGCCAGCGATCGCGCCTGCGCGGGCGGCTGTTTAGCAACATTCAAGACGAAATTCTCTGGTCGGCCCACTGCCCGGTGGTGGTTGCCCGCCTGCTGGAGTCGCCGACGACCTGCAAGAGCCTGCTGCTGCCCATTGAGAACTTATCCCCGGCGGCCCTGCGCACCCTGCGGTTTGCCCAGGTGCTGGCCAGCCGCAATCAGGCCAAGATTACGCTGCTCCACGTCCACAGTACGCGGGCCTCGGAGCTACAGCGCAACCGCCTAGCTAAGCAGCTAGAGCTGTTGGTCAAGCGGCTGCCGTCCACCGAGGTGGAAATTGAGATTCGTCTCCTGGCCGGAGATAACGTAGTGTCGACAATTGTCAAAACCGCTTCGCAGTACGATCTGGTCATGCTGCGCCTGCAGCGTCGCCGGGTGGGCAATGGGCTCACCGTTGGCGCCAGCACCACTCCCCTGGTCGACCAGCTCACGGGCTCGGTCATTCTGGTCGGTGAGCCGCACCCGCAGCGCAGCGATCGCCCCATCCGCCGCGATCGCCCCGCTTTCAGGCTGCAACCGAAACCTACCGCTTTGGACTAATACGAAATCCTCCCTGGCTACCCCCGGTTAGGCTGGGCAAACGCCATAAAGCCTCTGGCTTGGCTTCGCCTATGCCCCTACGCAATCGGCCTGGGTGAAATCGGGGTATACGATTCGGATTCGGCATAATCCAAAATCCGATTTAGCCGTAGGGTGGGCATCGCCCACCACCCTGTGCTGCAACCTTCCCACCCATTTTCTACGTGATCCACATCACCCGTTTTGCCGGTGCAGAACACTCTTTTGCTTTAGGAAAGCAATGGCGCTGAGCTGTTTCTTTTTACAGAGCGGCAGAGAGACAACGATACCTTTCCTCGCTGCTTTTCTTATTCCACCACTAACAAACTCCCAGGAGCCCCCATGCAACTCTCTTTTCTCGGCAAAACCTACACCGCCAGCACCCCCGCAGTTGCTGCTACCGAAACCCAATCAACCGTCACCTTTCTCGGTCGGTCGTCTCGGGTCAAGCAGTTTAATGTCACCCAGCGCCAGCAGCCCACCGAAGAACTCAACTTCATGGGCCGTCGCTACACCCGCTAAGTCCTTTAGCGCTAGTCCACAGCAAGAGCCGCAGGCGGCGCAATGATACGCCGCCTACGGCTCCTTACGATCAAGCGGACGGGCAAGCCTTGCGATCGCGTCGATCAGCTGCTCAATTTCAAGCGGCTTGGCGATCAGTTTTTGATAGCCGTTGGCCAATGTCTGCTGGTAGTCGTCATCCTGGCAGTAGGCGGTGAAGGCCAGGGCCGGCACCTGTCCACCTTTGTCGGCGGGCAAGGCGCGAATACTTTGAATTAAGCTGTGGCCATCGGTGCCGGGCATGCCGATATCGCTGACCATCACGTCGGGCCGAAATGACTCCAGGCTCGCCATGGCTTCAGCGGCGGAGCAAACGGCGGAGACCGTGGCTCCGTAGTGGGTCAGCAGCGTCGTCAGCAGCTCCAGAGTGTCGGCGTGGTCATCGACAATCAAAACTCGAATGGTGTTCAGGTTGTGGGGTGGGGAGATGTCTGCGGTCGGTTGAGCGGCAGCATAGTCCCTCAGCATGGGCAGGCTAGCGGTAAAAGTGGCGCCCAGCCCTTCGCCGGGGCTGGCGGCTGTAACCGTGCCGCCGTGGGCCTCAACCAGATACCGAACAATCGATAAGCCCAGCCCCAGGCCGCCGTGCTGGCGGGTGATGGCAATGTCTTCCTGGCGAAATGATTCGAACAGCAGGGGCAAAAACTCAGGCTTGATGCCTTTGCCGGTGTCTTTGACGATGATGTCAACCTGGCGATCGCGCTGCTGGAGCTGAACCTCTATCTGACCCCCTTCGGGCGTAAATTTAACCGCGTTGGCGAGCAAATTCCAGACGATTTGCTGCAGCCGATTGCGATCGCCAGCCACGTGAAAAATCAGCTCCTGATCGTCAGCGGCGGCCTGTTCTAGGCTGGGGGCAGCCCCTTGAACTTTGGAGCGCAGGGTAATCTGCTTTGCCGTCGCCGCCGGTCTAACCGTGTCGATGGCTGCGGCAACTATGGTATTGAGATCGATGGGGGTAGTTTCCAGCTTCAGCTTGCCCCGCAAAATTTTAGCCACGTCTAACAGGTCATCGACGAGCTGCGCCTGCAGCTTGGCATTGCGCTCAATGGTAGAGAGGGCCAGGGCGGTTTTGGCCTCACTGAGCTGACGGGTTTGCAGCAGCTTAGCCCAGCCCAAAATGGGGTTGAGCGGCGTTCTCAACTCGTGGGACAAAATGGTCAAGAATTCATCTTTGACCCGGTTGGCTCGCTCGGCGTCTTCGCGGGCGAGCTGTTCGCGCCGCAGCAGCTGTTCGCGCTCGGCTTCGGCGGCTTTGAGGGCGCTTAAATCGAGCACAAAGGCAATGGTTTCTGCCTTGGTTTGGCCCACCTGGCTATAGCCAATCAGCACCGGCACCCGGCTGCCGTCTTTGCGCAGGTATTCTTTTTCGTAGGGGGTGCAGGCCCCTTTTTGGCGCGATTCGGCGATGCCAAATTCATCCAGCGGCAGGCATTCGGGCGGCGTAATCGTCGTCCAGTGAATGTGGCCAGCCTCTAGCTCGGCTCGACTGTAGCCGATGATTCTCAACAGCTCGTCGTTGGCTTTATAGATGTAGCCCTGGGCATCGCCGTAGAGAATGCCGACCACGTTGGCATTGACAAAGCTTTGCAGCCTGGATTCGTTGTCGGCCAGGGCGGCTTCGGCGCGTCTGTGTTCGGCCTGGGCTCGTTTGCGATCGCTAATATCAACCGTAGAGCCGACAACGCGAACGACCTGCCCCCGATCGTCGCGCACCAGACAGCTGCGCTCCCAAACGTCAACCCAGCCCCCATCGGCATGGCGAACCCTGTACTCGCTGGCGTAAAGCCCGCTGGCACTGCTGAACATCGCCTCCAGCTGTGGCTGTAGCCGCGCCCTATCTTCGGGGTGAATGCGATCGCACCACCAGTCGGCGGTGGGCGGGGCCTCCTCGGCGCGCACGCCGACCAGTTCGTACAGCTTCTCAGACCGGTAGACGCTGTTGGTGCGTAAATCCCAGTCGAACACCAGCCCGTCGACGGCGCGGGTGACCAGTCGAAAGCGCTCTTCGAGCTGCTTCTGGCGATCGATATTGATCAGTGTCCCCGTCCAGCCGGTGATCTGGTTCTGGCTGTCGCGAATGGGCGTGGCCCGGTTGATAAACCAGTGGTAGGTACCGTCGTGCCGCCGAATCCGGTTTTTGATCTCAAAGGGTTCGCCCAGGGCCACAGAACGCTGCCACGACCGCAGGGTGCGATCGCGATCGGCGGGGTGCAGCACCTCAACCTCGCTCCAGCGCAGCGACTCGACGGCGCTCAGCCCCGTGTAGTCGCACCAGCGATGATTCCAGTAGTCAATGGCGCCGGTCGCATCCGCCGTCCAGACCATCTGGGGGATGGTTTCGATCAGGGTGTGGTCAACGGCAGGGTGCCGGTAGTGCTCCAGGCTGGCAAAGGTCTGCCCCACGTCCCACGGCTGTGCCGCCGGGGCCGCACTGTCTTGAAATAAGGCTTTTGCCGGTTCCGGGCGGGGAGCGCGAGCCGGTTGGGGCTGGGCTTGTGACTGAGTCGGCGCAGGGGGCGAGGCTTTAGCTAAAACGGTTTGCAGGCTCAACGCCAGGGCCTCGGGTGTAACCTGCTCTTTTAGTAGATAGTCAGCCGCCCCCAGCTTAAAGGCCTGAATAATCAGGACCGCCGCCTCATCGCCCACGACTACCGTGGGAGGGGCGTCATCGCCCAGCTGCTGCCTGAGCGTTTCGAGTAGCGCCAGCGCGCTGAGTTCGTCGGTCTCAGTCACCAAAACAACGACATCCACCGACTGCGACTGACAGCGATCGAGAATGCGCTGGAGATGTCGATGGTCTACCACCTCGCAGGTAACGGCGGTATCTTCGGGTAGGTAGGGCTCTTTCAAGCCCCGCTGGCTAGCCGAACCCCACCCCTCGCCTGACTCGGTGCCGACGACAATTATGGCTCGACAGGTCCTTACCATAGCCGACGCTGGCCCAAAGGCCAGCGGTCGAGAAATGCAACACCAGCGGCCTCGCAAGCAGAGAACGGTAGAGCCAGAGATCCAAAAAATGAGCGTTGCTCTTGCCAAAAACTGGCGCAAGATTCTGTCAGAATCGGCTGTGACCTTACCAGCATGTGCAGGATAATGGGGAGCCTGTGACGGCTCTGTTCTAGGATTTTCAAAGTAACAAAAGCTTAAATTAAAACTTGTAAACTTGAATCCGTCGAAGGATAGGCATAACTCTGTATTAACCAAAACCCAAACACAACTCAAATTTAGTGCTGACTAAGTGAGTGCCAACATTACATCGAACGATTGATGGTAGTGGCGTAGCTAAATATTAAAATTTTGGCAGTGGTGGCTGGGCGCGATCGCATCCACCTATATTTCTCTGTCAGGAGAGCAGTCCATGTTCGTTCCCCCCGGCTTTGTCAGTCGTACCATTACAACTGAGTATGGCCGCATGGTTTACTACACATCTCAAGGCGAGCCCTGGTCTACCTCTGAGCGGGTCGATGGCCGCGAAACCCTGGTATTTCTCCATGGTCTTGGGGGCGGTTCTTCGGCCTACGAGTGGTCAAAAGTTTACCCGGCTTTTGCGGCAGACTACCGGGTTTTAGCCCCCGATCTAATCGGCTGGGGCCGCTCCGATCACCCCGCCCAAGATTATAAAGTTGAAGACTACATTGCCATTATCATCGAGTTTTTAGAAGAGACCTGTAGCGGCCCCACCACGGTAATTGCCTCTGCTTTGACAGCCGCATTTACGGTGCGGGCAGCTATTCAACAGCCTGAGTTATTCAAATCGCTAATTGTCACAACCCTGGCTGGGTTAGCCGAGTTTGGCCAAGACTATCGGCGCAGTGGGTTTGCCCAGTTTGCCCAGTTCGCCAGCCTGCCAATTCTCAGCCAGCTGCTCTACAATGCCGGGGTGGCCAACAGCTTTGGCATTCGCAGCTATCTAGAGCAGCGGCAGTTTGCCCATCCAGAGCGCATTTATCCCGAAATCGTCGAGGCCTACCTGCAGTCGGCCCAGCAAGACAACGCGGAGTATGCCGCCCTCTCCTTTGTGCGCGGCGACCTGTGTTTTGACCTGTCTCAGTACATCACTCAGCTCACCGTGCCCACGGCCATTATCTGGGGCAGGGGGTCTGAGTTTACGGGGCCAGAGATAGGCCGCCGCTTTAAAGAGATGAACCCTCATGCCATTCGCATTTTCTACCAGCTCGATGACGTTGGCTTTACGCCTCAGCTTGAGCTACCTGGCGTCACCGTTGGCCTGATTCGAAAGTTTTTGCCCCAGCTTGAGGAAAGGGCTGCCGTTCTGTCTGCCAGCGCAAGCCTTGCTTAAACAGGTTAAGAGATTTTCCAGGAAAGAACTTAACCCGTCATGCCCGCGCAGGCGGGACTCCAGCACCAGAGTTTTTGGTCGGGTATCTTCTTCTCCAGAGAACGCCTAAGAAGAGCGGCGATCGCCCCGGGTTAGAAAAAGCCAATCGCCAGCCCACAGCAGACAGCGACAGTCCAGTTTTTCGCCAAAACACTCCAACAGATTGATTCTCTGGCGGCAATGGCCCGCTACGCTTAACTTACCGCAGCTATGCGCTCGATTAAGCCACAGCTACCCGCCAGTTTCAAGGATTTTTCGCTTGTAGGGGTGAGGCGATGGGCGCTGCGATGCCCTTTTGTTGGCTTTCTGAGTGGCCTGGCTAGGGCTGCGATCGCAAAGCAGGCGGTAAACCGTCTAGATTTGGCACCAGCGGAGGTAATTTTACGTGGAAGATCATTCTATTCTCGATTGGATTTCGGTCCTAGGGCCGATTCTATTTTCCTGGCCGCTGGTGATCGCCGTTGTGCTGATATTTTTCTACAGGCCGCTCTTCGACCTGCTCGAAAAGTTCTCGAGCAACAACATTCAAAAAGCCAAAATTGGCCCTTTTGAAATTGAAGAGTCTGAGCAGGCCTACGTTGAGTCGCTCAAACTGCTGTTGACCAGCCTGGTCACCGAAAACGAATTCAATTACCTAAAGCAGCTCAATACCGATCAAGCCTCTACTCCCTACGACAATGTTGCCGATCTAAAGTTAGGGCTAGAACGGTTGTCTCACCTGGAGTTCGTCAAGGTTAAGACAGCGATGGACCAGCTGCCCTCAGCAGGTGCTCTGGAACAGCATGTAGAACTTACCGAAAAAGGCAAAAAATACCTGGCTCTGCGCGATAATTTGGTGACCAATCAGTCGTCTCAACCAGATCAAGACGACTCGATAGGTAGCTGATTGGACGGTTATTGGCGATCGCAAGCAGGCCCGGCTAAGTAGGCAAGCGCGATTAAATATAAGTCGATGTAGATTGGGTTGAGGCACGTAGCTTGCTTCCCGCAGGGTAACCCAATGCCCGCATGGGTTACGCTATCGCTAACCCATCCTACATGTGAATCGGCCCATCCAGTTAAAACCGCGCTACCTCTGTAAAGGTTTTGGCCAGCCAGTCAGAAATACTGGGTATCACCCACTGGCTAAAGTCGCCGTCAACCCGAGTCTCTGTGGGCACGGTCTCGTAGACATTATTGGCATCTTGAGGCGACTTAGGCTCATTGCTGAGCTGAAACTCAAACCCAATCGCCAGCAGCAGCGCATCGACCAGCTCAGGCGAGAGGCGCTGCAGGGCCGCCAGCACTCGACCGACATCCCCCACGTAGTAGTCACGGGTCACGTGAGTCGCACATTGAACCACCGCTTCGGCCACCAGTTCGGGGTCATAATAGGGCGGAAAGCCCCTGGGCTTAAAGCCCAGTTTGGTTTGGGCATTGTTCCACAAAGGCGTGTTCATCACGGCGGGCTTAACGCTGGTCACGCCGATGGGCAGTTTTTCGTGCATTAGCTCCACCCGCAGCGATTCTAGAAACCCTTCTACGCCGTGCTTAGAGGCCGAATAGGAGCTTTGATACGGTATTGACCTTAGCCCCTCAACCGAGGAAATATGAACCAGAGCCCCTCTGCCTTCTCGCTTGATCAACGGCAGGGCGACCATGGCCCCGTAGACCTGCCCCATCAGGTTCACCTCAATGACGCGCCGAAACTCTTCTGGAGTGGTCTGCTCAAATAGCGCAAGAATGACCACGCCGGGCACATGCACCCAGGTATCTAGCCGTCCGTAGGTTTCGATCGCCTTGTCGCCAATCGCTTTAACCTGCTCAAAGTCAGAAACGTCGGCCAGAATAGTGGTCGCCTCACCGCCTGAAGCCTGAATCGCTTGCTTGAGCGGGGCCAGTTTTTCGTCGCTGCGGCCCGATATGACCAGTTTTGCCCCCTCTTTAGCTAGGCGCAGTGCCGTAGCCCTGCCAATACCGCTGGTTGCACCAACGACTACGACAACCTGTTGATCTAACGGTTTAAGCTTCATAGGACAAAAATTTTTTATGGTTATTGAGCAAGGTCGTGACGTCGAATGCAGCCCAATCGAAAGAGTTGAGCATTACGCTCTGTTTCTTCAGCAGCTGAGTGCCCCCTAGCCGAGCAGCCTATACAGCTCAATAGCGCTAAACTCAACGCCAATTTTCTTCAGTATTGAAAATCAATTTGCAAAGGCGAGGCGATTGGTTCGAGCGGCTGGAGCCAAGCTTTGAGGTGTGCAAACGAAACAAACACGGTGTAGCCATTCTCTATAAAGTATGGGCCAGGTAGGCGTTGGCCTTCCATCGAACGAAAGAGTTTTTTCTGTACAACGAAAAACTTGCGGCCCTCCCAACCATGAACATAGCCCTAGCCGTTCCCTGAGCGGAGTTGTTGACCTTCGCGGAGCGAGTGCTGGGTACTCAGCCGCCCCCCAAGCGGCTAGGGACGGTTATTCTCCGGGCAAATCCGCATCCTGATTGACTGACAAAAGTTCTGTTGTAGGCTGGTGTAGAGCGCAGCGTTCGCGCAGCGTCTCCAGAGGAGAAAACCCCACACCAGTAACTGTTTATCAGCAAAATGCTGGGGTTTGACGCAATTTGAGGCAGCCTGAGCGAGCTAAACTTCTATTTGCGTAATGTTGAACACTATTGGTGGCGTTGCAGTGAGCCTATAGTGCTGTCGATTGAGTTTCTAAAGAGAGGCGTGATGAGCGGACTTGGTGGACTGAATAAATCTCCCCATGGTGTAGTGCTGGGCATGGTGCAGCTCCAGTTGCCCAACATTGTTACACCCCAAGATTTGGCGGCTCAAACCCAGCGCATTGTGGATATGGTGGCCAAGGCCCGACGCAATATGCCCACGATGGATTTGGTGGTGTTCCCGGAGTACTCGCTTCACGGGCTGTCGATGGACACTAACCCCGACATCATGTGTCGATTGGATGGACCTGAGGTGGCGGCTTTTCGCCAGGCCTGCATTACTAACGACATCTGGGGCTGCTTCTCAATTATGGAGTACAACCCCGGCGGCAACCCCTACAACAGCGGCATTATCATCGACAACAGCGGTGAGATTACGCTGTACTACCGCAAGCTGCATCCCTGGGTACCGGTTGAGCCGTGGGAACCGGGGAATCTGGGCATTCCGGTGTGTGAAGGCCCCAACGGCAGCAAGATTGCTCTAATTATCTGCCACGACGGCATGTTCCCCGAAATGGCGCGGGAATGCGCCTACAAAGGAGCCGAGATCATGATTCGCACGGCGGGCTACACGGCCCCCATTCGCCACTCCTGGCGGGTGACCAACCAGGCCAACGCCTTCTGCAACCTGATGGTGACGGCCTCGGTTTGCATGTGCGGCACCGACGGCACCTTTGACTCCATGGGTGAGGGCATGATCGTCAACTTCGACGGCGAACCGCTGGTGATGGGCAGCCACCGCCCCGACGAAATTATTACGGCGGAGGTGCGGCCTGATTTAGTTCGAGAAGCCCGGATGCACTGGGGCGTTGAGAACAACATCTACCAATTTGGCCATCGGGGCTACGTGGCGGTCAAAGGCGGTGCCCAAGACTGCCCCTACACCTACATGAAAGATATGGTCGATGGATCCTACCGTTTGCCCTGGGAAGATCAGGTGGTGCACACCGATGGCACCGGCTGCGGATTTGCGGCCCCAACCCGAGCGTACAAAGGCGAAGAGCTGCCCCCAGCGATCGATAAGGTGACGCCATAGCCTTATCGCGGGGCAATAGGGCTGCGGCTGATACTAGCCCACAGGATCCTGATTGGGATTCGATACCTGGCGGGGGGCATTGCACTGTAATGCCCCTACGGTTGTGGGTCTACCACCATTGCCGTGCCACCGCCGCGTCGGGACGGTTCTGCCGCTGCCAGTATGGTGCCGTCAGGCCGGATGATTAGCCCAGCGGCGGCTCCGATCTCGGGTACAGGCTCTAGAACATGCCCCAAACCAATCAGCGACTGGCCGATCGCACTCTGCTCAAAGCCGCCATCAATCTGGCTAGAGCCACTGTTGCGCTGAGAAATGCGGGGAGCTGCGATCGCCTCCGGCAGCGGCAGGCCCAGGTCGATCAGGTTGACCGCAATGCCGACCACGGTGGTGATGATGGTGGAGCCGCCGGGGGAGCCAAAGGCCAGCAGAGCGCCCGTGGGGCTGCAGGCGATCGTGGGGGCCATGCTGCTGCGGGGCCGCTTGCCCGGCTCGGGCGCGTTGGGGTGGGGGCTGGCGGCATCGAAGTCAGTCAGCTCGTTGTTGAGAATGAAGCCATAGCCCGGCACCACCATGCCCGAGCCGCCGATCGATTCGAGGGTGAGCGTGTAGGACACGGCGTTGCCC
>PYGV01000390.1 GCA_003022385.1 filamentous cyanobacterium CCP3 | reverse complement strand
GTGGATGGGTGGATGAGTGTTATTTGCTTGGTAGTTTCTTTGCGGAGGGGTGGGGGTAATTCAAGGGCGTGTGGCTGAGCCTCATCTACCCATCCACCCATCCACTCGTCCACTCCTTAAGCAGGTCGAGCAAGTGTCGACAGTCGCCGTCATCGGGTGGCGGTGAGCAGTGGCTGAGCACCTGGCCGCCAAACTCGTAGGATTGACCCAGGCGAATGGGAATGCCCGCCAGGTAGCAGAGGTAGCCGAGGGTATAGGGCGACTGGCCGGGGGCAGTGAGAATCACGGCGGCGTCGAACGGCTGCTGGCGCAGCCAGGCGATCGCCCGCTGCCAGTCAACCGGGGCGCTGGTGTCAGAGAGCAGCAGCCAGGCGGCCTGGGCGGGGTCTACAACGGTCAGACTGGCCTGGGGGCAGAGGTGCTGTAGATCGGCCTGGGGTGAATTTGGAGACTGGGTGAAGACCAAAACTCGTTGCAGATCAGCGCTGGTTTTAACAGCCATAGCAGGCCTCCGACACCGATTGAGGCATTGATTTGGACAGTAGTGCAGCACTGCGGGAAGAGCTAAGCAAGTCGTGAGCTTGAGCCAGCACTCTGTCTGGGGTTGCCAGGCCGACCTGGCGACTGTCGACGCGACGGTGGCGAGTTTCGTTTTGGGGTGCCCAGCGCTGCATGTCTGAGTCGCTAAACACGACCACGCTGGGGGTTTTGAGCGCTGCTCCCAGGTGCGAAATGCCGGTGTCGTTGCAGACCAGCAGGGCGGCGTGGCGCAGCAACACCGACAGTGCCCCCAGGCAGGTGCGGCCCGCCAGGTTAACCGGGAGGGGCGTGCCTACCTGGTCGATCGCCGCCGCGATCGCAGTGGTGAGTCGGCGTTCGGCGGCGGTGCCGGTGAGCACAATGCGGTGCCCCTGACTAGCCAGCTGCCGGGCGACTTCGACAAACCCGGCCACGGGCCAGCGGCGCGACTCAATGCTGGCTCCCGGATGCAGGCAGAGGTACTGGCCGGGCACCAGAGAGTGCGCCTCTAGCAGCCGCAGGCCCGCCTGATACTCCACCTCGGTGAGCGGAAATTCGAGGGCGCGGCTGGTTTCAGGCAGGCCCAAAAACAGCATCAGATCGATCAGGCGATCGACCTCTGAACCCTGCTGAGGGTAGGGCAAAAAGTAGCGGGGATCGGGGCAGTACTGACCCGGCAGGTAGAACCCGGCCTGGTGGCGACCGCCCAACAGAGTGAGAAAGGGGTTGATGTAGCTGCCGCTGCCGTGGATTTGCAGGGTGAGGTCGTAGGACTGCCTCTGCACCTGCTGGCAAAACTTGACAGTTGCCTGCGGCCCCTGCCAACCTTCTGGAATACCGGGACACCCCGGAAAAAGCAGCCATTGATCGATTAGATGAGCAAACCGCTGACCAAACCACTCGGTACCCGGCAGCCCCAGCCAGGTAATTTCGGCCTGGGGATAGGCCTGCCGCAGCGATCGCAGCGCCGGTACACTGCATAGCAAATCCCCCAGTCCTGGTAGCGCGCGCACCACTAAAATTCGGGCGATCGCGGGTATCGGAAGGCGATAGGCCATAGCCGAAGGCCCTAATTAACAACTACAGATGTCATCCTAGGCAGATTTTCAATTAACTTCATTGGACATTTGACAAGACATTCTGCTGTTTTGTTGGTGCTGTTTGTGCATTTTGTACAGCCATTTTTTAGATCCTTTTAAGATTTAGAAATCCCCTTTTTTGAATACTTCTTTTGACTACAGCGAACTATTTCTTTCGATAGGTGCCAGGAATAATCGCAGCTACGAAGCTATTCTCTTGGGGCAGTATACATTGCTAAAATCGCTTAACACTTGGCAAGATTAGTTTGGTATAGTCTTTACCTACAGCCTGTTTGACCGTGTCTCAATCTTTTGACCAGATCGCCGAAGTAGTGGCCAAACAGATGTCTTCGTTGCTACAAACCGCTGTCATGGTCAGCGATGCCGACGAGACTATAGTGGCCAGTCAAATGGTTGATCAAGATTTTTCTTCAGTCAAAGAACTGAAAAAAAATGGGCGCAGCGGCAATGGCCAGTACCTAAAATTCCCCTTTCATGTTTATGACCGGGTAGGAATGGTTTGTATTGAGCAGTGGGCCGACGGAGAAAAGCTGTCGCCAAAGCTGGCTCAGGCCTACATTGACTTAATGATCAGTCAAATTATTCATCCCACCCCTTCCAGTCAGCAGATTTTTAAAAATCAGGTTATTTACAATCTTTTGCAGGGACACGTTAAAGACGAAACTCTGGCGTTGCAGCAGGCGGCCCTGCTGGGCATCGACTTTTCACCACCTCGGGCGGTTATTTTAATCGACGCCACAGAGGCAATTTTAACGGCTAGCTACAGTACAGCAGCGCCCAGCCATGAGCAGCAGCGCCGCTCTCAGGCCATTATTGCCAGTACGGTGACCTTTTTTAACCTGCCCGACGACACCATTTGCGCCGACTTAGGCGGGGGGCAATTTGCCGTACTCAAGGCCAGCGACAGCAAAAACCTGCACCCCTGGGTCAACCCCAGCGGCGCTCCCTCGGAGGGGCTTGGCTCCTCCTGGACTAACCTGGAAGCCCTGAAGCGAGCGGCCAATGCGCTACTAGAGCAGCTGCGGCAGACCACGGGTACGGCGGTATGCATTGGCATTGGCCGCTACCACCCCGGTATTTTGGGGGTGTCACGCTCCTACCAGGATGCTCAGGTGGCGCTGCGGCTGGGGCGACGCTTTAGTGGCCGCAACCGGGTCTACTGCCTGGATGATTTGGGCATGGCGGCTTTTGCCTGTGTGGCGGATGAGCGCACCAAGGTTGACCTGGCGCTGCATTTGCTCAGCCCCCTCGACAACGAGCCAGACTTAATCAGCACGCTGAAGGTCTTCTTTGCCGCCGACTGCGCGCTTTCGTCTACGGCGAAGCAGCTCTGCATTCATCGCAACACGCTGACCTACCGACTAGAAAAAATTGCCTCACTGACGGGGCTAGATCCCCGCCGCTTCGACGAGGCAGTGCAGATTCGGCTGGCGCTTTTGCTGCAAGAGTTTCAGGCCTGTTGAGGAGCGGGTCAGGCTGCGATCGCTGGCTCCACTAAACAGACTGTGATAGGTAAATAGCGAAAGCCTCGCTCCACGGTCTGTTGCCCTTTGTACTCACTCAAGCACATCTGAGCGGGCCAGAGCGTTTTATCCAGCTGATTCATCGCGAGAATGAAGCGACTACGCTGACGGCTAAACGTCTCTTCAGCAGTAGCGGTGCGCGCCAATGTGGCCTGAGATAGCCCTGAACAGGGGTGGGCTCAGCCGCTTTGGCTGGACGACCGGGGGCACGTTTGGCCTGCACCATCGGAACCGAGACCTGGGTGAGTTGATGCACGTCCAGACGGTCTTGAAACTGCATCAAGGCCTCTAGGGCATCGGGTTTGCACGCAAAGACCTGCCGGGTGAGCGATTTCAATTGGCGGCTGAGACGGCGTTCCAATGTCTCTAATTCTGGTTGCCAGAGGGCGGCATCGGCTTTGCGGGTCTGGCTTTCTACCAGAATCCAGCGCTAGGGCACCCCGCCATAGGTCGACTCCACCTCCCACATCCGGTAATCTTTCCGGTCGCAAGGCACTTCGACTAGGATGGTGACGTCGCCGTGCACCAGGTCTTGAGCCGCTTTCAGCGTCAGCGGTACCCGCGACGGCCACTCCATAGAGCCCACCTGCTGCAGATTTGCTTCGTTATAGAAAGCCGCATCCATGACAAAGATGCCCTCACTACTCCACTGTTCTCCAAACGCCTTCATCACCGCTGCAAACTGCTGAGCGTCGTGTTCATTGCCACTCGCCACTTTCAGCCATAGCGGGACCCCACCGTCGGCGGCACACACCAGGGTGATCAAAAACTGTTTCAAATCTGGACGATGATCTCGTGAGTACCCTTGACAGAGCCGAATTGGGGTCGGTTCTGCCGATGTCTCGTTGGGAAGCTCTAACTCTGGCACAACGTCCGATGCGGCCTCAGAGGACGTCCGATACTCGCCTTTCACTGAGAGGGATGTGGCATCGAGATGGCGCTGGTAAATGTCAATCTCAAACTGTTTGACCGCTTGCAGCGCCACCTGCAGGAAAAATGAGGTCGTGCCCTTCTGATAAAGGTCATCCAGGACACGACCCAAGCGGTCATCATTCAAGTGACGAGCCTCAACGGGCGTATCTAAAGATTAGGGGAAGGGTCCGTCAGCGACTTTGGGACCGAGGGGAAGAGGTCATCAA
>PYGV01000389.1 GCA_003022385.1 filamentous cyanobacterium CCP3 | reverse complement strand
GGGGCTGCGACGGGGGGTATTGGCGCGCTGCTGATCGCGCTGTTGGTGGCTTTTTTAGGCGGTGACCCCTCGGTGGTGCTGGAGCAGGGGTCGGGCATTAGCCCCTACGACAACGCGCCTCAGATCTCCCAGGCCGAGGCCGATCGCTCGGCGGAGTTTGTCTCGGCGGTGCTGGGCGAAACCGAGGACACCTGGAACAGTATTTTTCGCTCCGAGTTTGGCGCAAACTACCAGGAACCCAATCTGGTGCTGTACTCTGGGGCCACTCGCTCAGCCTGCGGGCTAGGGCAATCGGCCATGGGACCGTTCTACTGCCCTGCCGACCAAAAGATTTACCTCGACACCAGCTTTTTTCAAGAACTCTCGTCTCGGCTGGGCGCACCGGGCGACTTTGCCCAAGCCTACGTGATTGCCCACGAAGTTGGTCACCACGTGCAAAACCTGCTGGGGGTATCTGGCCAGGTGCAGCGCGCCCAGCAGCGCACCAGCCGCACCCAGGCCAACGATCTCTCGGTGCGCCTAGAACTGCAGGCCGATTGTTTTGCCGGAGTGTGGGCTCACAATGCCCAGGTTGCTCGCCAAATTTTGGAAGAGGGCGACATTGAAGAAGCCCTCAATGCCGCCAGCCAAATCGGCGACGATCGCCTACAGCTAGAGTCTCAGGGCTACGTGACCCCCGACTCATTTACCCACGGATCGTCGCAGCAGCGAGCCGAGTGGTTTTATCGCGGCATTGAAACAGGCGATATTAATCAGTGCAATACCTTTGATGTAGCGAGGATCTAAAAACTTGGTAAGACGAGCTTTTATGAATTTCTTATGTTTGTGATCTAAGCTCCGGATGACAAAAACAACTGATTTTGCCCCATCGTCTGAACAGCAAGTTTAGGCTTAATATCTGTTTTTGATTAAGGAGTCAATGACAGAGAATGTGCGCTGTTCTAGTAGAGTTTTTTGGCATAGCAGCACGGTTATGGAACGGTTGTGCTGGTTTAAGGAGTCTCTGGTTTGGCTTAATTCAAATTTAAACTGTTCTGCACAGATTTGTTTCAGGGCTTCATAGTCAAGGCTTTGTAGCTGGTTTTTACGTCCGCCTTTTACGTATTGATTTCCTGGTGCCTGCTTATGTTTGAATACCACGGCGCTGATGTTCCCCGCGCTGCTACACCCTGGAGACGGCCTCTGCTCTGGCTGGC
Source organism: filamentous cyanobacterium CCP3 (assembly GCA_003022385.1). Lineage (GTDB taxonomy): Bacteria > Cyanobacteriota > Cyanobacteriia > Phormidesmidales > Phormidesmidaceae > Nodosilinea. Next base: position 3,099 of record PYGV01000389.1, on the reverse strand, counting down.
TACAGCCCCCCTGTTGGTTGCTGTTAGCGTTGTATTCGAGCGGGATGCTTCCCTTTGGGCCCAGACCGCCAGTCCTCTGGAGGGCGTTGAAATACCGACATCCCTGGAACCCGGTAGCCAGCTTAATATCGACAGCTCAGAGGCGATGCGGCTAGTCAATGATGCGCTGCGATCGCGCTTCTCTAGCCTCTATGGCGACGCCGAAGTAGAGGTCGTTTACGAAAGCGCCGACGCGGCTATTCAGTCGGTGATCGAGGGCGACACTGAGCTGGCCGCTGTCGGTCGCGCCCTGACCGATGCCGAAACCAGCGCCGGGCTGCGCGAAGTGCCCGTATCGCGCCAAAAGATTGCCATTTTGATCAGCCCCAGCAATCCTTTTGCTGGCAGCTTGACCATCGATCAGTTCGCCCAGATCTTTCGCGGTGAAATTACCAACTGGTCAGAGGTTGGGGGGCCGGATGCCCCCATTGTGCTGGTCGACCACCCCGAGACCAGCGACACCCGCCAGGCCTTTCGCAACTATCCGGTGTTTGAGGCGGCCCCCTTTGAGGCGGCCCCCAACGCCGTGGCGCTGAGCGAACCGAGCACCGAAGCAATTGCCGCCACCCTTAACGAAAACGGGATTAGCTACGTCGTGGCCGAGCAGGCCCTCAACAACCCGGCGGTCAAAATCGTGCCCATGCACGACACCCTGCCCGACGACCAGCGCTACCCCTTCTCGCAGCCGCTGTCCTACGTCTACAACGCCGAGACGGCAACTCCGGCGGCGCTGGCCTTTTTGGGCTTTGCCATCAATCCCGACAATGAAGCACTCATTGAGGCGGCTCGGACGGCGGCAACTACCAGCCCTGACGCCAACCCCGACGCCGAGCCCACAGCTGAAGCTGAGGTCGACGCCACCCCAGCCCAAGAGGCCGAAGCGACCCCAGAGACCACGCTCGAACCCACCGATCCGGTGGCTGTGGCTCCGGTTCCGGCTCGCGGGTTGCCCTGGTGGCCCTGGCTGCTGGCCCTGCCCCTGCTGGGCGGCCTGCTCTGGTGGCTGCTCAAAGATCGGGCTCCGGCAGCAGCTCCCCTAGCCGCCACCGCCGATCGCCGCATTATTCTCACCCCCCGCAACTGCCGCGATGCCTACGCCTACTGGGAGCTGCCCGAGGCCGAGGTCGAGGCCCTGCGCCAGCAGGACTGCTCGCTGGCGCTGAAGCTCCACGATGTCACCGACATTGCCAATGTCGATCGCCAGGCTCCCCACCGCACCTACCCGTTTGACTGCGACACGGTGGCCGTGGGCGACTTGCACCTGCCTGTCGATGTCGACAACCGTGACTACTTAGTCGAACTGGGCTACCTGGGTAACGATGCCACCTGGCACGCCCTGGCGCGATCGGCCCATGTGCGCGTGCCCGCCTGCCCCAGCACCATCACCCAGGCTGCACCCGGTATTGGGGCGGCGGCAGCGGCGGCGGCAGGACTGGGGGCAGCTGAGTTAGGTGCCGCTGCAATGGCCCGTCCCGCCCAGACCACTGCGCCAGCGCGGGTCATTCTCACCCCGCGCGACTGCAAACATGCCTACGCCTACTGGGAGCTGCCCCAGAGCACCGTAGGCGATCTCAAAACGGGCTCGCGCGCCCTCAAGGCTAGGCTCTACGACGTCACCGAACTGCCCGGCAATGGCCACGGCCTCAACAGCCTGCAAGAATTCAACGCCCCCCTCGAAACCCCTGGCGATTTGCACCTGCCTATTGCCATCGACGATCGCGACTATGTGGTTGAAATTGGCTACGTCGATAGCAACTACCAGTGGCAGACCCTGGCCAAGTCTGAGGTCATTCGTGTACCCGCCTGCCCCACCCCTGCCGCTGCGGCTGCCGTAGGTACCTCCCTCGGGGCTTCTTTGGGCGGGGCAACAGGTCTGGCAAATGGGGGCAAGGCTGCCCCGGCAGAACCAGCGCCAGTTCCGGGGACGGCGATCGCGGGTGCCGCCGCCGGAGCAGCCGCGTTGGGAGCAGCTACCCTGTGGAGCCGCACCGCAGACCCGGTTGCGGCCCCCATTGCTGAGGCTGAATCAATCCCTGCCGCTGGGGTAGGGCGACGCACCGACATGGGCGTCGAGAGCAAGATTATTTTGGTGCCGCGCTCTGCCGATGCCGCCTACGCCTACTGGGAGGTCGCCCCGCCCCACCGAGAGGCTTTGCAGCAAGAGGGGGGCCGCGTGCTGGCCCTGCGCATTCACGATGCCACCAATTTAGAGCTTGACTACCAGGCGGCCCACGCCACCCAGGAATACATCCTGCAGGCCAACGATACCGATCGCCACGTGCCCATTCCCACCCCCGATCGCGACTATGTGGCCGAACTGGGCTACCTCACCGACAGCGGCCAGTGGCTACAGCTGGTGCGATCGCTCCACGTGCGCGTACCCGCCGCCTGATCTGAACCTCGCCAGCCCCTGGGTTGCCCATACGGCCATCCCAGGGCTGCTCCCCATTGGTCCGCCACTTAATTCACTACAAGAAAACGCCATGTCTCTCTTTTTCGATGTGCTCAGCTCGATCAACAACCCCAACCAGCAGGGCAGCGTTGACCAGCTCAGCTCGGTGCTCACCTCAGTCCAAGATTTAGCCGGTAGCCAGGGTCTCAACAGCGACCAGGTCGGCTCGCTGCTCAACGCTCTAGGGGGAGCGCTGCAGCCCGCCCTCAAGCAGCAGGCTACCACCGTTGGCTCCGGCCAGCTCGAAGGCATGCTGGGCAAGCTAGCCGGAGCGGGAGGGGCTGCCGCCCTGACCTCGGCCATTCCGCCTCAGATGCAGCAGCAAATGATTCAGGCGATCGCCCAAAAGAGCGGCCTCAACGCCGACATGATTCAAACCATGCTGCCCAGACTGCTGCCCGTGGCCCTGGGCCTGCTCGGCATGGGAGCCGCCAAACCCGGCGCGCCCAGCGGCGGCAACCCGCTACTCGGAGCCTTTCTCAACTCCGGCTCCCCCAACACCACCGACCTGGGCACCGTGATGAAATTTGCCGGTCGCTTCTTGAACCCGCCCCAGTAGAGAGGTAGGTGAGTAGGTGAGTGGATGAGTCGCTGGGTAAGCAATAACC
>PYGV01000388.1 GCA_003022385.1 filamentous cyanobacterium CCP3 | reverse complement strand
CGCTTAGCTCCCTCGCTTTGAACTCAAAGCCCACCGAAATCTTCAGTGGGCTGACCGCGTTTGTCCAAAGTCAAGTTAAAACACGGGCAGAGGGCTGTGAGTGACGGTACTGCGATGCAATGGCTGAACGAGCCGCCCCAGTGAGCGCAAACCGATCAACAAAATCATGGGTCTACTCGCTGATCTTTTGGGGTGAAACTGAGTGAGGTTTTGTACGTTAGGTCGCAGGTTAGCAGAGTGGTGCGCTGAGTCGTTGCCTGCGCGCGCAGTTAGCCGGTCTGGCCTACGCCGATGCAGCTGGGGGGAATAGTCCAATGCCGCGTTGGACCATTTTGGGAACTTTCACGGAAAGATCTGGCGAGAGGAATTGTGATGCGGCTTTGCGGCGCAGGGCAACCAACCCCTCTGCCATCACTGCAATCGCATATGTGGTTCAAGCATATCTTGTCTGTTTTGGACAAGATATGCTTAAGAAACCAGGCTCAATGTGATTGAGATCCCCTAACGCTGCGTTGTTTGACCTCGACAGCGGAGAACGATGCGATAAACTCACTTGAAATCATCAGGGGTGCTCTGCCTGGCCCTGACGAGTTCTCAGAGCATGGGCCTGTTAACCAGGAATAGAAGCTCGGCTTCCAAGCCGATCTACCTTTTATGTCCTTTATATGAGACTGGCTGAAATCCTTACACAATATACTTTTCGACCATTCATTCCTGATTTAGAGACCCGTGCCTGATAATCGGATGCGACTGCTCTTTGCGGTGCATCGTGACCAGCACCGCTACCTGGCCAGAAAATTAGTCGCAGCGGGTAGTGATCCTAGATTCCCTCCTCGTGGGCAAAGCGATTGTAGAGAAAGTCGAGGGCATGGTTGCGGAGCTGGTAATACTGGGGATCTTCCATAATCTGGTCGCGATCCCTGGGCCGCTCAAAGGGAATGTCCATTACCTCGCCGATGGTGGCGGCGGGGCCGTTGGTCATCATCACCAGGCGATCGGCCAGAAACAGGGCTTCATCGATGTCGTGGGTGATCATCAGCACGGTGCAGCGGTGGTCGTTCCAGATCTTGAGCAGTTCTTCTTGCAGCTCTTCCTTAGTAATGGCATCTAACGCACCAAAGGGTTCGTCGAGAATCAGTACTTCGGGGCGAATGGCCAGGGCGCGGGCGATGGAGACCCGCTGGCGCATGCCGCCGGAGATCTGGTCGGGGCGCTTGTCGGCGGCTTCGCTGAGGCCCACCATGGCCAGGTGATCGCGGACGATGGCGCGCTTTTGGGCCTCGGGCTTTTCGGGCCACACGGTTTTTACGGCCAGGTAGACGTTTTCGAAGACGGTGCGCCAGGGCAGCAGGGCATAGTTTTGGAAGACGACCATGCGATCGGGGCCGGGTTTGAGGATGGGTTGGCCTTTGAGGGTGACGGAGCCGCTGGTGGCCTGCTGAAAGCCGGAGACGAGGCTGAGCAGGGTGGATTTGCCGCAGCCGGAGTGGCCGATGAAGCAGACGAATTCGCCCTGCTGAATGGTGAGGTTGACGTTTTCGAGGACGGGGTAGGGGCCTTTGGCGGTGGGAAAGCTTTTGGAGACGCGATCGAAGGTGAGGAATCCCTGGTTAGGGGAGCCCTGGGGGTGATCAAGCAATTCGGGATGGGCAGGGCGACGGGATTTGATTTTGAGGGAGGTGGGTTGCATGGGATAACTCCTTAACGCTTGGGTTGAAAGGGTTTATGAGGTGGTGGTGTAAGCGGTCTGAGTTCAGTTCCCTGTTGCAAAAACAGGGGACCCTGTAGGGGCAAACGGTGTTTGCCCTGCTCGATTTGCGGGCAACTCAACCAGATTTGGCATTGTTCGTTGAAAGATGAATCGGGGTGTGCGGAAGGTAATGGGTTAGGAAGCCAGATGTACTGCCGGGGCCATTTCGCTGGCCCCGGCCCCCCGTCGAGAAGGGCGTTCCGCCGCCCTTCACCCCACGGAAAGGACAGATTGATCATCGGTTTAAACCTCTGTTCTGCAAGTGGATGTGTCGGAGGATTTGAACCCGGGGTTCTAAACCCTTGACCTCGATGGCTGGAAGATACGTTTACCCATCCACCCATCCACCCATCTACCCATCCACCCTCCCACTCCCCTACGCCGCCATCGCCGCCGCTGGTCCATCCAGCAGCACCTCAGCGATGGTGATGTCGCGTTTGATGGCGAGGCTATTCAGATAGCCGATCGGGTCTTGGGCGTCGAAGTCGGTGCCGTCGAACAGGTGGATGCTGCCGCGGGTGAATTTGGCGTCGAGGAGGCCCAGTTCGCGGGCGGCGGTGCTGTAGACGTCGACGCGCACGATGCGTTCGAGGATTTCCAGCCAGTTGCGGGGGAAGGGGACGTCGCCCCAGCGGGCTAGCTGGGTCATGTGCCAGAGGTGTTCGGTGCGGCTGGGCCGGTTGGCGCCGCTGCCGAAGAACATATGGTGGGCGTACTCGCGCATGGGTTTGTCGAGGGTGCAGACTTTGGTGGTGGGGTTGCCCAGGTGGATGTACTCGACCGGGGTGCCCAGGTAGGGGCGGCGAGAGAGAATTTGGCGAATCTCGGGCTCGTTTTCGGGATCGGCGCAGTAGCGACAGGCGTCGAGCAGCGCTTTGGTGAGGGCGATGTGGGTGTTGGGGTAGGCGGCGGCCCAGTCTTCGCGCACGCCGAGCACTTTGCCGGGGTGGCCGTCGTAGATTTCGCGATCGGTGGCGATGGTGAAGCCCACTTCGTCCATGGCGGCGCGCAGGTTCCAGGGTTCGCCGACGCAGAAGCCGTCGATCGCATTGTTCTTCAGGTCCACCACCATTTGGGCGGGGGGAATGGTTTGCAGGGCCAGATCGTTGTCAGGGTCGATACCGCCCGCGGCCAGCCAGTAGCGCAGCAGCAGGTTGTGCATGGAGGACGGGTGCACCATGCCCATGCGGTGCTGGACGTCGGGGGTGCGCCGCAGCATCTCGCGGAAGGCATCTAGGCTGTGGACGCCCTGGTCGTAGAAGCGGCGCGCGAGGGTGATGGCGTTGCCGTTGCGGGTCATGGTCAGGGCGCTGACCACGGGCAGGGGAGTATTTTTGTGGCCGCCGAGGGAAAACCACAGGGGCATGCCCGAGGGCATCTGGGCGGCGTCGAGGTAGCCCCCGGCGATGCCGTCGACAATGCCGCGCCAGCTGGTTTCGCGCACCAGGTTGACCTCGTCGAGGCCGTGCTTGGCGAAGAAGCCTTTTTCCTTGGCGATCGCCACCGGGGCGCAGGCGGTCAGGGGCACAAAGCCGATGTCCAGGTTCACCTTCTCCAGGCCGTGGCGAGCCACCACCGCTGTCTTCAGGGCGCGGCGCTTTTTGATCCGCTTTTGCTGGTTGAGGAAGTAGATGATCTCGCTGCGCAGGCTGTAGTAGCTGGGGTGCTCGACCACTTCCATCCGCTGGCGGGGCCGGGGAATGTCGACCTCGAGAATGTTGCCGATCTCGGCACCGGGGCCGTTGGTGAGCATGACGATGCGATCGCTCAGCAGCACCGCCTCATCCACATCGTGGGTGACCATAACGGCGGTGACGTTGTTCTCATCGCAGATTCGCATCAATTGCGTTTGCAGATTGCCGCGCGTCAGAGCGTCCAGCGCGCCAAAGGGTTCATCCAGCAAGAGCAGCTTGGGGCGAATGGCCAGGGCGCGGGCGATCGCCACCCGCTGCTTCATGCCCCCCGACAGCTGGTCGGGCATTTTGTCGGCAGCAGCCTGCAACCCCACCAGGTTGATGTGCTCTTGCACGATCGCGCGGCGATCGCCCTTGGGTAGGTCACCACAGACGCTGTTCACCGCCAGAGCGATGTTTTCGCGCACCGATCGCCAGGGCAGCAGCGAATAGTTTTGAAACACCACCATGCGATCGGGGCCGGGCTGGGTGATTTTTTTGCCCTCCAGGGTCAGCACTCCAGAGCTGGGCAACGACAAGCCCGCGATCATATTCAAAAGGGTCGATTTACCACAGCCTGAGTGGCCAATAAAGGAGACAAACTCGCCGGCTTTAATCGTTAAATCAATGCCTTTAAGGGCAATATATTCACCGCCGTCCGATAGGGAAAAAACCTTATCGACCTGATCCACTGCCACTAATAAACTCATGGTTTCCTCCTTGCGATCGTTGTGAGATTAAAGGTGTAAGGTAGGCGGTGCTCACCACCCAAATTTGCGAAAATTTGAATTATCCGTAGATACTGTGTTGACGTTGGACCGTCAAGTGGTCGCTGCCGCTGCTTTGGGAGGCAGCAGTTTATCTGGGTCGTA
>PYGV01000387.1 GCA_003022385.1 filamentous cyanobacterium CCP3 | reverse complement strand
AGATGTGTATAAGAGACAGGCATTGCCCTGGGCATGGGGCTACAGCAGCTGCAAGCGGGGCTACCGGGGCTGCAAATGGTGGTCAAGCCCTTGCTAAACGTGCTGTTTGGGGCGATCGCCGTCATTCTCCTCAGCTGGATGCTGCTGTGGATGACCCGCCAGTCGCGCAGCCTCAAGGGCGAGCTAGAAGGGACCGTGCGATCGGCCCTCGATGACACCCAAACCGCTGGCTGGAGCATCTTTAGCCTGGTCTGCATCGCCGTGCTGCGCGAGGGGTTTGAGACAGTGCTGTTTGTCTTTACCAACGTCGAAACCAGCGTGGCGGCTGGGGTAGGGGCGATCGCCGGACTCCTCGGCGCGGTGCTGATCGGCCTGGCCCTGTTTGGCTGGGGGCTGCGCATCAACCTCAAGCGCTTCTTTCAAATTATGGGCGTGCTGCTGCTGCTGCTTGTCGGTGGGCTGGTGGTCTCGGTGTGCAAAAACCTGGATGCGGCCCTGGCCGCCATCACCCAGATCAACCCCGCCGCCGACCTCTGCTTTGCCCAGGCCTCCTGCGTTTTGGGGCCGCTGGTGTGGGATGGCAGCGCCCTGCTAAGCGATCGCCAGTTTCCCGGCATTTTGCTCAAAACCCTGCTGGGCTACCGCGATCACCTGTATCTGGTGCAAATTCTTGCCTACCTGGGCTTTCTCGCCCTCGTCGGCAGCAGCTACTTCCGCAGCCTCAACCCTCCTGCTTCCAACCCCCAAAAAACTGCTCCCAGCCAGTCCTAGGCTCTCTCACTCCCCACCCCTCCCCAAACCGCGATATACTCCCTTCGACCCAACTACCCACGAAGGACATACCCATGGTCGCTGTCGCCATTCTTGCCGCTGGGCGCGGCACCCGCATGAAATCGAGCCTGCCCAAGGTGCTGCACTCCGTGGGGGGAAAGTCGATGGTAGAACGGGTGATCGATGGGCTGGCCGAGCTAAACCCCAGCCACACGCTGATTGTGGTCGGTTTTGGCCAAGATCAGGTCAAAGCGGCCCTGGCTCACATCCCCGGCCTCACCTTTGTGGAGCAGAAAGAACAGCTGGGCACCGGCCACGCTGTGCAGCAGGTGATCCCCCACCTGGAGGGGTTCGACGGCGACCTGCTGGTGCTCAACGGCGATGTGCCCCTGTTGCGTACCGAAACCATTCAAAAGCTGGTGACCACCCACCAGCAGAACGGCAACGCTGCCACCCTGCTCACCGCACAGTTCAAAGACCCCACTGGCTACGGGCGAGTGTTTTGCACTGACCAAAACCTGATTACCGAAATCGTCGAGCACCGCGACTGTAGCCCCGCCCAGCGCCAAAACCCCCGCATCAACGCCGGGGTCTACTGCTTCAACTGGGCCAAGCTGATGACGGTGCTCCCTCACCTCAGCGCCGACAACGATCAGCAGGAGTACTATCTCACCGACGTAGTCAAAGACCTCAGCCCCGCCATGGCTGTCGATGTGACCGATGGTCAGGAAATTTTTGGCATCAACAGCCGCAAGCAGCTGGCTGAGGCCTACGCCATTCTGCAAGACCGCATCAAAGACCACTGGATGGCCGCTGGCGTAACCCTAATTGACCCCGACAGCACCACCATCGATACCACCGTACAGCTCGAACCCGACGTAGTAATCGAGCCCCAGACCCACCTGCGGGGCAAAACCGTCGTGGGCACCGGCAGCCGCATTGGCCCCGGCAGCCTGATCGAAGACAGCCAGATTGGCGCCAACGCCACCGTAGCCTTCTCGGTGGTGAGCGGTAGCACCGTAGGCGCAGGTGCGCGGGTTGGCCCCTACGCCCACCTGCGGGGCGAAGCGGTCGTGGGCGACGACTGCCGCATCGGCAACTTTGTCGAAATCAAAAAATCGACCCTGGGGGCAGGCACCAATGTAGCTCACCTGTCGTACCTGGGCGATGCCACCCTGGGTACAAAGGTCAATGTAGGGGCGGGCACGATTACAGCCAACTACGACGGGTTTAAGAAACACCCGACCGTGATCGGCGATCGCACCAAAACCGGCAGCAACAGCGTCCTGGTGGCCCCCGTCACCATCGGTAGCGATGTCACCATTGCCGCTGGCTCCGTCGTGCGCAAAGACGCCCCCGACAACTGCCTGGTGGTCTCCCGCGCTCCGCAGAAAAACCACGAAGGCTGGCAGCCGAGGCATTTGCGAGACGGGGAGAAGTAGGTAAGAGGATGAGGGGATGAAGAAGGTGAGGGGATGAGGAAGGTATAGCCAACCGTAGGGTGCATTAGCGCAGCAATGCACCATTGAGGGTCTAAGCTCTAAACCCCCATATCCTCCAGAAGCGGCAGCATGTCGGCCCAGGAAAGTCCCCGCTGCAAGTACTGGGGGGCGGTGGGATTGTAGGGGCCAGCCATGATGTCGATCGCCTGAATTTCAGCGTTCTCAGGCAGCACTGGTACCTCAGGGTCGGCGGCGGTAGGGTGCACCAGCGAGCTGGAGAACCCCCGGTAGATTAGCACCTCGTCTTCCTCGCCATCGATGACGGCCCTGACTAGCAGCACTAGCTCAGGACGATTCAGGGTGTACTGCTCTAGCCGCAACCCAGGACTCATAGCCAAACCACCTACCCATCCACCCATCCACTCACCCACCCATCTACGGCTTAATTGATCGCCTGACGCCCCTGCTTACCCAGCCGCACAAAGACAAACCAGGCCAGCGAAGCCACGTAAATAACCAGGCCCAAAATGCCAAAGAAGCCCAAAAAGCCGTTGGTATAGCCCGCGTGGAAATATTCCTTATACAGCAGCGGCGGCTCTAGCCACACCTGACAGTCGGCAGCTCCAAACCGCGCCGCCGAGAAGGCACAGGGTACAAAGCCCAGCAAAATGGCCCCGCCGATAATGTTGTAAAGCGTTATCGCCCAGCGCCAGGCGCTAAACAGGAGCTTGAGCACCGACCCCGGCTGCTCGCGGATCTCTTCGTTGAGGTCAACCCAAAACCACAGCGACAGAGGAATCAGCACCCGCGCCATCAGCCCCGCCACAAAGCTAATGCTAAAACCGCCAATCATCAGATAGACGGTAATCATCAGCAGGCTCGCCACCTTCCAGTAGATGGTCAGCAGGTGCTGAATGGCCTCGTTTTTTTGCACAAAAGCCCAAACCAGCAGCGCCAACGGCAAAAACACCGTAAACAATACGGCGAGGCGGTAATCAGTCCACACGAGAGCGCGCAGCAGCGACGGTTCTAACATAGGGAATACGGTCAGTTGGGCAAATTCAGCCTATAGCGTAGCATTTGCCTCGGCCTATCTTCTTCAAGACGCGCAAATGTAGAACTAGAAAATGCCGCATTTAGGCACGGCTAAGTCAGGTCTCCCCGTCGGAGAGTTGCTAGCGTTGCTTTACAACAGGGCACACCACACCCCTACAGCGGAAGATAGCCTGGCCATGCAAAGCATCTCAATTAGAGACGAATACGCAGAGGTCTTTAGCACCCTGGGCGACTTGCAGTCCACCATCGACACCGCCCTGCAACGGTATGCCATTGAAAAAATTACTCAAAAAATCAATGAACTGCGGCAGCAAGACCATATCTATGCGGCCAAGTACGGTATGGACTATGCGGAGTTCTCATACTAAATCCGACTTAGTTACCCCTGAAATAGGGTGGGATTCGGGAATGTCTAGACCCCTCCATCTCGAACCTCACTTTTCAGCCGACGAGCTTAAAGCGCGGTATCGCGCAAGCGGTGACCCGGTCGAGTCACGACGCTGGCATCTGCTGTGGCTCGTTCACACGCGAACAACTCTGACGGATGCCGCTAAAGCCGTGGGCATGAACTACGACTATGCCCGAGCTGTCGTGAAAGACTACAACCGTGATGGCGCTGCTGGTCTGCGCAATCGACGGATGGCACACCTGCAAAGACCTGGTGATACCCGATGGCCTTCGTCTGGAGGTGTTACCGCCTTACTCGCCCGAGTTGCAGCCAGCAGAATGGCTCTGGCAACTTGCCGACGAACCCTTAGTCAATCGCTGCTTTGATGCCCTCAGTGATCTCGAAGATGTCCTTGAGGCCCGCTGCCGTACCTTGCTGTCAATGCAATCCGAGATTAAAGCCCTAACCAGCTATCACGGGTGGCCCGCATGACAAGCCTAATCCTTTCGGGGGTATGCTACCCGGATTTAGTATAATTGGAGTTTAGACTAAGGCAAGTTTCCCCTCGGTGGTCAGAGGGTAGAACGATAGAGCAATTAAGGGTAACGAGCCA
>PYGV01000011.1 GCA_003022385.1 filamentous cyanobacterium CCP3 | reverse complement strand
GATCCTACTCCCTCAGAATCTAGGAATGCGACGGCGATACCTTGTTTTTCTCTATCCTTTACGTTAATCCACTACCAATTTATAGGGCCAATGGCAAACTGCCGTTAAGGAAGTTGATGTAGATGGGTATTCTAACCGAAACCTTTTGTCAACTACCGGAATGTTTATTCAACGCGAAAGAAACACCCTGTTGTGGAGAGCTACCCTGGCAATCGCGGCGGGCATTCTCCTAGGCGGCAGCGCAGCACGGGTTGAGAACCAGGCCTGTAGCCAGTCAGAAGGCCTGCCGGGGTACTGCCTCACAGAAACGTCTAGGGCGCGGGTAGCCGATGGTATGGTCGGCGGCGCTTTTGCCAGCGGTGGCGCACTGCTAATGATTGAGCTTTGGATCAAGTTTCGCAAACCTGACTAAGAACTTACTGGCGAACTACGCTCCTCAAGCTATAGCCCAGAGCTACAAGCCGTTTTCAGATCAATTCTAAATTTCGTGCCGCCAACAGCATTAGTCACTGGCGGCACACCCATAGGTTTGTGAGCTTTTGGGTTGTATGGGCGATACTGGTTTCGAACCAGTGACCTCTTCCGTGTGAAGGAAGTATTTGACAGGCCCAAAAAGCCTGTGGGGCAAGGCTTTCAATTTGTCGCTTTTCAAGTGATAGTCAAATGATAGTCAATTTGGCGTGATAGTCAATTCCTAAAATCCTTGCTGCAAAAGGGTTTGAGCGAATTTGGACGAGATTGGTCTTTTTTGGATAGGTTGTGCGATCGCTATTCCCATTAGTGGGTAGCCTCCATTGCCTTAGGCCAACACCATCAATGATGGAAACAGGTAATCTTTTTTGAGGAGGGACTGGATCCAAGTGAGAGCAGATGGATTTGAAAAAGAGACTGCTTCAGCGGTGTATCAGCACCGATATCTAGCCAGGCCCAATACCAAAAAACTTCCAGCATCAACTCAGCCTTAAGCTTGACCCTGAGCTAAGATTGGATTACATCCAGGGTGTTATCCAGTTCGGCGACTGTTTTAGAGCTTTTCTGTCCTTTCAAAGTGCCAAGGTGCCCCATATATGCCCAGGCGACCTCGTGAATCCACAGATGATCAGCCCGTAAACCCTGGCAATAAGCCCAGAGTGCGCTTCATCTTTGAGCCCGATCGCACTTCTCCCAACGGCATTACCTACTTTTGGCTCATCCACGACACCTACAACGGAAAAGAGAAAGCAGCCACCGCGACCCGTGCTTTCTGGCTGCCCTTCGCCTACCGGCACTCCGGCAATTACTCAGAGGCAGAGTTGCGTGACCTGGCGCAGCAGTCCATTTGGCAGATGGAATCTCAAATTCAACACCTGCGTGAGGAATTTGAGCTAGGTCTAGCTCGGCCCGACACTACTGAATTGGTAGGAGCCACCGAGGCAGAGAATCTAAAGACTGAGACAATTAGTGGCTCCTCTTTGGTGCAGCCGGTGACTGTTGCAGCTGCGGCTGACTTGCTCGACGAGTTCACCGATGCCCTATGACCGCGCCACAGTTGCCGAAGGAGCCAGAGTCCGAGAAAGGGCGATTGCTGCGTCAGCAATACCTGGCACTAGCCAAGGCTTCGCTCAAGGACGCCAAGGATTACGAGAGTCTCTACACCCGCTACAGCGATAACCCAACGTCAGCGCAGGGATTAGATCAGGAGGTAGCTAGAGCGGCGCTACAAACCGGCAAGGCTCCCCGACAGGTCATTCAGCTGCTGGCCCAAGGGCCATTCACCCAGCAGCAGGTTTTGGGATTGTCTGATGAAGAGAAGAAAGAGGTGTTGCCCAAACTGCTTCAGTACACTCAGACAACCGTGGACAGTCTCCAACAGCAGCGCTACTTGGAATACGCCTGCTCGGTGACGGGGAAAATCCAGAGCTACCCTGATCTCTATCGAGACTATGTGAGCAGCGATCTCACCGGCATTCAGTTGGATCAGAAGGTGACGGCGGCGGCGCTGGGGGCCGGGGAATCGGGAGAAGCGGTAGCGATGCTGCTGCACCAGGGGCCATATGCCCGATTTCAGCAGGATGTGCAGGGGGTTGCCCCGCAAACGATTGAGCAGTACGCCCGAGGGACGGTGGCTCAGGTTCAGGCGATTCAGGCGCTCCAGGTAGGGCAGCCGAGGCGGATGCCGACTCGCACTAGGGGTATGGAGGCCTAGGGAATGGCGGAACGTCGGCTAGGGAAGTATTCGCTGGAGGAATTCTGCATCTGCACGCAAACTACCAGCGGTATGCTGACCTAGGCTAGTGCCTCCATCAGCCAGCGCATGAGGGTGGTGTCGTCTTCGGTCTGCGATCGCCGCTAAATCAGGGAGTTCAGCCCCTCAATCTACCGATTTACCTCAAGGCGACGCCCGGATTCGAACTGGGGGTGGAAGTTTTGCAGACCTCTATAAACCGCGAGTTTGCAGTACTTTCAGCTGAGTGCCTCTACACTTTACCCCAAATTTACCCCAACAGAATTTGGCAGGTGAACTCGCTTCACCAGCTTCTAGCAAATGTGCTAGTTCAAGCACCTGGGGCTTGATGTTTAGGGGACAAAGCTTTTAGACACGACGGAAACTACTGAAGTAAGTCCCCAATTGCTGCTACCAGGCTGCTCCAGCTTGGTGGGTTGAATGTTAACATTGCACCACTGAGCTCAGAATAATGTAGTTCAATCCAATGATTGAGATAAGTGGCTTCACCTATTTCCAGACAAAGAAATTCCCTGAATTTGCCTAAACAGAGTTACTGCATAAGAATCGGTCATACCTGAAAGATAGTCTAATACTCTCAAGGTGTTCAAATAATTCACATTACACCTCTGCCCTTTCGGTGCTTTACCAGGTAGTATCTGTTTTACTTTGGCGCTCTTTTTGTTTCTTTGGTCTCTTATAGGAAGTTCATTGTTTACTGATGAAATGAACTCTTCCATTAGTGTTGAAATAACGTTATAGCCTGCTATCTCAATTGAAAGAACTTCTTGACAACTGTATACTTTATCTTTGATCTCATTTTTTATATTTTTGATTTTGTCTTTTATTTCCTTGTTTTGATCCAGCAATGATTCATCAAACTCACCAGTTAGTAATCCTTCTTCGTTATCATTAAATGCTTTTTCAGCTATATCAATCAATTTATTGATAGCTTTCCCACGTAGAAATCTTATGTTTTCTCGGTTTTCAGATAAACTATTACCATCAATCAAATCATTCCCGTATTCTTCTCCCGCAACATCAATCAGCAGTCTTTTGGTCGTTTGATAGTCTATATAACCCATATTAAAACCATCTTCAAGATCCATAATTCGATAACATATATCATCGGCGGCTTCAACAAGAAAGGCAAGTGGATGCCTACACCACCATGCTGAGCCATCGCTACTCAGTGAAATCAAACCTGTTTTCCTAGCCACTTCTTCAAATACTTCTTTTTCGGATTGAAAAAAGCCATATTTGTTAAGCTCATGATTGTTATATTTAACGCTTTCTCTCTCTTTAGCCTTTAATGATTTCTTATCATTGATAAGTGATTCTCTAGGATATTTAGTGAAAGTTGCAAGGGTGCCGAAAGTTAGTTGCAAACTTTTTCTTCCACACTGCCGTTCAGATCTTGTTAAAATTCTGAATCCTTGAGCATTTCCCTCAAACCATTCTAAATCCTCCTTTTCACCATCACTCATTGCTTTCAAATGCTGCTGACCTAATTCAGAATAGAACCAGGATTGAATAGCGTTTTCTCCAGAATGACCAAAAGGAGGATTTCCTATGTCATGAGCGAGGCAAGCTGCTTGAACAAGTGCACCAAAGCTCGCTTCATTTAAACCTTCTTCAATAAGTTTTTTGAGAACCGTATCTTTATACTTTTCAATAATCTTGACTCCTACAAGTCTGCCTAAGGATCGTCCAATGCATGAGACTTCCAAGCTATGAGTCAACCGATTATGAACATGGTCATTATCGGTAACTGGAAAAACTTGAGTTTTGTCCTTAAGTCGTCTGAATGCCTCTGAAAAAATAATTCGGTCAAAATCACGCTCAAATTGATTACGGTTTCGTTGGCCCTCTCCAGGATGTTGTTCATGGCCTTGACGCTCATCACAGAGAAGTTGATCCCACCGCATTGTTTGACAAGGCATAGATAACCTCTGCTAAAGAAATATGCTCATTAATTTCTAACACATTGAGATTGGAGCCAGTTTGTAATGTCCTGGGATACCTCCTCAAGTGAACGGCTACCGTCAACTACAAAGTCAGCTATATCTTTTAAGTGAGTGTCTACCTGCTGCTCTGTTACATCTAGCTTCAGTGCTTGAAGTACTAGTAGTTCGCTTGCTCCTCTCTCAATTAAGCGGGTAGCTTGTACAAACTCATCGATAGCAATAAAGATAAGGTACAGTTTCATGGGATCAACTAGTTTCTGTAGAGTTTTAAGAACACCTACATGACGAATACCATCAATTATTAGAGGTTGTCCCTGCTGCCAACTAGCCTGTTCTAGTACGGCGTTACAGAATCCCTCTACATCACTTGTCACAAGTTCAGTACCGATTGCCTGCAAAACTTCTCGTGTTTTGGGGATTTTCCTTGCATCGGCAACGGAACGGACATAGTCCCCGAAACTAACGCGAGACCAGTGAAAGGTTTGAGCTAATTTATTTGAGAGTGCTGACTTACCACTGGCAATAGGACCAGAAAAAGTAAGAATAGCTGGCTTCATACGACTTCAAGATTAAGTTTTAACTGCTTTACCCTATCTTGTAGAACTACCCATCCTCTACGATCGCGTTTCACATATTTAATTGGAGCAATAGATTTTACACGTTGAATACGAATTAAAGTTGCGTAAGAAGCAGATTCGCGCTGTTTCCAAAACTCAGGATCTTGCGCACACAAAGCCTCAGCAAAATCTTTTTGAATGCTTGCCCACGAGTCTGGCTCAAGTTGGTAAAACCATGGATAAGCTACTTGACAAATCCCAAGAATGGGACCAGAGGACCGTTTTAGAAGAATTACATCCCCCTTTTCAACTTGATCGTAAGGAGCAAAGCGACGCGTTGAGAAACGCGACTCTATAGTTTTTTTTCCCTCTAAAACGAACTGAAGATATGGCTCCACAAAAATTGCAAGATGAAGTGAAAACGGCAGAGGTGCCGATTCAATCAGGGGGGATAGATAATCCTCCCAAAATGGATCATCCCTCACGGCTAGCTGCAAATTACTAGCTAGCGGCAAAAGTGAAGTTTGTACTGCTCCAGTGGTCTCCAAAGAGTAAGTTCTCCTTTCGTTCCAAATTAACAATATCGAGGACTTGCTCTATTGCATTAGAAACAAGACCAATTTCTCTTGGTTGCAGCGCCCGCCCTATAAAAGCTTCTACAGCACTATGGGGTGGATAATCTCTCGATATAGCATCCAAAATATGCCATAGTATACCCCTTCCTAGGCAAGAAAAAATTCTATTTCCAGAAGTCCAAACATCTGCAAGCTGACGTCGAGGATCTCGGCGGCTAACGGAGGTCAACACATCACCAGGAATAACTGAAACTAGACTTGGATCGGCAAACTCCGAACTGTTCCAAGGGCGAACTCGAATTCTGACACTAGAAAGATTTACTTCCAACCATCCCTTCTCGGATAAAGCAACAATAGGTCGGGGAACGTTAGTAGAAGATCTTCGAGTGAAGACAGCTAAATTACCTCGTCTCCAATTCTGCGGAACACAATGAATCCCTGCAACTCTAAAAACATTACGCTCGAATAAAGGAGTCAGGTAAGACAGAGACAGTTCTTCTAAATGGATAAGCTGAAGTCCTAGTTGGTTCGCCCAAGTCAAAGTTTCTTGCCACTCCCTCTCAATCCCCGGTCTAGTGCCAATTGGTGGAAGGCTGATTAAGATGTGTCCGTTCATCTTGCAAAACTGGCATGCGTCCCAAAGAAATGATTGAATGTATTCTGGATACCAGGGGGGATCCATTACAACAGCATCAACAGATAGATTAGGTAGTATATCTCTTAGTAGGTCGCACTCTACTATTCGGGAACCTAAGACCGTGCTAGACAAGCAATTTGTCATCACTGTGTTTGCCTCAAGTAACACCGTGCTTCGTTGATAGGCTGGATCGGTTCCTACCCATAGAAGACTAGGGGTTCCAAGTAGTGCAATTGTATCATGAGAGCGAGTTGCTTCCGCACATTTTTGTAATAAATATTCAACGGTCGAATCGGTAAATCTCCAATCGTAATCAAGGGGATGAGGCGGTGGAAGTGATTTTTGATGGTGAGTGGGAGTAGGCTTTGATTGCTTCCACAATGCTGAGTTAACCAATGTACATGAGTTATTCTTGAGAGCTGGCAGCGAAGACTGAACTTTTTGTAGAGCTTTGAAGGCAATAATTGGATCGACGCTAGGAAGTAACTTGATCAGTTGCTCAAACGTAGTGGCACCATTTCCAACTGCATCAAAAATCCATTGTTCAACAGACTGCTCAAACGCATGTGATTCGATTTCAGTAATTGTCATAGAAATTGCTTCGTGTGTAAAGTTACATCTGTGATTGATTGTGACCGCTCTATACTGGAGTACCGACTTTCCAATTCTGTTTTCCAAGCTTCAATCGCAAGGTACTGATTCTTCAATGCCACTTGAATTCCATCATTTAGCCTCTCCTTGATTGGGGTAAACATTTGAATTTCTAATGGAACCGTTCGGAGTGGAAGGTTGTAATCTATTTCCTGAAGTCGATCGACAAAGCGAGTCATATCTGCAGCAATTTCTGAGACTGCCGGTGTTGTGAATGTTGCGTAAGCATAGATGTCAATTCCTAACTCCAGCAATCGCTTTATTAGTTGAAACTGTCGATTGAAGAGATCAGGTTCAGCACGAGTATTAAATGCAAAAGACTCAGAATTAAATCCTTTAAAGCAACAGACCCGACCATAGTTTGGATAAGCTGCAATAAGCTCAAGATCTGAGTCTGATAAAAACTGCCAAAAGTAATCGTTGCTCAAGTTGTCGTCGGACCAGAGGTAAATTTGGTGCTCTAATCCCCGCTCTTTCAGTTCAGTCATCATCCAGGGAACCCACTCTGGAATTAAGTCGGGTTGTCCTCCTGTTAAATCAATCATTGAAGGAGGATCGGGTTGGTCTAGATAAAGATCGACCAATTGCGATGGACTCATCCACTCGGAATATTTACGATTTGCGGACAGCAGTTCAAATGGAACGAAGCAGTACCAACATCGCCAATTACAAGCTGCACTCTGAAAAACTTGTGCTCGAATCATGTTGGTTGCTTGTAGACCTAGTGCTTTACAAGCTGGATCTATCGGTAACGGGTTAGAGGGCCAGCCATTGTTATTCAATCGTCTGAAGTGCCGAATACGCCCAAATCCTTTGCAATTAGGAGCCTCTTTTAAATCGTTTTCCTGCTGTGTATTATGGAAATTGGTGATCAGCAATCGCTTATTCTGCAAATCAACAGATGCTTCTCGATAACGTGAAGAGAGAACCTCAGTATTAATCGCTACCACAGCTTTTACTCCGTTTGCTTTTACTTCGTTTACTTTTAACCTTTAGTGTTTGATTTGCCAGCCTTACGAATGGGTGAGACTTTCTCTCCTGTTTCCGTTAGTAACGGAAATCGTTCACTGATGAATCTCATTCCTAACCTGGACAAATACGATATCTCATCTTCTGTAAGTGAGTGATATCGAGGAATGCCATGCCAATACTCCATACATTTACGGCAACAAGAAGCGGTGGCGTGCTGAGCAAAGTGAACTGCATTAACCTTGGCTGAATCCTCGACAGGCGTCTGACGCCCATCAAAATCATTGGCGGGTGGACTCATAGAGTTGCGAATCCGCTTTTCTACTGCCCCCTCCATTCCTTTTACACCCTTACGGCGGGCATAATTCTCGACCTTCTGGGGAATCTCATTTGTCCAGTAATGTTGGCGAATGAGTTCATTCTTCAAGGCAGCGATCGTATAGTCTAGGTCTTCGGGATCAAGCTTATGTAACCGCTCCCACTCAAAGGGAGCCATCTCATTACAGGATCGACACTGGCCTACTGTATTTGCTGCTTTTTGTTTAGGTGTCGGTCTATACGAGTGATGCCCATTTTTGCAGTCTGAGCTAGTACATTTTAGTTTGAGTGGTTTTAACTCCTCCTCAACATTCCAATCATCCGACATTACGTTTAACCTCCATAACTTCTAAAATTCCTGCTGAGGCAAGTCATCCGACAAAGCTCTTATCAAGAGTGTTTGATCCACATCATTTAAAACTTCAAAATTGATCTTCTCTAGGAGTACGTCACGAGCAATCTGCCACGGCTCAATATCTTCCGTTTGTAGATTGGTTGCAGCACCCCACCAATTTTCACCTTGGAGTGACAGCCGATAAGCCATGTGATCTGCTAGAGCCCCAACTAAAACTTTCTCCCTCGTAGCGACCTTAAACACGACATTCTTGAGTCGCTCAATACTACCTTTTGCTTCTTTGGTACACATCTCAACCAGTTCCTTTTGGCGACCGTTGAGTAGAATGTGTTCGCCAAATCTTGTAGCCGTCTTTTCTTCAGGTGAGTCTTGCCGTTCCTGTGCAATATCCCCTTCTTCAACCACAGTTCGCTCAGGTCGCTCTGGTTCTTGAGCAGCATGCCAAAGTTCATGGAGAAGATCGAGCAGCCAGCGAGCCGAGGATCTAGTGCGCTGCTTCAGAACAATTACGTTTCGTCCGTTGACGCGCCAGAATGCACCATGAAATGCTCCAGCATCCCTCAGTGGAAGAACAGGTATACCCAAACTCCAGACATACCGTAAAGCATTTGAAAACGTTAGTTCACCATACGTTGAGCAGATGGCTTCACGAACTTGTTTTGGATCGGTTGGGATCGGCTTCGCTGGTAAATCTGCTGTGGCTTCTAGTACAAGCAATGCCAGGAAATGAGCATAAACCGTGTACGCACTTAATCGTTTCTGATTTGCTTTTGCATTAACTTTGAAGTGAACAGCTCCAAGGGGAGTTAAATCAAGCTGAAGCGGTCTAGAGCTAAATAGATCAGCCAATGACCACCCAAACACTCGTTTCAAAGCAGTTGCGGCACGAAGTACCAGGGCATTAGTAGAGACTTCATCTTCATCGTGTGAAGTCTCAGCACTCAAGTTTGGAAAGAAACGGTTGAGAATAAGGTCGCGATCAATTCCAGCCTGGCTCAATCGGCTCAACAAATCTGCGGGCGAAACTCTAGGCAGCAAAACTTCTTCGCGTACTTGAACACCGATCGCACGACTAACTTCTACCAGCCGTGTGAAGCTAGCAGAAGCGTACTCTGTATCCTCATAACGTTGAACCTGCTGCTCCTTTATCCCTAGTCGCTCAGCTAAATCCTTCTGATTCAATCCGGCAGCAATCCGAGCCTTAATTAAGGCTCGCGGTAATGCGTCAAGTGAATCTAATTCCAGTACAGCTTGTTGTCCTTCCTTCAATGCCTCATACTCTTCAACTTGGATTCGCAGTTCCGCAAGCTGAGACTCCACCGACTCCCTCTCGGCTTTCAGCAAGATGGGATGGACAGACTGATCCTGCTGAGTTGAAGCCGACAGTTGAGCGAAGGCATTTGAGAACTTTTCAATTTGAGCTTTAGTAATGCGGTATTGCCGCTCATTCTTAATCATGACCATATCTCCCACAGGGTTAAGGCAACAATGCCTTTGGGGTTTCCAGTTGCCTTATCAGTTTGAAAAAACTCTAAAAACGTTTTGCCGCTTACTCCTTCAGGGAACTGTGCTGGGAAAAATTCACCGAAATACTTCACTTTTTGAGCAACTCGACCATCGTCAAGCTTGAGAAGCAACGGATCTAGTAAATCGGGATTGACTCCCGCAATATCCCAGCAAATATCAAAGTCATTGGGGTGCTCCTTCGCCGTTACAAAACTGCCATCGACGTAGACAACCTGACAGCCAGCCTTGTGCAGTCCTAACAGAGCCGCTTTCATTCCTGAGAGCAGGTTCCGTCGGTGTGGAGTTTGCCCAAAACGATGGGCAAACTCCTGCCAGGAAGCTGTGGTATGGATCCCAGGTGGTAATAATCCATCTTGGTTAAAGGGTGGAATCATAAATCATCATAACACAACAAAAAAGTTGTCTTGCCGTTTCTTGTGCTATAGTGTTAACACAACGATTTTGATTTGTCAAATGTGCGTCCTTGTATATTCCAAATTTAAACTTGAAGATCAGGGCTGGCATTGAGGTGTGACGTTTACTAGCAGCCATATAAGGAGACTGTTGAAATGGGGAAAAGGTGGCTACCCTTTGCAAGCTATAACCTTTGGGCACTATTTGCTCCGGCAGTTGGGCAGGAGCATTGGCACTGTGACATGAAGCGGGGCTATGCCAAAGTTCGGAAGCGAGAACCGGATGTTGCGGCAATCTTGGCACAAGATACAGTTCCGCAGACTATTGGTCTATTAGCTCAACAGGGGATTTATGAATTTCACTTGAATCCTCAGCGACTCAGAGATACAGATGGTGTTGCGAAGGTTTTTGAGATTCTGCAGCTCAATCAACAGTCTGCTGAAGCGCAGCAACGACTCAACCAGATTTTAACCCAATACTATGAGCATCCCATTCTTCTCAAGAAGCGAATTTTTAGCTTAAGTCGAGGTGATGAGGGCTTCCCAGAACCGATTAAGCTCTACTACGAAAACATAACCTTTAATTTATTCGCTGCGATCGACTGCATCCTGCTTGAACCAGATGGCACGCTACACATCCTAGATTTGAAGACGGGGCATTCTGATTTTGATGAACGGCAGGCATTTGTTTATCTACTGGCTGCAAACTACCTTTTCCCCCGTCAGCAAGTGATCGCCTCATTCTACAACCTTGAACTCTGTAAGTGGTCAGAACCAATCACGGCAACCACAAGTCAACTGAATGCCATTCGTATAGAGCTAGCACGCTTGGCTCAACGACATGAGATAGAGAAGAAAAAGTACCGTAAAAATCCTGCGGAGTTTGATCGTATTTTCCCGCCCAATCCTGGCTTTCGCTGCCAATATTGCCAGTTCAATTCAGTTTGTCAATTTGCTGTACAGGAGATCTATGCATGACTGTTATTACTGCTACTACTGCTGTTCCCTCACAAGAACTTGTCTTTTTGAGTGAAGTGTTTCCACTGTCCATCACTCAAGCTAATCTTGCCAATTTTACGGTGACCCCTGAGATTGATCAGGAGACTGGCAATCGCTTGAGTTTTCACCTCTCCCGAAAATTGGAACAAGCTGTAGCCGTTTGGCACGAGTATCGACTGTGGGTACTCACTCCGATACAACAACCACAACTGAACATATCTCAGTGCCAAATAGCTCTTTTAGCACTTCAGAAAGACGTTCCAGATTTGTGCGATCAACCTCTCCAGCTTCAAGAAGATAGTGCTGCGCTCGCTTCAACATCTGTTCTGTCCAAAGTCGCGTTTCAGATTTTGCGAATAAGGCAACCCTTCAGACCAATCCTTGTTACATCGGTTGGAGGATTAGCAGTGAACCGCAAGATTAAGTTTTGGGCAGAAACGATCGAGCTTCAGGGAGAAGATTGTGCAGCATTGTCATTAACTGTTCGGACTGAAATTGCATATTCAGGAAGTCTAGCGGATTTCTACACCAACAACGTGGCTCAAGAAAGTCCAGAGGATTTACTGGTGGGCTTGCCTGTTCAGGATTTTGATCTAGGCAGTAATGGAAGTATTGTCCAGATTATTGGTGTGATTGCAGAGCATCGCGATCGCCTTTTACAACTTGCAGCAGGACATGCTACACGACACTTTATCGAAACCGCACCCGATGGCGAGTTTGTGGTTGCAATCCGGTTTGGCAAAGGGAAAAAACTCTTCCACTACCCACTCTCTGCTCTGCGTCCCTCAATTACGGCTGAGACAGCAGGGCAATTTGGATTTGACTATGGGCAGTTTTTACGATTCACCAAAATTCCTAATACTGAGCGGCAACAGTTACTAACAAATTTCAAAGCACAAGCAGCTGATGTGCTAATGCCATATGGTTTTGCAATTAGACGAAGCTTGAATAGCTCAGAGCACCCTGATCTCTTTTGGCAACCAGTGACCCCTGTAGACCAAACCCCACTGCTGTTTGGCAAAGGGGTTATAGGTGTTCGAGGACGTGTCTTACAGGGGCTATCAAACGGCGGAGTTTATCATCGTCATACCAATTTTCAACCTGGCATAATCCGGATTGCTGCACTTAAGTTATGCGATGGTAGCGTGAATGCTTTTTTGGAAGCGGCTCAAAAGCGACTTAAACGCTATGGGTTTGAGAGTGAAATCATTGATCGTAAAGCTTTATCAATTAGTAATCTTAGCGGTGCTGAGGCAAGAGCTGCTCTGGAGAAAACCGTTAATAAGCTGATCACGGTTCCAGTTGATATTGTGTTAACCTTTCTGCCGCAGAGCGATCGCGACACCGATGACCAGGACGGTGGCAGTTTGTATCATCTGGTCTACTCGCTGCTCCTACGCCGAAATATTGCCAGTCAGGTTATTTATGATGGCACGTTAACTGATGTCGAGCATGGACAAGTTCTGAACCAGGTTGTTCCAGGAATTTTGGCAAAGCTAGGGAATTTACCTTTTATTTTGGCGGAGCCGTTGGAAATCGCCGACTACTTTATTGGGTTAGACATCTCGCGATCAACAAAAGTCAAACTTGCTGGAACGCTTAATGCCTGTGCCAGTGTGCGGCTTTATGGGAAGCAAGGGGAATTTATTAATTACCTCTTAGAGGACGCTTTATTAGAGGGCGAAGAAATCCCTCAGAGGTTATTAGAACGCTTGCTACCGGCAACGTTAGAAGACAAAACTATTTTCATTTACCGAGATGGACGCTTTTGTGGTAGAGAAGTTCCAAATCTTTTGGAAAGAGCACAGGCGATCGGGGCCAAGTTTATTTTAGTGGAATGCCGAAAATCTGGTATCCCCAGGTTGTACAACTTGAGACAAAAGACTTTGGCTGCACCATCACAGGGTTTAGCACTCCGGTTGTCTTCTCGTGAGGCGGTGTTGATTACGACACAGGTCTCTGAGCGGGTAGGTTTAGCCAGGCCTCTCCGTTTAACAGTACACAATGCAGGGCAGCCTGCACCAATTGAGAAAGTCGTTGAAACAACTTTGAAACTCACATTGCTTCATCATGGTGCTCTAAAAGCACCTCGCTTACCCATGCCAATATATGGGGCAGATCGTGTGGCTGGATTGCGGCTTAAAGGAATCTACCCAAGCAGTCTGTTGGAAGGCGATCGACAGTTTTGGCTATAGATAACCGTTGATTCTCTGCTAAAGCGGTGAGAAGGCGAGGCTAAGTCAGCTAGGAGGTGAGTCATCCTTCTGTCCACAGTAGTCGTAGCCTTTGGCTAAAGGCTCCCCGATCCATGCGCCGTTGCATCTGACAGGCCAGCACCTGGTTCCGCTGAATGCCGTAGGCCGCCAAAGTAGCGTCAATGACCTCCCACAGGTCAGCGAGTTCAGTTACCAGAGCGGCTTCACCAGCTTCAGCCGCCTCCTGGGCTTCCTCGATCAGCTTTTGGCGCAGTGCCTGGCAGTACTCGGTCTGGGTCATAGGTTCAACGCCAAACTTGACCTGCTGACTGGTCAAGATGTCGGGGATGCGATCGCGGACCAGCTTGTTATATTCCTTGCGCACCATAAACGTAGATTCCTCTCCGGGGGGATAGTAGAGCAGCGTGTAGTCGCGACCAGTAGCAGCGCGACGCAGCACCCGTAGACATTCTTCCGCATCCGAGCGGCGACGAAAGCGATTGACCACCACCCGCTGCATGTCGGGCAGAAAGCGCACAATCGCCCAAACATGGAATGGGCTGATATTCATGCTGTAATAACTTGAGCCAGGGCAAATTGAGATGAGACACTACTTTTCAGTGCCTCTCCAGTGTTTTGGCCCGTTTCAGGGCGTAACTAGAAATCAGTTTCTAGAAAAGAAGCCCGTTTGTCAACCCTGTTTCTAGAAAATATTTTCTAATGCCCGCCAGTCCGCTTGACCATTCTGCCCCCCATACGCTCAAGCATCTGAGAGAGCGAGCTGGCCTCTCTCAAGAAGCCTTGGCCCGGATTGTGGGGGTTAGCGGTAAGACAGTGAGCAACTGGGAGCGAGGCATGAGCGTGGCCAGCCTCACGGTACCCCAGATGAAGGCGCTGTGCGATGCCCTAGGTGTTACGCTCAGTGAACTGCCCGATAACTTCAGCTCTTAGCTGCCTACCCTAGGGGCAACCCCTGTAGTGAGTCTGTGGGCATGGATGACAATCGACTTCCTTCCGGGGCTGTTCATCAGCTACCTGACTCAAACAAGGTCAATGTTGCTGCACTAACCCGTCTGTTTGCCAAAACCACCAACTCCTACAAATACCTCTTTTTTCTGTCACTACTCGACATTATGAGGCGTCGCCGCTTTGAGGCGACAGAGCCGATCAGCTTTCAAGACCTGATCGTGGAGATGCTGGCTAACGCCTGGTTTCCCCACACGTTCTTCAAACTGTCTTTTGGGACCCAGGACCAAGTGGCTCAAAAGCTCGATGCCCTGGAGCTAATCATCACTGAGCCCATCATCCGCTTTCGAGATACCGATAAAGCGCTTTTAAGAGGAGCGATCGCTCTTCAGGATTTAGGTGATGTTGTGTCTCACCTCAGCCGTTACGTTCCCTTCCGGCTGATTGCGACATTTCTAGAAGACCAACTGGCGGGAGTTAGTCGAGGCAAGGGGAACCAGCTAGAGGTCGCCATACCTGCGATCGCAAACCTTTGCTTCAACAGCGACAAACCACTCTACCGATTTGACTCAGAGCAGCACAACCGCTGTCAGGCGGTGATCATTCATCCGGCCTGGGCCAGCTACCTAGAGGAGCACTACGGAATTGTGCGCGGTTGGGCCGCGTGGGAATGGCTGACTTACATGCAAAAACGGAACCCGAGTACTCCCGCGATCGCTAACAAGCTGTTCATGCCCACCCGGCGTGATTCGCTGTCCAAGCAGACCGACTACTGGAAGTTGGTGCTGCGCTCCCAACCGCTCCGCTGCATCTATTCTCAGCAGGTGATTGATCCCAACCGGTTTTCCCTAGACCATTACCTGCCTTGGTCGTTCGTAGCCCACGACCAGCTATGGAATTTGGTGCCGACACTGCCAGAGGTTAATTCAGCTAAATCCAACAATCTTCCTTCCAACGAGTATTTTGTCCAATTTGTAACCCTTCAACACTCTGGGCTAATGGCCACTCGCGAAGCTCTAACAGCAGGCAAATGGGAAAGACAAATAGAACCTTTTATCTGTGACTTAGGCGTAAGCACTATGGATGAACTGTTAGATGTACAACGGCTAGGGAATGCTTATGAGCAGGTGGTAAAACCACTGATTTCCCTGGCTGCAAACCAGGGCTTTTGTGTTGGATGGCGGTATTGATTTATCTGGAGCGACGACTCCAAAACAGGTCTACTCAACCCATGAATTATATAAAAATTGCAGAACGTGAGATTCAGCGGCAGCGGAAGGGTATGGTTACACCTCCAGAGGTGAGGCCTGTTGTATGGAAAGGCCTCCAAATGACCATTGATGAAGCCTGGGCCGTCATCTGTGCTTTTGAAAAAAAGAAAGTCTCTTATCTTGAGAGACACAGAAGTGCCGAGGCAGGCGCTGCAATCACTGAGACAGTATTTCATAGTCTCAGCGAAACTACGAATGCTGTGGGTCGAGGGTTAAGACCCTTCCCAGTCACTACTCTCGTGGGTTGGGTTGTAGGCGGTACTAGCCAGGGAATCTCGAATGTTGGCGAAACGATAGGTAAAGGCATTCGAGAGATTAATCCACTTCGAAATACTCAGATTGATGAAATTAATGAACAAATTAACAGCCTTACATTAGTTATTGAAACAGTAACATCTGAAGCAAAATAATGACCGGTGTATGGGCTCATTGCATAACAACCAGCTCGTCCCAGTGGGTGGTGTACCGCTGGGTGCGGTTGTAGGCCTGGCAATAGTTATACCCAGGCCGATACAACCACCTAGTGCCGTCGCCTATTTAGAATCCATGGAGCGTCGGGGCTTAGACTTGCCCGATCGCGACAGGTTAAAGGACTGCGAAAACGCCTTCTTGCGGGCGCTGGTCACATTGCCACTCTGGTAGTCAGCCTCTAAATCCTCCAGTACCGCCTGCTCCTCCATCAGCATGGCGCTGGGGGGCATAGCGGCCATGGCCAAGCGGGCGTCGGTGAGGGATTGCCGAGCCGAGGCAAAGTCACCCCGGTCAGAGAATAAGATGGCTTCGCGGCGGGCGCGGGCCGCCATCAGCAGAGCCACCTGCTCTTGTACCGATTCATTGGCTGGGAAATCGCTGAACTGCTCGGGGCTTACCAGGGGCAGCTCCAGCCCAGCCCGCAGCACCTGCCGACCGGGCTGTTCCGGGGCATCCCAGGCCAGGCGAACCTGCATGAGTTCGCCGCTGCGCTCCAGGGCAGGCACCTGCAAGCGCACCACCACTTGAATCGGCGACCCCACCATCAGGTTGGGCAGCTTATAGCGCCGGGTGTCGGTCAGCTCAAAGTCATTCAGCACGTCCATGACCGTGACGCCGCTGCCTGGCTTGACGCCCAGGCTGACCCGCTGACCCAGGGTAGCCGCCAAGCCCGACAGCTCGGTTTCAAAGATAGTTGGCAGCTGATCAGCCGACTCGATGTGGAAAAAGTTGCCGTCACCGCTGCGGGCCATCGCCGCAAGCAGGTCTTCGCTGTAGTCGTCGCCGATGCCCAATGTAGTGGTGCTGACACCGCGCTGGGCCAGACCATGAACATCGCTTGAGATCGCATCCGGTCTAGTCTCCCCCACATTGGCCAACCCGTCAGAGAGCACAATCACCCGGTTGAGCTGAGCCGGGTTGAGGTACTGGCTTACCTGCATCCCGCCCTCGACCCAACCGGCATGAAGGGCAGTGGAGCCTCGCGAGTGGATGTGGCGCAGCTTCTCTAGCAGTGTGTTTTTGTCAGTAGCCAGGGTGCTGGGGACGAGGGTTTCAATGCGATCGTCGAAGAGGACGATGCTGATGCGATCGCAGGGCAGCAGATTCTCCACGGCAAAGCGAGCAGCCTCGCGGGCGTAGTGCATTTTTTGCCCCCGCATGGAACCGGAGCGATCGATCGCCAGGCTCAGGTTAAGTGGTACGCGATCGGCCTTGAGGGTAACGGCCGGGGGTGTGATGCGCACCAGCACGTCGAGGGTTATGGGTTGCTGGACGACGATCGCCCCGTGGAGCGGAATCAGTTCAACGGTAGGAAGAGCGGGTTTAGGTTGGGTCATGGTGGCCTCTGAGTGGATTTGAAGTGGGCGAGATGGTCGGCAATGAGCTGGAGCAGGCTATCCCGCTCGTGGGCAGTGGCGGGAGCCACAAAGTCTTGGCGAACGTGGAGTTCTAGACCGTCGAGAATCTCTAGACGAGTCCAGGCTTGGGGTGGTGGGGCTGGAGGGGCAGGCAGACTAGATGCCGGTGGAGGAGCCTGAAAAGCTGGACTGGCAGAACGCTTGAGCGAACGATCTGATGGAGAGGATTCCCTGCGGTCGCGAATTTGAGACAAAAACGCCAGCGCCGGGTTCGCGGCCTCCACTGTCAGCTGCACGCCACCTTGCAGAATGTCTTCCAGCGCCGTATCAGCCTGACCGCCGATCAGGCTGCCGATGGAACTGGCGCTGTACCCTTCCGCCAGCAGACGACGCAGCACCAGCAATTGCAGTAGATGCCGGTAGGTGTACCGGGCTTCGCGCCCCTGCTTGAGGGGCTTGTCTAACCATCCCTGAGTGGTGTAGTAGCGCACCAGCCGAGGGTTCACCGGTTCCTGCCCGCGATTTCCAGAACTCTGGTCAGGCAAAAATTGGGGTAATAGGTCGTTGGTCACCTCAACGAAGCGATCTAAGACCATCTCGGGCTGTTGCTGGGCAATTTGTTGCAACATGCTCATAGGCCTATGATAGACACTTGCAAATTAAACTGTCAATATCACTTTTAACTGCAATCATACATATGGGATCTCCCGTCGTTCTGATCACCGGCTGTTCGTCAGGTATTGGTCAAGCGCTTTGCCAGGCCTTCCATCGGCGGGGCTGTCGGGTGGTCGCGACGGCCAGACGGTTAGCGGACATAGATGACTTGAAGGCTCACACCGTCATGACCTTGCCTTTAGATGTGACGGACTCAGCAGGCATTCAACAAGTGATTGCAACCGTACTAGCTCAGGAAGGGCGCATTGACCTGCTGGTCAACAAAGCGGGCTTTGGGCAGTTTGGCCCGCTGATGGATCTCAGCGCAGCCCAACTCCAGGCCCAGTTTCAGACCAATGTACTGGCTCCCGTTGAACTGGCGCAGCAGGTAGCTCCGGTGATGAAGCGGCAGCGATCGGGCGTCATCGTCAACATTGGCAGCATTTCGGGGGTGGTGACGACGCCCTTTGCGGGCGCTTACTGTGCGTCAAAGGCGGCGTTACATAGTCTGTCCGAAGCCCTTCGGATGGAGCTAGCCCCCTTTGGCATTCAGGTGGTGACGGTACAGCCGGGCGCGATTCAGTCGAACTTTGGCCACGCTGCGGAACAGGGGTTGGCGGAGGTGCTGTCGCCAGAATCGTGGTACTCGCTGCTGGAGTCCAAGATTCGGGCCAGGGCGGTGCTGTCTCAGGCACAGGCGACACCAGCAGACACGTTTGCGGAGCAGCTCGTCGCGGCGGTAATGAGGCAGCCGCCGCCGATGATCCTTCGGTTAGGGAAAAAGAGCCGATGGTTGCCGTTGCTCAAGCAGCTACTGCCGCTCAGGCTGATGGAGTTTTTGCTCAGACGACAGTTTGGGCTTACACAAATCCAGCGATGAGGAGGATACGCCCCGCTGTTGCTTTAGCTCTCAGGATCGGTACCTGGCTAACACAAGCCGATCAATCATCTGATTGAAGCCGTTCGATGTGGCACTCATAGCCGTCACCAAGTGCCCTGCGCCAGCATTGCAGTACCCCCTCCGAGTCGTCTGTAAATTGCACGATCAGCAATTCAGTAACAGCTCGGCGATCGGGGACGCTGCCCTGGGGATGCGACCAATTCGCTCGCCTCAGCACCGCTTTGACTCGCGCCAAGGTTCCCCATCCACACTGGGGTGCAGGCGAAAAACTCTCCCACACCTCGGAAATCAGCGACACTGCATCCGGGGATAGGGTCTCTGGACACAGCGATTCCGGCAGCCCAATCGCCGTCGTCAACTGCTCATCTGACCACCAGGCCCACCACTCCTCTCGGTGGAGCAACTGCACCTCCTCAGCCTGCCGAATCTCTGACCAGGGCGTCTGATCCAACGCAGCCAGACGAACCGCCTCAGCCCAAGTCACCGCAACGTAGCGGCGCGTCATAAATCGAGCCATGATGCCCCTACCCCGCTACCGATTCACTTGCACCAACAGCAACGAGTTCGGGAAAGCATCCCAATACCTTGCCCCCAAAGCGTCGATTCGAGAACCTCTTCATGCCAGCCCAGCGATCCTGCAAATTACGATGGCCTGGTGATGTGAATCGCGCCTGTCTGGGGGCAACCAGCGGATCACTGCACTACCCAGAAAGACAAGTAGCAAATGTCACCCATGAATCATCTGTACGGAGTCACCGCACTAAATCCGGAAGAAAAGGTAAACTTGTGGCGAGGTTTACAAAATCAATTTGGGCGGCCTTCAATATCGGCTTCCATCAGCGCTATCGCTCGCTCATAAATCCGCAAACCCAAAAGCACCAGTCGCACCAGCATTTGGTCAGGATTCCGCTGGCTCGCCTCCGCCAACTCCATAATCCGCTCTGTCGGAACATGCTCGTGGAACAGAATCAAATTAGCTTCCAGTTCGTGGACCAGAGGGCGGCGGTGCTTTTGAGCACTCTCTCGTAGAATTTGCCCTGCCTCACTGGTGAGCAACAGTTCCAGGATTTCGGCAATGAAGGGAGACCGTTTTCGATTGCCCTCTATCGCACATTGCGCCTCAATCGCCTCCATCAGTTCCGTTGACATGTACAACGTAGGACGACATCCTACTTCTGATGACTCTGATGGCGATTTGTCTTGGGGCGCTGAGGACTTGACCATAGGAGTGACAGGGGTGAGACCAACTGACGCCATCCTAGCCTCCCCTTCGGGCAAACGAAACGTCGCAATGTCATAGCTTTACAGAAATCTGAGGTGGATCGGGAGGAGGCTTCCTCCACTTCACATAACTTTGGCCACGAACCTCATACTCTGATTACATCTAACACTGAGCCTCAATGTAGACAACTGTATCTTAGCCGACATACTTGCATGCCTTCAAAAGCTTTAAAGCATTGCCTCCAAAAGGTTTGAGTATTATTGGACATTTTTAGCCCTTGTTAGCCATAGTCAGCATCCAATTGTAAACAAAATCTAAAACCTACTTTACTTTCTATGATTCATACCCCAGTATGGCTAACAACACTTTCAATGTGAAAGTTCAGCAAAAATTGAGTCGTCAATCTTGAGTTCCTGATGAAGTTCCGTGC
This sequence comes from filamentous cyanobacterium CCP3, assembly GCA_003022385.1. GTDB lineage: Bacteria > Cyanobacteriota > Cyanobacteriia > Phormidesmidales > Phormidesmidaceae > Nodosilinea. The sequence continues at coordinate 25,146 of PYGV01000011.1, read as the reverse complement.
TTGACCTGCGGGTGGTGAGACCAACGATCTGCCGCCCATAGCTGAAAATCGTCCTACTCAATCTGTTCAGGGAGCGATCTACCTACGTCCGCATCACTTGGAGTAGGAGATATGAATCTTGTATTTAACCGCCTGGGGCATCTACGGCCTCTAGTTCAGGGCAGCCGTAAAACTTTTTCTAGGGCTGGAGATCAGCTCGCCCATTTCAAATTCCGTGGCCTCAGCGGCTGGACGCTGCTGGGCATTGTTACCGGCATCCTGCTATTCATCAGCATCACGAGCCACGCTAACCCTGCGATGGCCCAGCTCTTTGACACTGTTGAAGGTGAGGCTCAGAATATCTTCGGGCAATACCTGGATGGCGACATTATCAGCTTTATGTTCGGCCTGCTGCGCCTGGTGGTGTGGGTGTCAGCCGTAGGCTTTGTGTTCTTCGCCGTCTACCAAGCCCAACGGGGCGAACAGTGGCAACCCCTGCTGCAAAACGCCTTCATCATCATTGCCGCTGTGGTCATTGTCGAAGGCCTGAGCCGCCTGTTCTTCGGAGCCTGAGATGAGCGACTCTGAATCACGGCTGTACTGCCAGGTTAATCCGAGCCTGGGCCGTCAGCCTTCTCTTGGCCCGATTCCGGCTAACCTGCTGGCCCCCTCGGGCGGCATCTTCGTCGGCTTCTACATCCTGATTGAAGTCCTACTTGGGCTGGGTTTTGTCCTATTCCTGCTGCTCAGCATCTGGGGCATTTCCACCTGGTGGGTAGTGGTCGGCGAAAAGACCTGGCTCTTTACCCACAAGTTTGTGCCTGTACCCGATTGGAAACGGGGCCATGTGCCCTATCAGCGTCATTTACCCAACCACCATGAGTAAACCAAGGCTTGGAACGCAACGCTATCGCTTTCGCCCCTTTGAAGATGAAGCACACCTGGAATGCCTCTGCCGCCTGAATCTGCGGGGGCGAAATGTCGGAGCCTATCTGCTTAAGCACCAGCGGCAATACAGCCTGGTGTTTGGCTTTCGCAGCCAAGGCATTCACACCCAACTGCAACCAGGGCAGGCGGAACCGACGTTGAAACGACTCGAAGATGGGCTGAAGGGGTTTCGCCCCGGAGACCGGCTGCGGATTCACTGGCGCTCCTTTGCCGATGACAAGGAGCGCCAACAATCCCTCGAAACCCTGATTCAAACCACCGCCACCCTGGAAAGTCAGTTCCTCCTGCTGGCGCAACAGCGTGCCACTCGCGATTTAACTACCGAAAAACAACGCCAGCCCAAACAGCTCTACCTCTTCGCCACATACCCCCTCGGGTCGGGGCAAGAGCAAAGCGCCGACCACGTTGAAAAGCTCTTAGCCTGGGTGGTGGCCCAGTACGACACCTTCAAGGGATTGAAGGAGCACAACCAGCAGCAGTCCTACGTGCAGCTGCTGACTCAGGGCTTTACCGATGGCTACCTGCACTGGGAACAGCAGCTCAATGCCCGCATGGGTCTTCAAGTCACGCCCATGAGTACCGAGGATCTGTGGCAGTACCTTTGGACCCAGTTCAACTCGACCTCTACGCCCGAAATTCCACAATGTCTGGAGCTGAGTGATGCCGACAGCGATGCAAAGCTCACCGAGCTAATCCACGATCCGCTGCACGCCACCTCTCGCCTGATTCGCGGGGAGAACGGCCAACCTAGTCACCCTAAGGCGGATCGCCAGTGGGTGCAGGTGAAGGGGAAATTCGTGGGGGTCGTGGTGCTGGAATCCAAACCCGCTGGGTTCACCACTCCCGAGCATCAGCTCTACTACCTGTGGCAAGCCTTGGCTCAGTTTCCTGATTGCGAATGCGTCTGTGAACTCGCCGCAGCAGATCGCATGATGACCCGCGTCACCTTGCAACGGCTGACTAAACAAAGCGTCACCGCCACGTTCCGCGCCAATCTGCTGCGGGATGTGGATGTGGCCTCTCAAATGCGGATGAAGCAGGGGGTCGAGGCCCAGGAGCGGATCTACGAGGGTGCCCTACCCATCTGGATCAGCGGCATGGTGCTGCTGCATCGCGATAGCCCAGAATCCCTGGCTGAAGCCTGCCAAAAGCTCACCAATGCCTTCCATCAGGGAGATTTCATCCGCGAGACCGAGATTGCCTGGCAGCTGTGGCTCAGATCGCTGCCGATTGTGGGCGATCGCCTGATTGACGATGGCCGCAGGCAGATGTATCTCACCAATGAAGCTCCGGGGCTAATGCCTGTTGCTTGCCCTCGCACCATCGACCACCGGGGCATCGAGCTGATCACCCGCGACGGCCAGATGCCGGTCTATCTGGATTTCGTCAACCAGCACCGGGGAATGCTGGTGTTCGGGGAAACCCGCAGCGGTAAGTCGGTATTGGCGGCGGAGATCTTTGTGTGGGCGATCGCCAACGGCATGAACGTCATCTCGCTGGACTACCCCAAACCCGACGGCACCACCACCTACACCGATTTAGTGAAGTTCTTTGGCGACCAGGGAGCCTACTTTGATATCGGCTCTGAGAGCAACAACTTGTTTCAGATTCCTGACCTGCGCAATCTGCAGGACAACCAGCGGCAAGAGCGTCTGGACGACTACAAGGAGTTCCTAGTCAAAGCCCTTGACACCATGGTGATGGGCACCGAGACCGACAACCAGCTGGGCAAGCGAGTTCATACCGTTCTCTGGCAGGCGCTGTCCAACTTCTTCGAGACTCCCCAAATTCTGACCCGCTATGAAGCGGCGTTTGAATCAGGATTCGGCAGTCCAGAGTGGCAGCACATGCCAACGTTGGCTAACTTTGTTGAGACTGTGGCCAACCTGGATCTGGAGGTGGAATCGGCGCTGCTCAATGAAGCGATCGCCACCATCCTGCTGGAGCTGCGAGGCTGGCTCTCCAGCCGGGTTGGCAAAGCCATCTCCCAGCCCTCCACCATCCGCACCGATGCCCGGCTCACCGTCTTTGCCCTCCGCAACGTCGGCGACAACATCGAAGCGGCGGTGTTAGCCCTCTCCGCTCAATCCATGGCCTTCCGTCGGGCGCTGGAGGTCTCCGACTCTCTGCTGGCCATTGATGAAAGCCCAATTCTATTCAAGTACAACGGCATCGCCCAGATCATCGGCCAGGTCTGCGCCAACGGAGCCAAATCCGGCATTCGGCCCCTGATCATCGGTCAAGACCCCGACACCATTGCCCAATCCGTCGCCGGGTCGCAAATCCTGCAAAACCTCAACACCCGTCTGGTTGGGGCCATTCAGCCGAATGCCCTGCCCTCCTACCAGCGCCTCTTCGGCTACGACCCCAGCTTGCTCAGGCCTAACACCGAAGAATCCTTCCGCATCAGCCCCGGTCGGCTTTGCTCTCACTGGCTGCTCGATGCCGATGCCCGGCTCACTCCCTGCGCCCACTATCCCTCTCCGGAACTCCTTGGAGCAGTGGCCAACAACCCCAAAGAACAACGCGCCCGTCAGCGGGTGTTAGCTCAGCATCCCAACAAGTTTGCCGGGTATGCCGCTTTTGCCAAAGCCTACGTCCAGGCGCTGCGCAGTGGTCAATCCCTCGACACCATCGCGGTGAGTACCCCTCAGTTTGAACTGATTCATTCAGCGGCTGAACTGGCTCCAAGCGGTCATCAGCCCCAATCTAGAACCCCTCGGAGGTCATCATGACGACTCAATCAAAACGCAAACGCATCCGGTATTGCCTTATCCTTGGCACCAGCCTCAGTCTGGGCCTCCTCGGCGTCAGCACCGCTCGTGCTTCTCTCCAGCCCGGTGGCTGGGGCCAGCAGTGGCAAGACTGGACAATAGAAAACCTGTCCAATCCTTTAGAAGACATCCTGGCCCAAATCGAAGAGACGACGGCCTTAGCTGAAGAGACACTTCAGAATGTCTTGGGCGACCAGTGGGAAGCGCTGAAGACGGCCTTAGGTAGTAACCTGCCCGACCCGACCCAAGTACGAATGGACGAGGTGGTACCGATTCAAAGCATCCTCGGTACTGACCCCACCACTCAACAGCGCGAGCTGGCCAACCGCTATGACCAGGAGGTGGCCCGCTCCATGGCCTCGCCCTGGCTAGGCGATCGGGGCCAAGCTCGATTATCCAATCAAGCTGAACAAACTACGACTCTTTTAGAAAGTAGTCAGGCCCGCACCCAGGAGGTGCAATCCATGGCAGAAGCGGCTCAAGGCATGAATGTCACCCAAAACGTGATGAAGCAAAATGCCCAGATCCAGGCGTCCGTGGCGGCCCTACTCCACGAGCAAACCCAGCTTACTGCTGAAAACAACACGACGCTGACGCAGCTCCACCAGCTCCAGGGGATGCTGACCCAGCTCGCCGCCAACACTAGCGAAGGCATCGATGAAGCCAACCGGCGCGAGCGAGTGGAGCGGCAGATTTCCATCTCCGGCTCTGCCCAGGCCCCGATCTACATCCCCGGTGCCCTGGGCACCAGCTCTTCTGGAAACTAACGAGCCATGCTCAACGCTCTCCTACCATCAAGCATCTTCTTCCCTGCCCAGGTCACAGGCGGGGTCGGCATCATCGACGACAGCGTGCAGCAGCTAGAAGCCGTGCAGCAGGCCTGGGATGCTCGCTGGCAAGACATCTTCGCCACCAGCAGCGGGCTGTACCTGGGCATCAACCAGTTCGCCTCCATCATCCTGGTCGGTGCTTTCCTCTTCTTTGCCGTGGGCTGGGTCAAAGAAGCGATTGAACGGGGCATCTTCCCCGCCCTACCGAATGTGCTCTGGGTGTTGACCATCGCCGTACTGCTCTTTAACAACGGAGCCCTGCTGGGTTCTGCCACCCTCGGCATCCGCAACCTGATCAACGCCCAAACCCAAACAGTACTTCAGGTGCAGGTGGGGGAGGTATCGATGCTCGAAGCCCTCAACGATGTGATTCTGTCGCAGCAAGCCAAGGCTGTGATTCAGCAAGAGTATGCCGCCTGCGATGCCCAAACTGGCCAGGCTCAGGTGGACTGTTTTGTTCGTGCCGGGGAACGTGCCCAGCAGCGGCTGGAGCAGGAGTACCGCTCCCGAGGGTTTTGGAGTGCCGGACTGCAACGGCTCTGGAGTCGAGTGCAGCAGATCAGCCAGCAGGTCGAGCAGGTCTACCAGTCTGGTGAAGCACCTATTGGAGGCAATCCCCTGGCGGACATTCTGGTGGGAACTGTGCTGCAAACCAGTAGCCAAGCCCTGGCGGAGCAGTTCCTCAAGGGCTGGCAGTGGGCCTTTGCCAATCTGATCGAAATGGCGATGCTGCTGACCGGGTTGATTGGCCCGATTGCGGTTGCGGGTTCTGTTGTGCCGCTTCAGGGTCGTCCGCTGTGGTCATGGCTGGTGGGCTTTTTCAGCCTGGGGATGGCGAAGTTTTCCTACAACGTCATCGTCGGGCTAGCCGCAACGGTGGTGGTCGCTGCCGAGGCCCAGACCTCCAGTGACTTTGGCTTTCTGCTGTTGATTAGCATCCTGGCTCCAGTGCTGGCTCTAGCCATCGCTGGAGGGGCTGGGATGGCGGTGTTTCGCGGTGTGTCCGGTGGGGTAACCCGACTGATTGCGGTCGGCACCTCTGCAATTCCCATGCCAAGGTAAATCATGGAACTGCTTGAACTTAGCCGTAAGGTAAAACGGCCTCGTATCCATTCCAGCGATATCCTGCCCCTGGCTTTTGCGGGGCTGTCAGTTGGTGTGCTGGTCTTCGCGTTGTCTCTACTGTGGCTGGCGGTCTCGGTATCACGGCTGGCCAACCAGAAACCGCCCACTCTAGTGCAACAGGTCGATGGTCGTACCTTTTCTGTGCGTCCTGCCAACTACCGGCACCGGGAACCGGAGGTGATCCGCCAGGTGGTCTCGACCTGGGCGGTGATGACGTTCACCTGGGGCAAGCTGCCGGGGGAGGGCGAAAAAGCCGTCGCTGAAGGGGTTCAGGTCGCGGGGCGCAATCGGGTGTCTAAAGCCGCCTGGGAAGCTTCGTTTCTGCTGGCCCCTGACTTCCGCGATGCCTTTTTGCAAACCCTGGCGACCGAGGTGATGCCCGATGGCGTCTTCGACGGTCAGGTGTCGGCGGTCTTGATTCCTCAACACATCTCCCCGCCGCAGGCGATTGGCGAAGGTCGCTGGCAGGTGGATCTGGTCGCCACCCGAGTGGTGTTTGAAGCCAGCAACCCCGCTGGGACAACCCTGACGTTCAACCGACGCATCACGGTACGAGCCGTTGAACCTACCGGCAAACCCTTGATTCCCGACGCCTCGGAATATCAGGCGGTGGCCTACCGGCTGCTGGAAAGCGGGGTGCAGATTGAAGCGATTCGACCCATTCAACCGGAGGATGTCAGCCGATGAGTTCCCTCCCAGAACCCAACCTGGACATGCTACGCAACATGATGGGCGCACCGGATCTCGCGGAGCCGTTGGTGGCTGACGAGGCCTTCTCAAAGCCCGTTCAGTCTGAGCGGCCCTTCTGGAAGCTGCCGGTGCCGAAGCTAGTGCTGATTGGTGCGGCGCTGGTGCCCGTCTTTGCTCTGGCGGGTGTCTTCATCGCAGGCAGTCGTCAGGGCGATGCGCCCGATACGGCGACAACTACAGCCGAACCTGATCAAACAGAAGCTCAGCCTCAGACGGTGGAAGCTGAGCTGGAAGAAGCCAGAGCTGAGATTGCTGCCCTTAAGGCTCAAATGGCCCTGGAAGATCAGGGGGTGGTGCAGACGACTGCTTCAGGTGAACCACCTCGTCCGGCTACGACGCCTGCACCACCCTCTCCCAAGTCTGTTGCAACGCCATCCAGGCCAACACCTCAACCCGTCGTATCGACTCCGCAACCCACCATTTCAGCACGACCCGCATCCCCAGTCGTTAGCTACCCAGCCCCGACGCCTCGCCTGCAACCAGCGGCGACAACGACACCTGTTGTTTCTCGTCCGTCAGCAGTTCCTGCCGGATCAACCCCAGCGGCAGAACCTGCGATTGATCCGGCAGAACGCTGGCGGCAGCTGGCTCAGGTCGGGAGTTATGGGAGTTTGCCGCTGCCCGAAGAGTCCGCTGAACCTGCCTCGGTACCTGAGCCTGTAGCTCAAGCGCAATTTGCCTACGCCACTACTCTCCCTCCGGCACCCGCTCCCGTCAGTCCGCCAGAATCCACAACGACAGGGGGAATGCCAGAGTTTTCAACGGCTGAACCTCCTGACCTCCAGCCTATAGAAGCATTGGATGAAGGCTCAGTGGCAGCCATTGATGATGAAGCACCCACTTACCCAGACATCCTGCCAGCTGAAGAAGCTCGGATTCTCCAGCCAGCCCCGCCAGCATCTTTAGTAGCAGGGACTCAATCCAGTGGCTCTCTGGTAACACCCGTCATCCTCGATAGCACCGCTGAGGGCAACAATCTATTGGTCGTACTTTCAGAACCGCTGATTGATAGCCAGGGCCAGGTGGCCATTCCTGCCGGTGGAGAACTAGTAGTTCAGGTGGAAACGGTTTCTGACAACGGGCTGGTGCAGCTGTCCGCCACCCAGGCGATCTGGGATGACCAGGGCCAGGCCCGAGAACTGGTATTGCCTCAGGGTGTCATTCAGATTCGAGGCCAGGGCGGAATACCGCTCCAGGCCGAAGCCTATGACGACATCGGCCCTGACATTGCGGCTATGGATGCTGGTCAGTTTGCCCTGGGCTCCATCCGTCGCGCCAGTGAACTCTACACCCGCCCCAATACTCGGGTTGAAACCGGCAGTAGCACGACCGTTGTAACCACAGAAAATCCGGCTCCGAATGTGTTGGCCGGGGTACTGGAAGGGGGCACCGACGCCATCCTCGACACCATTACTGAGCGCAACCAGCGGGCAATTGAGGAGCTGGAGCAGCGACCCCGCATTGCCTACATTGAGGCTGGTCGGCCTGTGCAGGTGTTTGTCAATCAATCAATGCAGATGCCGATTTGAGGATAGGAAAATGATTCGACACTGGAAAACTTTGATCTTATCCCTGGCTCTGGCAGGTCTCTCTACTCCAGCCTGGGCACAGGCCACCCGCACTATTTCAAACCGAGCTGCCAGGGGTGATCATGCCCCGGTCACCGTTGAACTTCATCCGGGTCACGGGGTCACGCTCAACTTTCGTCCGGTAGGAGCGGTTGTCCACCGGGCTTGGTTGGATGATCCCTCTCAGGTGACGCTGGATTTTGACGACACCCGCTGTGCATTAGTAGCGGCACCAGGAGACTGCGCCGCCACGGTGATTCACCTCAGGCGGATTCAGCCCCTGGCCATTCCGGGGTTACCTGCCACGGCGACGACGACGCTGACGGTCGTAACCGATCGCGACCTCTACACCTTTCAACTGGCTTTTCCGAATTCCGGCGCACCCGCCTACAGCATCCTGGCGATTCAACCCGATGCTCCGTCACCCTACGCCAGTGCCATTTTGACGACACAGATCGCGAGCCCGGCTGGTGTGCGGTGGGTGGAGCAAGGGCTGCTCGAAGCGCAACGCCGCAATCTAGTGGCAAACGGAGATCCGCTCTGGGAAAGAATTCAAGCCTTGCTGGAGCAACTCAAGCAGGGCCGTCCACTGAGGGAAGCCACGCAAAACGCTGGAGTGTCCGAAGCGCTGGTAGTGCGACTGGCGGAGCTAGGCCGATCTGATGCTGGAATCACCCAAGGGAGATAACCCATGACTCATCGATTTCAACGACGCCTTCAACGCTTGGCCCTGGTGGCTCTGGGATTGATCGCAGCAAGTCTTATCTGGTTCAACCCCGCTCCGCAAGCGGCGACAGAACCCTGGATTCCAACGGTGCCGGTGCAGTGGGATGAGCAGTATGCACGGGTACCCGACTGGTCGCAGCTGACCTTTAGCAATTTGCCACCATTGCTGTCTAGCGGGGCTGTTGAGATACTGGGCGATCTGGTGAGTAGTTTAGGCTATGACCCGTCTCGCATTTGGCAGGCCGGGCAGTCGGTGGCTGAGGTGCTGAAGCTGGGCGATTTTCAAACCAGTCTCTATCCTCAATTGTTTAACCTCCAGACTCTGGCTCAGATGGGTCAAATCGACCTGAGTCAGGTGGCCTTGAGCGCTTTGGAAATGGTCGGCTGGCAGCGGGTTGAGGATTTGGTCTCGGCGATTCCGGGCTTAGGCAATCTGCGGTTGGATCAAGTGCCACCGCTGGAGACGCTGATTTCTGAAGTATTGCCGGCATCCAGCATCCAAGGACTTGACGGGAATGACCTGACTCTTTCCAGCCTGCTGACCGAGTTTCCAGACCTGGGCCAGCTGAACCTGGGTCAACTTAGCGAGCAGCTCAATTCGTTCGCCCTGACTGACATCCCCGGACTAACCGGCATCTCACTGCAAAACTTTCGTGACTGGGGCAACAGCACCATCGGCGGGGTGCCAGGGCTGGCGTCGGTGCCGTTGGATCAGATGCCTAATCCCCTTTCCGGCGTTGGGGCGATTGGTCAAATCGATATGGTCTACGGCCAAGCCGAAACCCAGCGACAAACCACGATCTCAGGCAGCAAGCAGGCGGGCTTTCAGGTGCCCTGTGAAGAATCCTGCGCCCATGTGGAATTTGCAGGCATCCCAGGACTGCACGGCAAGCAATGGATTTCGGGGCAGGTGCAGCAGGTGCCAGGAGGCGAAGGGTTTTTGTCGTTTGTGAATGGGGGCCAGGAACCCACAGGACGGCATCCCTTTGGCGATGCGTTCAAGGTGGCACTGTGGGATGTGGATGAGTCCTCAGGCACGGTCAGTACGGCGCTGTTTTTCCGCATGTGTCAGCGGGGGGGCTTCTTGACTCCTGATCTGGGCTGTACGCCCTACTTCATTGGCCCAGTGCCCTTTATGACCTACAAGGAAACCGACTTTATGTTGGTAGGGGCGGTGGATGGTGGGAGTGGTGGACAGGCAGCTTCGAGTCTGCCCGTGGTATCGACGTCTCTTGATGGGTTGAGCCAGCCAGCTTCGCAAAGAGCACAACCGCAAGCGGTTGATTTAACGGGTCTACAACCCTGTGAGCCCAGTAATGGCGAGCTTGATCTAGGGGCACTCTCAACCGCCATTTCTACCCTCAGCCGTTATCCCACTGCCATTGGCCCCTATGGCTGTGATATCCAGGGCCACTGCGGTCGCCGGTTGGGACCGTACCCCCTGATGAGCTATCAGCCAGAGGTGCAGGCGATGATTGCGGCGCAGCCTGGGGGGCAAGAGTTTCTCAATCGAGTTGAGTCGGGGGCTGAGGTTAATGCTGACGAGGTAGAGCGCTTCTTGCCATCAGCTACTCAAACCCATCTGGTAAAGGAATCCCTGCAGGTTATTGCTGAACAGGCCCAGGTCGAGGGGTTATCAGATGCTGCCCTAATTGAGCGCATTGGCCAACAGTACTTTGGTGGCCCAGGGGTGCCGACCGATGGCACAGTGGCTGACGTTCAGGGCCAGGTCTTTCTCAACCCTCAAACCGCTTTGTTGAGCCAGACCTATGCCCAGGCCCAAGGCTGTATAGCTCAAGGAGGTGGCCAGGAATGAAACGAGTTTTGCGCTTTAACCCTCTTCTGGTTTGCCTGGTAATGCTCCTGGCTCTGGCGATCTGGCTCTGGCCTCGGCCATCTCAGATCGGCTGGCGCTTAGCCAAAGAGGTGGCTCCTTTGCCGCTGCTGAGCCAAATGCTGCAAGACAACTTGAGCCCTACTTTCCCGGTCGATCCAGGTCAGATGCAGATGTGGAGGGTGCAGGTTACAGGCCAACGTCAACCGCTGTACCTGGTGGATTCGCGAGTGGAGGGGAGCGAGACGCAGCCACTCTGTGGAGCGATTGGCTGCGCGTTCTTTGGCTATATCCCACAGGACAGTAGCTTTCAGCGGGTGCTGGCGACCTATCTCCATCCCCATGTACCGCCGGGCCGCAGCCTGATTGAGCCGACAACAACTGTGGACAACGGGCTACCCCGGCTCGTTGTGAACCAGTTAGGGGCCGAAGGCTTCCAGCAATACACCCTGGGCTTCAACGGTGAAGTCTACGAAATTCAGCAAATTGACACCCTGGCCAGATCATGACGACATCTTCCCAACCCCAACGCCCCTTGGATTTCAGCATCCTGCGGGACACGGCTCAACCCTTCCTGGACTCCGGTATGGGTACCCTGCTGCTCGGACTAGTGGTGCTGTGGGTGGGGATGAGCCTGTTTGGCAACAGCACCAACAAGAACAAGCTGGCGACGGGGCGCTTTGCGGGGAAGGCTGAACGGCGACGGGCCAAGGCTCTGGGGCGAAAGCAGCAACAGCAGAAGCATCCAGCCAAAGTGCCACTCAAAGCTGGGGATCTTGATATCCCTCAGGCTCAGCAGAGCATTGTGGTAGCGGGAGCCCCGGACTCGGGGAAGACCTACAGCATCATTGATCCGGCGATTCGTTCGGCGATCGACCAAGGATTCCCCATCGCGGTCTACGATTTCAAAGGCAGTCAGCTAGCCGCCCACGCCGCCTGGGCCGCCAGCCAGGGCTATCAGGTGGATGTCTTTGCGCCAGGTCAGCCCTACACCGGCATCTGCAACCCACTGGATTTTCTGGAAGATGAAACTGATGCCCTGATGGCGTCGCAACTGGCGGCAGTGCTGCAAAAAAACACCCAGCGGGACGGTGGCTACCGGGATAATGACTTCTTCAACAGTGCCGGTACCAATTTGGTCGAGGCGGTGATGCTGCTCGCAAAGCGCACCCCCTACCCCGACCTGCTGATGGCAAGCAAAATCTTGAACCTTTCCAACCTGCCGGGACGTATTCGACAGGCCGGGGAGTCGGGATGGATTCCACCCTGGACGATGGAAAGTTTTAGCCAGCTGATTGCTTCCGAGGACGCTGACAAGCAGATTGCCGGGATTGTCGCCACCGCCCAGCGCACCTTCAAAACGTTTACGGGCAAGCAGTTGGTCTCCAGCTTCTGCGGCAAGACCACCATTCCCCTGGATATGACCGGCAAACGCATTCTGTTCTTGCAGGTGGACATCCAGAAGCGGGATGCCGTTAGCCCTTTGCTAGCAGCCATCCTCCACCTGATCGTCACCCGCAACTTTGCGCGGCCTCGATCTGAACCGCTGGTGATCGCCCTCGATGAATTGCCGACGCTCTACCTGCCGGATCTACCCAAATGGATCAACGAGTTTCGCTCCTACGGGTTTGTGGCACTGCTCGGCTATCAGAACTTTGCCCAGCTCCAGCACATCTACGGGCGCGATCTCTCCAGGGCGCTGTTCGCCGCCTGTGGTACCAAGGTGTTCTTCAACCCCAAAGACCGGGAGACGGCTCAGGAATTTTCGGGCTACCTGGGTGAAAAGGATGTGCGGATTTACACTCGTTCGCGCAGCCAGGGCCGCTACGGCAGCAACAGTCGTTCTGAACAGTGCCAGCGGGTGCCGCTGATGACGGCAGATCAGATTCTGAAGCTGGATCAGGGGGAGTGCGTATTTATCAACCCGGCCTATCGGGGCGGGGGCGAAGCCTCGGTACCGCTGCGGGCGCGGGTGAAGATTTCAAAAAAAGAGCAGGCGATTCAAGCCAGGAGTGAAGCGCTGTGGCACAGCACCGTGCAGCAGAAGTTGATCGCTCGCTGCCAACAGCAGCAGACCCTAACAGATTTAGATGACGAGAACCAAAAGCGCAAGGAAATCGCCGAGTGCTTATTTCCTTTGCCCTTGAGTGATGGGCAAAAGCTATCAAGGCTATCCGCCGATTCCGACATTACCGAAGATGAATTTGATGAGGCATTCCGATGAATCACACCATCACAACTTGGGGCCTTTCCCCAGGAGCTACGTCATATTTAAGTCAGCATCCAGAGCAACTACCGGCACTGATAGAGGCTAGGGCACTGCCACCGTTACCCCCTGGCTACGTACCAAAGATTGTAGAAGTGTTGTTTGACGACCTGCCCTATCTACGATCAGTCGGCGGAGTGCTGATCTTCTCCAGAGATTGCTTACCTGACTACCAGCCCGGCTGCGTGGAATACCGCCTGGATGACCAGCTGGCCTTTTTCCAAGTCGGCAGCGACGTGGTGGTTGATCGATTGGGTGGTCTAGCGCTGGTGCAGGGGAGGGTAGCATGAATCCCTTTGTGATTAGTCCCCAGGAAGCTCAGGCCATTCAAGAAGATGAGGTGCAGCTGGTGATGGCCTTGACCCAGGTGAGTCAGCGGCTAGCAATGACGTTTTATCAATCACCCCAATTGCCTCAAGCTGGGCAAGATGACCTGCGGATTCAGTTGGGGCAACGGGTGGTTTACGGGCAACTGGCCGATGGCACGATACGGCGAGAGCTGAACCCCAACAGCTTGAAGGTGATTCTCGATGCCATTCAGCAGCCGATCACCCCAAGCGTTGATCCAGATGCGTATCGAGGTAAAGTTCCGGCTATTGAGATTCGAGATCGCGGTACGGTGCTGTTTCGCGAAGAGCGGGATGGTGTCATCACCGTTAACCAAATTCAGATGCAGATTGGGGAGACTGTTGAACAAGCTCAACCTACTGCTCCTAGTCCAGTTTTGAGTGGTGGAAACGGAAAAACTCCTGACGCTCCGTTGCCAGATTTAGCAGTTGACCCAGAGGCTGTGGCTCAGATCGCAGCTCGTTTAATTAACCCGCTCCACGAGGCCAAGCCCATTTATGATGCCGTAGCGGTTGGTGACTACCGCATCAAACAGAGTGGTCACCACCTGAGTATCAGTCGGGCTGACCAGATAATTTTGGTAGTTCGCGATGGGGCTGTAGTGTCCAACCAGTTGCAGGACACTGATCGGGCCGCATTTTTGGAGATGGAGACTCGGCTCTCCCCAGCCGTGGCAGCAGAGTTGGCTCCGCCAGAACTATCCCGCAATGGTTCAACCACACCAGCGATCGCCGTACTGAACCGGGAAGTAGAGCGCGGAAACAGTCCGACCAAAACCCTGCTGAAAGCGACGACAGAGAACTGGCAACGACCAACGCTGGATGTTCGCGTCACACAGTGGCTGAGCCAACACCTGGAGAACCGACGCAATCAGCAGATGGCGCGAGCCGTGGTGGAGCTATTTCAGCGGGGCCACGAACGCACGGGAGAACACCTCTACCAAATCGGCGACTACAATCTCAGCCGCAAAGGGGCTGGCGATTACAGCCTGCGAGATCAGCAGGGGGAATTGATGCAGGTGCAGGTGACGAGGTCTGCGGGGCTGGGCCGGGGTATTGAGGTGGTATCGGTGGCTGAGCGGGTCAGCGATTTTCAACGGCAGGAGCTGCAACACCTGCGCCACAACCGAGCAACCATGCCCCAGGGCAAGCTGGATGTGGAAGCCGTTTATGCGGCTCGCACCCGCCGGGTTGAGCATACCGTGCGGAACTTCCTCCAGAGTCACGTCTATGCCAATACCTGGAATAAAGACGGGGGCCAGTTCAAGCTCGAAGTGGGCACCGATGACCTGCTGCGCATTACCGACAAATGGGGGCGGGGGGTGGTGTTTGAACGCCACCACAGCAATGTCGTCTCACGGCTGAACCAGCAGGATTTGCTTCACTTTGAGCGGTTGGAGCAGCGAATGCAACTGGTCAAACAGCAGGCCCAGCGCCAACCCAAGGCCCAGATGGAGCTGGGCTGAATCATCACCGCAATCAGGGATTCTCCGGCATCTACCTCGACTGTCCCTTCCCGGAGACCACCACCATGGGCCATCCTCAGCTGGCTGGGGCCTATGTGTCCTACTTTCTGTCGGGTCAGGGCTTTGGCTCCATTGTCGAAGCTCGACGGTTTGCGGCGGATGTACTGGGGGAGTCCGTGCAGCCAGGAACCCCGCTGGCCAAGACGGTGGATGAATCCGTTGAGGCTGCTGTAGTGCGGGCCGGAAAACAGGTGGTGACGGGTTCGCAGACTACCCACGACGCCTATGATCGCCTGGTGGAGTTGCTCCAACGACAGCCGAATTTAAGTGTGCGGTCATCCACCTCGGTGCTGCAACAGGCCTACAGTACGCCCATTCCCATTGCTTACCTGGCGTCGGTGTTAGGAGGCATCAACGCTGGCAAGACAGTTTATGAGCCCACGGCAGGAAATGGAGCGCTGCTGATTGGGGCCAATCCAGAGAAAGTGATCGCTAATGAACTAAATGGTGATCGCTTTGCTGAACTCCAAACCCGTGGCTTTCGCCAACTAACTCAGTCCGATGCCCTGACCTATAAGCCTGAGGCCCAGGTGGACGTGGTCATCTGCAACCCGCCCTTTGGGGTGGTCAAAGACGAGCAACGCCACACCCGCCGATTCCCCATTGCCGATACCTGGACGACGCAGATCGATCAGGTGATCGCCCTGAAGGCGTTGACGGTGATGAAAGAGGGTGGTCGAGCAGTACTCATTTTAGGAGGTAAGCAAGGCCGTGAAGACGAACACCGCTCAGAGCGCTACAACAGCCGAGAGAGTCGGGCCTTTTATTACCTGCTTTATGCGAATTACCAGGTCACTCAGCATGTCTCGATCTGGGGTGACCTGTACCGCAAGCAGGGAGCAGGTTTTCCCATCGACGTAATTGTGATTGAGGGGCGGGGGAAGTCGGATCGCCCCCTGCCTGCCGCTGAAGTGCCTGCCATCTACACATCATTTACTGAACTAAAGGAGTTGATTCCCAATGAACCTATCCACCAGGCCCGTATCCCCCTGGACGTATCCATTCATGACCAGCCAGTATCCCAGCTTTCCCAACCTCTGGACACTGGAGGGACTGGGAACCCTACTCATCGTCAAGGTGCCGCCCGAACTGGAGCAACTGAGCGAAGCAACTTACCTGCAGCTGATGCAAACTCGGCTGGACAGAATGATTCGGGACTCCATCTCGGAAACCTCTCAGATCGAGACGCAACGAGGGCTGGCCACCATTCTCAGCGAGTTGGACCCGGTTCAGCACACGCCGATCCTGGAGCCGGACGAGGAGCCGGACTTAGCCCTGGAGTATTGGCGGCAGCAGTGGGCGGAGACCTTGATTCGGAGCAACTGGCGGTTTCAGGAACGATTGCGCCACTACGGGGGAAGCTTTCCGGTAACGCCCGTAACCCCCAGCTATCCCGACTATCTGGACTGGATCAGCCTGCACGACGAGACCACGCTAGAGGCGTGGCTGAACGAACTGAGTCTGTAGCCCTTCACCCAGAACTCATTATGAATACTCCTCTTTCAACCGGCGAGGCTGTGGCTCCGTCGGCAGACACGTATGACGTCCAGCCCCGGCAAGTGGCTTATGTGCCCAAGAGCAAGGGCTTTTCAACCCAGACTCTAATTCCCTTCAACATGGCCAGTGCAGCGCAGCAGGCGCTGGAGCGATTCGAGCAGCAGCAGGGCGATATTGATGAGTACTTGGCCACCCGACTGGGCTATGGCTCTGTGGATGAACTGCATCAGTACTTTAGCGCTGAGCAGGTCGATGCCTCGGCCCTGGCAATCAGCAATATCGAGCGGGGGGCGGGTTTCATCACCGGCGACCAGACCGGCATTGGCAAGGGCCGGATCTGCGCCAGCATTATGCGCTATGCCCAGCAGCAGGGAAAGATCGCGCTATTCATCACCAAAGATAAACCGCTCTACGCCGACATGATGCGGGATGTGGGCGACATTGGAATACGGCGGTTTACGCCCTTCATCACCGATAGCGGTACCGAGATTCCATTGGCCAATGGCGCGTCATTGAAAACCGCAGGAGCTGCCAAGCAGAAGGCAGAAATGCAGGGGATGATTCAACAGGGCAACCTGGGCCGCTACAGTGCGGTGTTTACCACTTACAGCCAGCTCCAGACCGTGGGAAAAAAGGAACCGCTGCGGCGAAACTTTCTGCGCAGGATGGCTCCCAACGCCATCTTGATCCTGGATGAGGCCCATCAGGCCGGGGGCAGTAAGGGCGGATGGAAAGAAGCGGGGCCACCGGATCGGGCAGACTTTGTGCGGGAGTTGATCGACCTGTCGTCAGGGGTGTTCTATTCCTCCGCCACCTACGCCAAACGGGCCGATGTGATGGATTTGTATGCCCGGCGCACTGACCTGCGCCTGGGCGTCAGCAGTATGACGGCGCTAGAGAATATCTTGACCCGTGGTGGGGTGCCCCTCCAGCAAATTGTCGCCAGCAAGTTTGTGGCGTCAGGACAGATGCTGCGCCGGGAGCGGTCTTACGAGGGCATTTCCTTTCAGGCCAAGACGGTGCCAGTGGATCGGGTGGTGGCTGACGACTTCTCGGCGGCGATGCGGGCCATTAAAGATTTTGATCGGGCCAAGCAGAAGGCGGTGAAGGCAATCGGTAATGAGGCGAAGGCAGAGGCAAAAGCCTTAGGAGAAGATGGGGCGATTGGCGAGGTGGGAGCCCGGAGTACCAACTTCACGTCGCTGATGCATAACTGCATTGAGCAGGGCCTGTTGGCCCAAAAGGCGGATGCGACGGTGGAAGAAGCCATTGCAGCCCTGAACCGAGGTGAGAAGCCCGTGATTACGGTGGCCAATACCATGGGCAGCTTCATTGAGGACTACGCAGAGTCCCAGGATTTGAGCCCAGGGGATGCCATGGTTCTCTCTTTTGGGGATCTGCTGGAACGGTATCTGGAGCGATCTAGAGATGTGGTGGTGACAGACTACCGGGGCCACTCCACCCGGCTGCGCCTCAGTGATGACCAACTCGGGGCTGATGCCGTCCTGGCCTATGAAGAAGCCCTGGACTGTATTCGCGAAAGTGACTTCAGTGGCATTCCCATCAGCCCGATTGACTACATCGAGCAGCAGTTGGAGCGATCTGGCTACCGGGTTACCGAAGTCACCGGGCGCAAGGCGGGGATTGAATACGGGGCCGATGGCTCCATGGTCTACAAAGTACGGTTGGGAGAGGAGACCACCGCTAAGGGCAAGATCGATGCGGTGGCCCGGTTCAACGCCGGAGATGCGGACGTCATTCTGCTGAACTGTTCGGGCTCCACAGGAATTTCGCTGCACGCCTCGGAAAAGTTTGCCGACCAGCGGCCTCGACACATGATTGTGGCCCAGGCGGAACGAGACATTAACGTGTTTATGCAGATGCTGGGCCGGGTGCATCGTACCGGGCAGGTAGCGCTGCCTGCCTACACCTTATTGATGGGCGACCTTCCGGCTGAAAAACGACCGGGGGCAATCCTTTGTCGCAAGATGGCGAGCCTCAATGCCAACACCACAGCAGCGCGGGAGACCGACATCTCGCTGAACACGGTGGTGGATTTCATGAACCCCTACGGCGAGCAGGTGGTGACGGAGCTGTTGGCGGATGACCCGGAGCTAAATGCCAAGCTGGATTTCCCCGCTGCCCTCGGGGATAGCGGGGCTTCTGATATTGCCCTGATTAAGAAGGTGACCGGGCGGATTCCGCTGTTGCCTATTGTCGAACAAGAAGCTGTCTACAGCCTGATTGAGTCGGAGTATTGCGATTTGGTGGATCAGGCCAGAGCGATGGGGGAGAACATTCTGGAGGCAGATCAGCTGGATTTGGACGCTCGACCGCTGGCGCGGATGGAGGTGATGGCGGATGACAGCGAGATGGCCAGCGAGTTCACGGGGCCAGTGTATCTGGAACTGGTGGAGGCGAAGAGTGAGAGCAAACCGCTGACCCAGCTTCAGGCGATCAATGTGGTGCGGGAGTCGGTGGGGTTGGCGGAGGTGAAGTCAGTGGAGGCTCACGACCCGGATGCTGTAGCCGTGCAGGCCAGTCAGCAGGTGGCAGCGACAATTACCCAGTTGGAAGCGGAGACCAATCGCTACCGGCAGGCAGCGATCGCTCAAAAGCAAGACAGCAAAACCATTGAAAAACTGAACGACCGCATTGAGCAGCAGTTCCTGCATGTCTCTAGCGTGTTGGAAACCTTCACACCCGGCACACCACTGCGACTGGTGACACCAGCTAGCAAGACCATTCTCTATGGAGTGGTGGCGGGGGCCGATGCGAAAAAGCGATCCGGGAGTCCGACGGCACCGAACCGCTGGAAACTACGGATTCTGGTGGCGGATTCGGCTCGACAGATTACGGTGCCATTGTCGAAGTTCAACACCGGGCGGGCGGGGGCGATCGATGCCACAGTTCAGACCGAGGACTGGTTTGGCAACAGCTTTTATTCTCTGTTCGACCTACAACAGGAATCGGGGCGAGTCAACCGGCAGATCTTTACCGGCAACCTGATCAAAGCGTTTGAAAAGTACTCCAACGGCAAATTGGTGAACTACACCGACTACCGGGGCGAGGTGTGCCAGGGGCTGATTATGCCCAAGGGGTTTGATATTGAGTCGGAGTTAACCAAGGAGCCGGTGGCATTGAAGGATCCGCAGCAGGTGTTCCGGTTTCTCACAGAGCTGACGAACCGGCGGGGAACGGTAAGGACACTCGACGAGTTGTTGCTACTGAAACCCCAGCAGGCAGGGGAGGGGTTTATTCTACAAGCGCCGAAGTCGAAGGAGTCGGGCGGGCGCTATTACCTGGATGAAGAGTTGATCGCGGCGGCGGGGTCAGATTTTTATTCGGTGGCCGATCGCATGGAAGTGGTCATTCCCCCAGAACGACTGGAGCGGGTGTTGGGGGTGGTGATGCACCAGCGGAATTACACGCTGGCGGCGTTTGAGTTTAAGGAGGTGGCACGGCAGTTGATGGGGGTAGCGCTGCCCACACTAGAAAAGGTGGAGACACAGGAAGTGAAGCCCCCGGTTGTTTCTCAGCCGGTTACGATCGCAAATCAACCCAGGCCAGAACCAGCCGTAGAAAGACCTGTGGCTGAAGCTCCAGTGTCTCCAGGTGTACCCAATCAGCCCCTGATGGGCCAGCTCGAAAAACGAATTCTACGGTTTTTGAGGAATGCCGGGATTGAGCAGGAGGTCATGGCCTCCCAGGAGTTTCATCTGCGGATTGAGAATGAGCCCTTCATTCCGCTGGTGGTGGAGCGCCAGGGAGATGAGCTGTACCTGACTCACTACCTGACCCAAAACGGGGATATGTTCATCGACTCGGAGATGGTGTTTCGGGTGCGGGGGGAGGGACGCATCGAGTTTAAGGAAACGGCAGTACAGAGTTTGCGGGGTGGGGAGTCGCGGCTGCCTGATCGCGCCTTTGCTCAAATTTTCTCCAAAAACATTGTCCAGCAGGGGTTCGCGGAAGCCGCTAAGGCCCAGATTCAGGTGCAGGTAGAGCCCGAAGTAGAGGTGGTGTCCCCGCAGGAACCGGAGGATGAGCGATCGCAAATGCCGACCGATATGCGGCAATACCTGGAGGTGAAAGACCAGTATCCTGAGGCGATCGTGCTGGTGAAGTCGCCAGATCAGCGGTTCTATGAGGCGTTTTTCGAGGGCGCTCGACCCTTGATCGAGCATCTGGAGATGATTGGTACCAGCATGGAGTCTGGGGTAAAGGAACTCGGACGAGTACGAGTGGCAGGGTTCCCGGTGCAGAGCTTGCACAAATATTTGGACAGGCTGACCCAACACGGGGAGGTGGTGATTGTTGATGGGGATGGGGCGATCGCTGTCCACCCCCATCAACCGCCTGCACTTGTTGTAGAGGAACCGACACCACCTGACCCCAAAACTGTGGTTACTGCTCCAGCCACTGAAGAACCTGAATTTCAGGTGCAGAGCTTGTTTAATGTGGAACCCTTTCGGACAGGGCAAACCCCACGGCCTAGCGCAGATCCGCTATGGCAGCAGGAGCCAGCGACAGCAGCGCCCTCGTCATCCCACAACCCGCCCCCGGCTAACCCCGTAAAACCTATTCAGGGGCCGACGATGCAAGAGATTGCGGATGAGGTGCGGGGGGCGGATTTAGAGGATGTGGCGGCGCATTTGGGGTTGGAATGCGATCGCTACGACAAACACAAATGGCGCAATGGCGACCACATCATCAGCATCAGTGGCCCACTGTTTATGGACTGGCTGGCCGATGCCGGGGGGCGAGGAGCGATTGACCTGGTGATGCATGTGCAAGGGGTGGAATTTAAAGAAGCAGTGGAATGGTTGTCGGGTCAGGATTTCTCCCAGCGACCGGCACAGGTGTCTAGATCTGCCCAGGCGCAAGTCTCAGAGTCTCGGACGTTGGAGATGCCGGGGGACTCTCCCCGGCGATGGGATGCGGTGCGGGAGTATTTGGTGGAGGGACGCAATCTTCCGGCAGTGCTAGTGGATCGGCTCCATGAGCGGGGCTTGATCTTTGCCGATGATCATCAGAATGCCGTGTTTCTGCGCCACCAGTTGCAGGCCCAAACCTGGAGTCGGGGGGAGGTAATTGGAGCCAGTTTGCGGGGGACGTGGGGAGAAGAGAACCATTTCCATGGATTAGCGCCTGGCTCGGCTAGAGATCACGGATGGTTTTGGATTGGTACTGGGCAAGGGCTAGTGAACCGAGTGCTGCTGGTAGAGTCGCCAATTGATGCTATGTCGCTGGCGGTACTGGATCGGGCACAGCGAGGGCCGGAGGGGGTGTCGATTTACCTCTCGACAGATGGCTCTGGAGGGGTGCCGATCGAGGAATTAAAGACGGTGCTGCGGAGTGGGGGGTTGGTAGCAGTGGCGTTTGATGCGGATGTGGCGGGAGAGCTAATGGCCTGGCGAGTGGCGCAGCAGGTGCCGGGGATTGAGCGGCTGACACCGAACCAAGGGAAGGATTGGAATGAGGTGTTGGTCAATCCAGAGGGGGGCGGAAATGGGTGGCAGCAGGGCCGCCCGGAGTTGGATCAACTCTGGCATTGGCATGGGGCAGCAGTGGCGCTGGGAAGACCGGAAGGGTATTTGAGTCGAATAACCGAGGTGGCTAGGGAAGTAGCGAAGGGAAATCCTCTGTCTGAGAAAGCAAAAGCGGCAATGCAGCGAGACTTGGACAGTAGCTCAAGATCCTTAACCAAGCCGGATAGAACATCCGAACTTTTGGTGGGAAATCAACATAATAACCTCGAGATGGATGAATGACTGGGTTCACAAAGCCGTGATCCAACATATTCCTTAACCAAGGTGTCAGATCACGGCTTTGGCAACAACGTCAGCAGAGATGCCCTTAAGCCTACCGGCGAGTAACGAAATCGATTGTATTGGAATAGTCGGAGAAACCTCCTGACCCATTAGCTCGTACCTTTGCCCAGTACCGAGTGTTGGGTGTTAACCCGTCCAAACGGAACGAGGCGCGATCGCTCCCAACAGTTCCCGCATTATCAAAGTTTGTGCCATTACGGCTGATAGCAATGCGGTATTCGTTAATGGCTCCCGCAGAGGGTTGCCAGCGGATATCAGCAGCGCGAGCCCATAGGTTCTCTAGCCGAAGCCCAGACGGCGCACCTGGAGATTCATTAGCGGTGACAAAATCGATAGTGTTGGAGTACTCAGAAAAGCCGCCCGGCCCGTTGGCCCGCACCTTCACCCAGAAGCGGGTATTAGAGGATAGCCCCTCCAAGCGATAAGAGGTTTGACCAGCTCCAACAACTCCAGCATTGTCGAAGTTCGTGCCATCGCGGCTGATGGCAATGCGGTACTCCGTAAAGGCTCCACCTGCAGGTTGCCAACCAATGTCAGCCGTACGAGGCCACACGTTTGCCAAACGAAGCCCAGAAGGCGCACTTGGTGCGTCTTGAGCCGTGGTGAAGTCGATGGTATTCGAGTACTCAGAAAAGCCGCCCGGCCCGTTGGCCCGTACTTTAACCCAGTAACGGGTATTAGGAACTAGCCCATCCAGACGATAGGACGTTTGGCCTGCCCCAACGACTCCAGCATTGTCGAAGTTTGCGCCATCGCGGCTGATGGCAATGCGGTACTCCGTGAAGGCTCCACTAGCAGGTTGCCAAGCAATGTCAGCCGTGCGGGGCCAGACGTTCGCCAGGCGAAGCCCAGAGGGCGCACCTGGTGCATCTTGAGCCGTGGTGAAGTCGATGGTATTCGAGTACTCAGAAAATCCCCCCGACCCATTGGCTCGCACCTTAACCCAGTAACGGGTATTAGGCACTAGCCCCTCTAAGCGCAAGGAAGTGCGGTCGGTACCAGTAACTCCAACGTTATCGAAGTTAACACCATCGCGACTGAGTGCAATCCGATACTCGCTGAAGACCCCACTCGCTGTTCCCCAGGCAACGTCAGCATTACGTGCCCATAGGTTAGCCAAGCGTAACCCAGAAGGAGAACCAGGCGCTGCATGAGGTGTTGTGAACTCAACGGTATTGGAATACTCCGAAAATTCATCAGAGGCATTGATGCGCCCGCGCACCTTCACCCAATAGCGGGTGTTGGGGATGAGTTCAGCTAGGCGGAAGGTGGTGCGGTCGGTGCCGACGACACCGGCATTGTCGAAGTTGGCCCCATCGCGGCTGAGGGCAATGCGGTATTCGGTGATCGCCCCGGCCCCAGCATCCCAGCGGATATCCGTAGCCTGTGCCCACAGGTTTTCAAGGCGCAGATTTGACGGAGAGACGATCTGGAGTGTGGTGAACTCAACCGTATTGGAATAGTCGGAGAACTCGTCTGACGCATTGATCCGCCCTCGTACCTTCACCCAATACTTTGTGTTGGGCGTTAAGTCAGCGAGACGGAAGGTGGTGCGGTCTGTGCCGACAACTCCGACATTATCAAAGTTAACCCCATCGCGGCTAAAGGCAATGCGGTATTCGGTGATCGCCCCGGCCCCAGTATCCCAGCGGATATCCGTAGCCCGTGCCCACAGGTTTTCAAGGCGCAAATTTGACGGGGAAACCAGCTGGAGTGTGGTGAACTCAACGGTATTGGAATACTCCGAAAATTCATCGGAGGCATTGATGCGCCCTCGTACCTTCACCCAATACTTTGTATTAGGCGTTAGATCAGGGAGACGAAAAGTGGTGCGGTCTGTGCCGACAACTCCGACATTATCAAAGTTAACCCCATCGCGGCTGAAGGCAATGCGGTATTCGGTGATCGCCCCAGCCCCAGAGTCCCACCGCAGGTCAGCAGCACGCGCCAGCAGGTTCTCAAGCCGCAAGTTCGCGGGTGGAACAAGTTGGGGGGTGGTGAACTCAACGGTGTTGGAATACTCCGAGAACTCCTCTGGGCCATTGACTCGTGCCCGCACCTTCACCCAATAGCGGGTGTTGGGGGATAGCTCAGCCAGGCGGAAGGTGGTGCGGTCGGTGCCGACGACACCAGCATTGTCAAAGTTGGCCCCATCACGACTGAGGGCAATGCGGTACTCGGTGATCGCTCCTGCTCCAGGATCCCAACGGAAATCTGCAATACTAATCCCGAGATTTTCTACCCGTAAGATTGAGGGAGCCGTTTCATCCACGGGAGTTGTAACAGAAACCAGGTTGGAGACTTCTTCAGATCCATCTTCAAACACTGTCCTAATGCGAAAAACATAAGAGGTGTTTTGAGATAAACCATCAATATCTGCAGAGATTGTATTTGGTGGCACCTCTCCTTGCAAAATCCAGAATTGTCTAGCATCTTCACTAATCTCGATGACGGAGTACCATTCGGTAGTTGCTTGATGTTTCCATCTAAGGGTTAGTTGTGTAGGACGCACAGACAAAACCTGCAGATTTTCTGGAGCAAGGTCTGTTTGAAGTCGGGCTCTAGGACGGGCGGGAGATGGCTTTCTAAGTTTAATAATTCGCCATTGCTGATTGGGTTCACCTGAAAAATCAGCTTGTTTAAGATAAGCTCCATTCTGCCTGATCTGTTGCTGCGGAATCTCAAGGAATTTTTGGCTTTGGATATTCTTAATGAAAAACCATTGAGTAGTGCCTTTCACCGTTTCAGTGATCCACTGTTGATTTTCAGTTTTCCTGTCAGTCCATTGCTGTACTCGCGCTCCACTTTGACCGATATTAAGAAGATCAACATCGAGAACTTTACCAGTTTTAAGATTTCTGATAGCTCTAATGTTGGTATCGTTTCCTTGAGGATCCAGCCATGTAGTTAAAACCCATTGCTGAATAGGTCTCCCCAACCTCTGCCACTGTTGTATTGCTGCTCCATCGTCGTCAATCATCTGTCGTTGGACGCGTAGAACCCTTTTGCTCGCACGATTTTCGAGCATTACAGGTTCTGAGTCTCGAAACGGCGGTTGAGTAGGCGTGGGTGTAGGAGTTGGCGTGGGCGTGGGTGTAGGGGTTGGCGTGGGCGTGGGTGGAGGGCCTGGGATGGGCGTGGG
>PYGV01000085.1 GCA_003022385.1 filamentous cyanobacterium CCP3 | reverse complement strand
GACTACATGCTCACTGTCCTCGCTGCCGGTCTCGCAACCTAGCACAATATCTCGATGGTTTTCTTGCGCTTACCCTGATCATTGAGTCCTTTAGAAGAGTTTCAAAAAATATTTATACACTTTAACTTAAAGTTTGACTCTCAGGTTGAAGCAGAGGTTTTAGGTCATAGCAGTTCAAAAAATTTAAAGGAGGCTCCTAACAACAATTTTGGTCATATCAAACTTGACAGTCGAGAAAACCTTAAGAACTGGAGGCACAGATTAAGTTCAGAAGAAATTAGCGCTATTCGAAGGGCGGTTGAGCCAATTGCTTATAAGTTCTATGGTGATGAAGATTGGTAGGCAGTATATTTTGACTCTAACAGATTTACCAAAGCCATCAAGTAAGAAGTCAGGTTGGCCATGGACTAAAGCTAGTAAGCCTCTTCCAGAGCGAATGCCCAATGGCTCGACATGGCCACGTATCAGTATCATCACTCCAAGCTATAACCAGGGGCAATTTCTAGAAGAGACAATTCGCTCGGTTTTACTTCAAGGATATCCAAACTTAGAATATATCGTTATCGACGGCGGCAGTACCGATAACTCAGTTGAAATACTCAGAAAGTATCAACACTATCTTGCTCAGTGGGTGAGTGAGAAAGATAATGGACAAGCCCATGCAATCAATAAAGGTCTAAAGGTCAGCACCGGCTCCATACTTGGCTGGATTAACAGCGACGATTTATACACAAAAAACACATTACAGAAGATTGCATGTGCATTTCAAAAAAATCAAGCATGCACATTTGTTCATGGCAATCGAATTTTGCTGAATGAAAACAGTGAGGTCACAGGTCTTTCTCCATTATCGCCTTTTATGCCAAAAATAACGTCTTATAATATTTCTTCAGAAACTGCTTTTTGGAAAAGGGACGCTATGGAGCAGGTAGGCTTTCTGAAGGAGAGCTTAAAATTTGCAATGGATCTAGAGTTTTTTAGTCGTTTATATTTGCAAGGACAATTTCTGAAGCTGAATGATTATCTAGGATATTTTCGATGCTATAGCTTAAACAAAAGCTCAACGATACCCCATGTTCGACTTGAAGAATCTTCTGAAGAGTGGGAAAAACTGTTTGGTACTCAGTTTGTTATCAAAGAGGACAGGACTAGCAAGATGGTTATACTAAAAGATTTGATTGTTAATCCTAAGACAATTGGTTTTCCTTACTTACTGTACAAGCTCTCAAGGCATGTGAGGATTTGAGCTTAAGTTAGGCTTTTTGCAAAACTGCTGAGACGACTCTCTCTTTTACCTGACCTTTGTAGCTATAGAATAGTTGATAGAATAGTTGGCAAACGCAAATAATTTGAAACCCGTTATTTCTATAGTTCCACGCCTTCCGTCGGCTATTGATGGGGTTGGTGACTATGCTCTCAATCTAGCACGTCAGCTTAAAAAAGATTTTGATATTAATACTCATTTTGTAGTCGGAGATCCAACGTGGACCGGCAATGATCGACTAGAAGGGTTCAAAATTACTAAAGTTTTAGCGCGATCGCCGGAGTCCTTGTTTAATCAGTTAGCTGAGATCTACTCCGAAACACCCATTTTGTTGCACTACGTAGGCTACGGTTATGCTAAGAGAGGATATCCTAATTGGCTAGTTGAAGGGTTAACAAACTGGAAGCATCGACATCATCAGGCAAAGCTCGTGACAATGTTTCATGAAATCTATGCCTCTGGCCCAATTTGGACAAGCGCTTTTTGGCTTTCTGAATTGCAGAAAAGGTTAGTAAGGCAATTACTTAGGTTAAGCGATCGCGTTCTTACTAGTAAACAGTTACACGCTGAGGTTTTACAACATATTATCGATCAACAAGCAGCTTTCGAAGGGGACAAAAGACTGCCGATTCCAATATTACCAGTTTTTTCTAATGTTGGAGAATGTAAAAACGTCTTGCCGTTAAATAAAAGAGATCGTATTTTAGTTGTTTTTGGAAAGCTTGATACACGTTTACGCGTATATCAAAATTGTCAAAATGAGCTGTTGTATACATGTGAGAGATTTGGTATTAGAAGAATTGTTGATATTGGCCCTGCCAACGGGCTTAAATCATTTAGTACTAATAGTATCCCGGTCGAAGTGCTAGGATCTAAATCAGCTTTTGAAGTGAGTAAAATTCTTTCGTCTGCTTTTGCTGGTTTTATTGATTACCCTACTGATTTTTTAGGTAAGTCAGGCATTTTTGCAAGTTACTGCGCTCATGGTAGTTTGCCGATTGTTAGAGGACCGCACAGATTAGATGCCGATGGGCTGATTGTAGGGCATCATTACTGGCATCTTGATTTTACTAATCTAGGTATCAATGTCTTAGCTGCACAACAGATTGCAACTAATGCCCACACTTGGTATCAAGCTCACAGTCTTGCTGCTCATGCAGGCCAATTCTCAGTGTTTCTCTCTTAGAATAAAAACATGATATAGGTTGATTCTGGTGACCAAATCAGTTGAAATAGTGGTAGTCCTTAATTCTTTTAATCGATGCCATCTATTAAGCGATGCGCTTCCTTCTGTTACTCATGCGCTCAGTCAATTGTCTAGAAAAGCGGCTATTGTTGTTTTTGATGCAGGGTCCACTGACGGCAGCATCGAGTTTATTAAAAATTACTTTTCAGAAATTGTAGATATTGAAACTCACTGTATTATTCCATCTTCAGAAACGGATCGGTCTTTCAGTTCAGGGTGTAATGAGGCCGTTAAGTTTGCTGGCCAGCAGTATCCATCGCTTAAATACTGTTTTTTCTTTGAAACTGACAACTTGATTGCCAATGGTAGAGCCTTAAATCTCGCGATTCAGCTTCTAGAACAAGAGCAGGGTCTCGGCGCTGTAGGATTTACTGTGGAACAGTGCAACCAGCGTAAGGCTGGATTTGGCAGTCAGTTTCCCACCCTTTTTTCTTTTGTAATAGGGCAACAGTTATCTAACCGATTAGGTTTGGATAGTGCAAAAATTTCCGAATGGCAAGACTTTCAAGGAACGAGATGGGGAACGAGCGACATTGTATACACCAGTCCTCTACTTATCCGTTATCAAACATGGCAAGTCGTAGGAGGCATGGACTATAAGAACTTTCCCTTCTCTGACTGCGATAGTGACTGGTGTTGGTCAGCCTACAATCAAGGGTGGCGTATAGCAGTGCTCGATTTGCCTGGGGTGATTCACGATAACCGCATGCATGCCTCTAGCTGGTCTGCCAATCGTGTAATTGATTTTCATCGGGCCAGGTTTCGTTTGTTAGTTAAGCACCGAGGATATGGTCTGATTCTTCTCAAGCCCCTTCTATGGTTGAGACATTCTTTAGAAGTTGTTCTGTTGATGGGCACGTTTTGTTTTTCAAACCGTGCTAGAAAGTCATTTCGTCAACGAATGGTTCTTCTGAAGACAGTTTTCAGTTCTTATGAATTAATATAGCTATGGCGAATAACAGCAAAGCATCAATACTAGCTAAAAAAATTGTCTGGAAAAGTCGCCAAAAATATTCGCAGTTCCGATGTCAAATAGGGGGAGGCAAATTTGTTTGGAGGATAGATGAAAAAGTTCGATTCATATCGTATACGAATGATTCCTTCTCTCATGTTTTGTTCGTTTGCGGAGGACATGAGAGAACTGAGCTAAGTTGGTGCGATCGTTGGCTTAAGCTTGAGCAGTCAGCCCAATCTATAGTTGACTGTGGTGCAAATATTGGGTACTTTTCGGCGGTACTAGCTCAGCGATGTTTCCTCGACAAGGTCTTGGCTATTGAAGGAAACCGACATATGGCTAAACTTTGCCAAACAACATTTGATATCTTAGATTTACCAAATAGTTTTGTTATAGAAGCAATTCTGTCTGAAAACGAAAAAGACCATTATTTTATACCAAACAAACCAGGCTGGGAGCCTTGGCAAAATGCTGTAAAAGTTGCCTCTGAGGCAAGTGACGTTCAAACGACAACCTTAGATAAAGTTATTCTTGATACTCATACTAGCCCAAGTTTAATAAAAATTGATTGTGAAGGATTTGAACCACTAATTTTAAAGGGAGCAAATCGTATTCTGAAGACATTACGCCCGGCCTTTATGATTGAATGCAATGATAGTGCTCTAGGACTAGCCGGTACTAACCGCCAAGAGTTGTTCGATCTGCTCAGAAAAAATCACTACAGGTTATTTCATCTAGCCAGTTTCACCGGGTTTTACCCATTTGGTATAGAGGTCGATGATGATTTTCCTTCGTCAGAGTTCAACTTCGCTGCGATCCCAGATGACGACGCTAGTATTGCTCGGTGGATAAGCTCTACTGAACCATGTTCTTAGGTGTGTGAGCTATGCAGAATGCTTTGACGGCTTTTATTGTAGAACTTGGTGCAAGAATTCAGAACTACGGCTACTGCTTAGCTAATCCATCATACTTAAAGGTTAGATCTGGTCAAGGTTGTGCAGATATCTATCGATTACTTAATAAGGAATGGTTTCCAAAGGATAAGGTTCGGCTTGTTCTAGACGTCGGAGCCAATGAAGGACAGTTCATCAATACTTCGCTTGCATTGATGCCTGATATTCCAATCTATGCATTCGAGCCAAATCCAAACTTAATTGAAAGACTACATAAGAGATATGATGACCTCAATGTCAAAATACTTCCGTTCGCGCTGGGAGAAAAACCTCGAAAAGCACTTCTAAACGTTTCAAAATTCTCCCCCTCATCCTCTTTTTTGAAGGGTGATAGCCAGTTGTCAGCTGAGTTTCCGGAGATTATATTTGAAGAAGTAGCCGAAGTTGAAATAAAGCGACTAGATAGCTTAGTATTGGATGATATAGAGCTGAGAGACTTGTTGCTTAAAATTGATGTTCAAGGTTTCGAGTTAGATGTTTTAAGAGGTGCAGTTGGCGTGCTTGACCGCATTCTTGTGATTGTATGCGAGGCTAACTTTGCTTGCTTGTACGAAAATCAATGCGCTTTCGAAGAAATCATCTTGTTCTTGCGAGCCCATAATTTTTATCTCATTGACATAGGAAGCCCTATACGCTCACGCCATAGTCAAGAGGTTTTATACCTAGATCTCGCGTTTATCAAAAAATAGACTTTTCTATTGATGCGTATACTGATTTATTCACCTGTATTCTATCCGAGCGTTGGTGGGCTAGAAACAGTGACCTCGATCTTAGCCAGCGAGTTTGTTGCCCAAGGACACAGGGTTAAACTAGTTTCTCAAACTTCTGAAACTACCAAAAGGTTCTTCAACTTTGATATAATTCGTCGCCCTAATGTTCTGCAATTTATAAAGCTTGTAAACTGGTGTGATGTGTTCTTTCAACCCAGTATCAGCCTCTGGGGAATTTGGCCATTGCTATTGTGCCCAAGGCCTTGGGTCGTTTCCCATAACAATTGGTATTGTCGTGACAATGGTGATCTATCTTGGCAGGATTATGCAAAGCGCTTTCTTCTTCGATTCGCCGACAATATTTCTGTTAGTCAAGCTATTGCTGACCATCTTGCCGCTCCCTCTGTAGTCATCTCTAATCCTTATCGAGACGATTTGTTTAAGCGGAACCCTAATACTATTCGCGATCGCGAATTAATTTTTCTGGGCCGACTAGTCTCCGACAAAGGAGTTGATCTGCTATTAGATGCTTTAGCCAACCTCAGGCAAGATGGTTTAACGCCTAAGCTCACTGTTGTAGGCAATGGCCCTGAATTAGAATCCCTTAACCATCAAACTCATAAGTTAGGCCTTGCCGACCAAGTAGCTTTTGTGGGAGTCAAGGTGGAGCAAGAGTTGGTAGATATACTTAACAATCATCAAATTTTGGTTGTCCCTTCCCGCTGGCGAGAGCCGTTTGGGATTGTGGCTCTTGAAGGCATTGCCTGTGGTTGTGTTGTTGTCGGGTCATCAGCAGGAGGATTGAAGGAGGCTATTGGCAACTGTGGTATCACGTTTCCTAATGGTGATGAATCTTCTCTAGCCGAGGCGCTTGGGCAATTGCTGAGTCAGCCTGACTCGCTCAATTGTTATCGAGCCAATGCTCCCAGCCATTTAGCAAAGCACCAAAAGAAGACTATAGCTAAAGCCTACCTTCAAGTTTTGGAGGATGCCCAATTATGAGCAACGGTTTGTTAGCTCTACTCGCTGTTGGTTTAGTTGTCCTCATTTCTGCGCAAGACTGGCGACGGTCTATCAAAGCTGTTTTGCTTCTGGTCGTGCTTGAGGGAGTGTTGCGTAAGTGGGTGCTTCCCCAAGCGAGTCAGCTTATTTACTTTCTCAAAGATTTTGTTCTCATCGGGGCTTACCTACGCTATTTTTTGCTGTCACCTGCTCAAACTCGGCTATTTGTCCAAAACCCTCTCGTTCTAGTTTTGGTGGGATGTATGGCGGTTTGGGGAGGAGTACAAGCCTTTAACCCAAGCCTAGGCTCACCCGTTATTGGCATCTTTGGCCTTAAAAACTATTTCCTCTACGTACCGCTTATTTGGCTAGTGCCCCAAATATTTGCCACAGAAGAAGAGCTATATCGGTTTATTCGCCATTATTTGCTGCTTCTCATTCCGGTAGGGCTACTTGCTACAGCCCAATTCTTTAGCCCGCCCACCAGTCCGCTTAATGTCTATGCCTGGGGTGAAGAAGGCCCTGCCGTCGTTACTGCTGGTCTAGATACCGTTCGGGTGACGGGTACGTTTTCGTACTTGACTGGCTACGCCACTTATTTGTTGGCCTGCCTGTGTTTACTTTTGCCAATCATTTCTCGCCCTCAACCTCGTCTATGGCAGGCACTAACCCTAGCTGAGGGTGCGCTGATTATAGCTACCTCCTTCATGACAGCTTCCCGTGGATTGGTATTTGGAGCAGTGCTGCTGATTATCGGCTATGGATTGATTTTGGCTCTAACTAGCTTCTCTAACTTTTTTAGGAGTGCTCGCAGATTGGTGTTGCCAGGATTAATTGGCTTTCTTATCGTTTCTCAGAGTACCCGACTTGCGTTTGAGTCTTTTATAAATCGGGTAGAGACCGTTAACGATAGCGTCACCGATCGTATTTTTAGCTCTTTTACTCAACCATTTAGCCTTTTTCGTCTAAAAGCATTAGACGGCTATGGTTTAGGAGCCACTTTCCAGGCTAATAACATTATTCGTCAGCTTTTTCGACTACCCCCAGGGGAGATAATTCCGGTTTATTATGAAAGCGAAATGGGGCGCATTGCTTTAGAGGTTGGTCCGATTGGCTTTTTCCTTTGGTATGGGCTGCGGTTGGTGTTGCTTTTCAGTTTGCTAAGGGTTTACCTCAAGCTTACTCATCCATTTTTGCGTCAGATGGCTCTTAGCGTCTTTGTTTACCAGGGAGTAACCTTTATTGCTCAAATGGTTTACAATCAGACCGCTAGCGTTTATCACTGGTTTTTCTACGGCTTTATTTTTTTGCTTCCCTACCTAGAGCGGGTCAATCAGTGGCAGCAAACTCAACAAGCAAACCTGCTCTATGGTCGTTCGATGCATCTCGCTGGTACACCCCACCGGCAACCCTAACTCTCGCAATGCTGCGATCGCATTAGCCAACGCAAACCTGCTCCACCAGATCATCACCACAATTGCCTACAATCCCGGTGGTCAGATAGCCCAGGCTGTGCAACGCCTGCCTAAGCCGCTCAGGCACAGACTTAGTCAAGAGCTAGAGCGGCGCACCTGGATCGCCCCCAACGGTGCCGCTATAAAGACTCATCCGTGGCAAGAAGCCCTTAGAATCTGTCTGGTTAAATCCGGGCTGAGCCCCAGACTAGGGTTAGGGCGCCAGGGCCCGATCGACTGGGTATACGCTTGCCTCGATCGCCATGTAGCTCAGCACCATCTCGATCGGCTCGATGCCGTCTATGCCTACGAAGATGGGGCAGCGCTTACGTTTCAAGCGGCAAAGCAGCGGGGTATACAATGCTTTTACGAGCTACCGATTGTCTTTCACCGCACGGCTCGACAGATTCAGCAAGATGAAGCGGCTCTTTTTCCAAAGTTTGCTTTGTCGCTTCAGGCTGTTCATGAGCCTCAGTGGAAACTAGATCGCAAAGACCAGGAAGTTGATTTAGCAGATCATATTTTTGTTCCATCTTCGATGACGCGGCAGTCGTTGCTAGATGCAGGTATAGCCCCTGAGCGCATCTCGGTGATTCCATACGGTGCGCCAGTAGATTACTTTAAACCTAAGCCTAAGCCCGACCGCACCTTTCGAGCGTTATTTGTGGGCCGGGTTGGCCCCCGAAAGGGGGTTCACTATTTGCTAGAAGCGTGGAAAAAGCTGCAGCTGTATGATGCTGAATTGAAGCTAGTCGGCGTCAATGAGTTTCCAACCGGCTGGCTAGAATCTCATCGAGATCATATTCACTATTTACCTGGCGTTCCTCACGCCACTTTAGGGCAGCACTATTGCAGCGCAAGTGTGCTTGTCTTTCCTTCTTTAGTTGAGGGTTTCGGTCTGGTTCAGCTAGAGGCCATGGCCTGTGGAGTTCCAATTATAACCACTCCCAATGCCGCTGGCCCCGACATTATTACCGATGGCGTTGAAGGGTTTATCATTTCTATTCGCGATTCCGAAGCAATTCAAGAAAGATTGGAATGGTGTTATCAGCATCCTAACGAGTTGACAGAGATGGGACTGGCAGCTCGTAGAAAAGCTGAGAATTTGACCTGGAGCGTCTATCAACAGACGCTAGCCGCCAAAATCAAAGAGCTGCTTTATAAATAGCCAAATCCCTAGTAAATTTTCATGGCAAGAATCTTTAAGGAAAGAAAGATAGTTCATTTTTGGGTACCCAACCTCTTTGAATTTAAGGGCGGCATTCAGGTTTACTTATGCGATATTCTATCTGCAATTGAGTGCTTGCATAAGCAAGACAAGAATCTTGTAGATGTAGTAGTTCTTGATAAGCTTGATGCTGGTAAGCCTACAGACAGGTTTGATGCTAGCTGTTTCTCATTTATTTTTGCTGGGCAGTTTCCTAAAGCACTGCAAACCTTGATCTTTACTTTAGAGACTTTAACGACTGCTTTTACACAGCGACCAGATCTAATATTATGTGGCCATCTGAATTTTGCGCCCGTCGCTTATTTTTTATATCATTTGCTAGGCATTCCGTATTGGGTATTAGTATATGGTGTTGATGCCTGGAATATTGAAAATCCCCTTCGACGTCGAGCATTGCAGAATGCGGAAAAAGTGGTCTCGATTAGTGGCTATACCCGCGATCGCTTAATACAAGAGCAAAACCTCCAGCCTGACAAGATTTCGCTTTTACCTGTTACATTCAACGTCGATAAATTTCATATTCAACCGAAACCCATCTATCTATTCAATAGACATAATTTAAAATCTAATCAGCCTGTGATTTTAACTGTAGCTCGCCTGGCTGATGACGAACAGTATAAAGGGTATGACCAAGTAATTCGAGCTATGCCTTTGATTCGACGGAAGATCCCCGACATTCATTATATTTTGGTTGGGAAAGGTAGCGATCGCCCCCGAATTGAAGCACTAATTAATTCTCTGGGTTTAGAGGATTGTATAACGCTGGTCGGATTTGTTTCCGACGCAGAAATCTGCGATTACTATAATCTGTGCGATGTTTTTGTTATGCCAAGTAAAGGCGAGGGCTTTGGTATTGTTTATCTTGAAGCGCTCGCCTGCGGCAAGCCTACCGTAGGTGGTAATCAAGATGGAGCTATTGATGCCCTTTGTCATGGAGAACTTGGGATGTTGGTTGACCCTGACAACGTCTATGAAATCGCTGTTGCCCTGACAGAGATTCTTCAAGGTAAGTCATTGCATCCTATCATTTACCAGCCAGAAGATTTACGCCAGAAAGTTGATGAAATCTATGGGTTTGAGAGCTTCCAGGCCAATCTTCAGATTTTACTTCAAAACGCTAATTTGGTAGCGCCTTAGTATGAAAGTTTTACACGTGCTACCGTCTTTAAGCTATAGACTGGGTGGTCCGACTCAAGTAGCTCTAAATGTTGTTCGGACCCTGAGAGATTTAGGCGTTGACGCTGAAATAGCCACCACTAACGATGACGAGTCTGGCTTGTTAGATGTGCCTGTTAGCCAAAGAATCTACTATGACAATGTGCCAGTCTGGTTTTTTCCGCGTTTGGCTCGACTCAAAGCCTTTATCCCATCTATTAAATTGACTCGCTGGCTAGTTGGCAATTTAGATAGATATGACATCCTTCACACTCACTATCTATTTTGCTATGCCCCTACTGTAGCAGTCAGAATAGCTCAAAGGTTTGGGATTCCTTACTGTTCGAGTACGATTGGTCAGCTAACGCCGTGGGCGCTTCAGCAAAGCCAACGCAAAAAACAAATTTATAGCCACTTAATTGAACGCCCAACCCTTAATCGGGCGGCTGCTGTTCACTGCACGACCGCAGCTGAAGCGGAGGATGTTTGTCGGTTCGGAGTAACGGCTCCTACTTTGGTTTTGCCTCTGGGAGTTAATGCTATAGCTGTTGACTCTAGTGCAGTATGGCGGCTGCGCGATCGCTACGCCTTACCACCCAGCAGCACAATCGTCTTGTTTCTATCGCGCTTACACGAAAAAAAACGGCCTGATTTTCTGCTGCGTGCCTTTGCTCAACTTAATCCTAAAGCCCACGGTTACCATTTGCTGCTGGCGGGTGCTGGAGAAGTGGGCTACTGCGATCGCTTGCAGACCCTCACCCACACCCTAGAAATCGCTGACAGCGTTACGTTTACGGGCTTTATCTCCGGCCCAGATAAAAACCTGCTGCTGCAGGGGGCTGATCTGTTTGCGCTGCCGTCTTACTCAGAAAATTTTGGCATTGCTGTAGCGGAGGCTCTAGCGGCCAGTCTACCAGTCGTAATTACGCCTGAGGTTCAAATCGCGCCCGACATTGCAGCGGCTCAGGCGGGGCTGGTCGTTCCCGATTGCCTAGACGATTGGACAAACGCCATGGCCAAACTCCTTGTTTCTCCCAGTCTGAGAACTCAGCTGGGCCAGAATGGGCACCGGCTTGCTAGGACAAAGTATAACTGGCCTGCGATCGCCCAGAACCTGGCTCAGTCCTACGATGAGATTTTGACTGGGCAAAGGCTTTCGTTCGCCTACCAACCCAGTAAATAGGCAGGGGAGCCGCTAATCGCAACCTAACCTCAAGTCACTTTGAGCACGGGTCAGCTTCATCGGTGCTCACGGGCAGCGATCCAACGAGATCTGACTTGCAACGACGGCATAGTGCGTTGGGGTTTACTTGATTGTGCTGACCATCAGCGGCTGACTAGATTGCAGACGAATTGCTGTACGGTTGCGTCGGACAGGGCCATTTCCGGCAAACTCGTGACCGTTTCTGGGCCATGGTTTTGGATCGGTTGACGGCAATCGTAGCGACTTAGGGGACGGCTTTTGCCATCTACGCTAATGACTACTCGATACTCCCAGGAATACTTGGCGCTGCGCTTGATAGTTTCAATGCACAGCTGCTGTCCCATGACTTCCCGGCAAATGTTGCTGGCGATGGCTGCAGGGGGCAGCCCCGGCAAACCGATTGCGATCCCTAGCCCCAGGAACGCTGTCAGAATCGACACAATAACAGCTTTTATCACGTCTCTATCTTCCCGCTAGCGCAGGTCATAACCAAATAAGTTGGGGTCCACATCGCCCAGGTTTAAATCGCCCAGCCCATACTCTGCCCAGCGGCTGTCAACCAGTGCGGCAGTATTCGGGTCGGGGGTGAGCTCTTCGCTCCAGGGGCGGTCGGTTTCGGGGTAGACCTTGGTGGTAGCGTCAATACCCATGCGGCTGCCGAGGCCAGGCCTTTCGGTGGCGAAGTCGAGTTTATCAAAGGGGTTGTTGGGCAAAATAAACACGTCGCGTACGGGGTCGACCTTCGAGGTTACCGCCCACATCACCTGACGGGGGTCGCGAATGTTGATGGCCTTATCGACCACAATGACAAACTTAGTGTAGCTGAACTGGGGCAGGGCCGACCAGAAGGCTAGGGCCGCCCGCTTCGCCTGGCCCGGATACGACTTTTCAATCGAGAGCACCGCCGCTTTATAGCTCAGCCCCTCCATCGGCAAAAAGAAGTCCTGAATTTCGGGTACCTGCTGGCGCAGGATGGGGTTGTAAATGCGGTTGAGGGCGATCGCCATCATGGCGTCTTCCTTGGGCGGGCGACCGCTGAAGGTGGTCATGTAGATGGGTTTTTTGCGGTGGGTCAGGCCGTGGAACCGCAGCAGGGGTGCGGCCTCGTTGACGCCGCCGTAGTAACCAATGTGGTCGCCAGCGGGGCCATCGACGGCAGTTTCGCCCGGCGTAATGGTGCCCTCCAGCACGATCTCAGAGTCGGCAGGCACCTCTAAATCAACGGTTTTACACTTGGCCAGGCTCAGCCCCTTGCCGGCGTAGAGCCCGGCGAACAGCCACTCCGACAGGTCGATGGGCAGCGGCGTGGCAGCGGCGAGAATAACCAGCGGATGCACCCCGATCGCGATCGCCACCTCCAGATTTTTGCCCATCTCAGCCGCTTTGCGCAGGTGGCGACTACAGCCCCGCACCGAGAGCCACTGCACCGTTGCGGTATTTTTTGACTGCAGCTGAAGTCGGTAGACCCCCACATTAGGAATTTTGGTCTCTGGATCTTTGGTAATCATCAGCCCCAGGGTTATCACCTGACCGGCATCGCCAGGGTAGACCCGCAGTAGGGGCATCTGGTTGAGATCTACCGCGTCATCCTTGAGCACCACCTGCTGGCAGGGCGGCAGCAGATCGCGTACGGGCTTGGCCTTGACCACATCGAAGAGCGCTTTTCCTAGGTCAACCGCCTGGGAAAACTGCTTGGG
This sequence comes from filamentous cyanobacterium CCP3, assembly GCA_003022385.1. Lineage (GTDB taxonomy): Bacteria > Cyanobacteriota > Cyanobacteriia > Phormidesmidales > Phormidesmidaceae > Nodosilinea. Next base: position 4,541 of record PYGV01000085.1, on the reverse strand, counting down.
GGGACGGGGTTGATAGAGCAGCGCCAGCTTTTCGCCGAGGGTTTCTAGCTCCGCTGGATGCTCCATACCCATGGCCCAGCACACCCGCTCGACGGTGCCCAGCACATTGATGGCCAGCGGCATCGTCGCCCCCTTCACATTCTCAAACAGCAGCGCGGGGCCGCCGCCGAGCAGCAGGCGATTGGCGATTTCAGCAATTTCTAGATCGGGGCTAACGGGGACCGCAATGCGGCGCAGCTGCCCGCGCTGCTCCAGCAGGGTCAAAAATTGCTGCAGGTCTTTTGCCATAGTGCCAAACTAGTTGTAAACGAGTGTTAAGAGCTGTCTTCATTATGGTGGAGATTGGGATCAGTCCGGCAAAACTCGAGCCCTTACGTTGCAGCGAAGGTAGTAAAGACAGCATGCGCAGGAACGCCATTGCTGCCACAATCGGGTATTACCATGGACGATACCCAATTCAAATCTTTCAAACCTAAGGATTTACCGGCTCGATGGACAGGCGCAACCCAACACTTCGCATGACGCTTTCAAAATCCCTGCTGGGGCTGCTGGGGCTGGGAACCCTAGGCCTGACCGCCTGCAGCAATCGCCTTAACACCGCCGACATTGAAGCCAACATTCAGGCTGATATCGAACGTCAGGGACGGCGGTTGACCCTGCGCGAGGTGCGCTGCCCCAGCGATGTCAGCCGTCAGGCCGGGGCTTATTTCCGCTGCGTGGGGGAGCTAGCCTCCGAAGGCACATTCACGATCAACGTAACCCAGCAGGACGATCGGGGCAACATCACCTGGGAGGTACCCAACTCAAAGGTCATGCTCGACCTGCCCACGGTCGAAGACACCATTCAGCAGGGATTGTCTCAGGCCTTTGGCGAACGGGCCCTGGTCGACTGCGGTACGGCCACTTACCGGGTCAATCAGCCGGGCGATCGCTTCCAGTGTCAGGTCGTAGGCGGCATCGAAACAGGCTCTAGCACCATCGACTCGGTACTGGTGAGAATTGACCCCGACGGTAACTTAAGCTGGCAAGAACTTCAGTCCGCCTCCACGGCATTGGTGCCCGTAGCGCTCAACCGGGCCTCAAGCCCCGCCGCGCTGCCCGCTCAAACAGCCTCTGATTCTCCGGCCAATGGTGCCGAGCCGCAGGCTGCTCCAGCTGTCAAGACGACCACCGTCACGGGGCCAACGGGCCGGGTGATCAACCGTCCTTACCTACCAGGCGACAGTGACTAATATGGGCATAATGGATCTGCGAGCTCGATCTGTTTAGTTTAATCTGTTCTTAAAGCACTAAATCCCATACGTTAATGTGTGGGGCAGTGGCTTTCGATAGGCTTATTGTGGTCAGCAGATCTGCTAGCACAACCAACTCCAACCTTAGTTCTGGGCTATGACAACTGTTCTTGATTTTTTAGCGAAGGGTGGGCCGGTCATGGTGCCCATTGTGGGTTGCTCGGTGCTAACCATGGCCACCGCCCTGGAGCGCGCCCTGTTTTGGACTAAGCTGCTGCGTCGCGAAGACCAGGTGGTCAGCGAGGTGCTCGATGCCTCCCGCCGCGATCTCACCGAGGCGGCCGCGATCGCAGCCCAGGCCCAGGACCTGCCGATTGGGCGGTTTTTGCTCGCTCCCCTGCGGCTCAAGCAGCCCTCCCCCGACACCTTTCGGCTAGCGATGGAAACAACGGGCGATCGCGAGTTCGTCAAAATGCGCAAGGGCGACAAACTGCTCGAAACCATTGTGGCGGTAGCCCCCCTGCTGGGTCTGCTGGGCACAGTAACCGGCCTGATTGCCACCTTTGGCAACCTCAACATTGGCGGCGGCGGCACGGGCGACCAGGCGACAGCGGCTGCGGCGGGCATTGGTGAAGCGCTGATTACCACCGCAGCTGGCATGATTGTCGCCATTATTGCGCTGCTGATCTTTCGCGTGCTGGTCAGCCTCCAGGCCCAGCAAATCGACTACTTTTCCGATGCTGGCAACGAGCTAGAGCTGATCTACCGCCAGTACTGGTACGAGCCTGCCACCCTGGCCTCCGACAGTACGCGCCACGGCGACTTTGTCGGCACTCCAGAGCGGATTTAGTCGCTTACTGTGCGCCCTGATGCGATTTAAGTCTAAGTTAAGTTCTAATCCGCCCCAGGTCGATCTGGTGCCCATGCTGACGGTCATGATGGGCATCCTGGCCTTCTTTGTCACCATCACCATGACCCTGGGCAGCGAAAGCTTGATTGAAGTTCAGCTCCCCGCCGAGCAGCAAGACGATACCCCGCCACCCCTGCCCGCTGACCCGTTCATCGTGGAGCTAGTCGGCGAAAACCAGGTGCAGCTCAACGGGCAGCCCATTGAAATTGACGCTCTCAAGGGTCAGGTTGAGGCCTACCTGGGCCGTAATCCCGAAAATATTGTCTTTTTGCTGCCCAGTCAGGACCTGCCCTACGAGCAGGTCATGCAGTTTTTGGGCGAAATGCGCTCTGTAGGCGGCGATCGAGTCTCTCTGGCAATTGAAGAATAGGCGAAAGCATAGGCGATCGCCTACTCCCCTACACCAGCAGATGTACACCCACCTACTTCTGTACCGGCTGTAGCGCCAGCACCACGTCTCCGTCCAGTGGCAGCCGCTGAGGCGCCGTCAGCGCGTAGAACAGAGCCTCATAGCGGTCGATTGCGCGCTTAGCCGAGTAGTGCTCCAGCGCATACTGACGACCCTGACGGGCCAACGCCTGGGCCTTTTCGGGCTGGTGATACAGGTCGAGAATTCCCCTGGCCAGGGCCGTCGGATTCTCGGGTTCAACCACAATGCCGCCGCCGCTGGCCATAACGGTCTGAGCCGCCGCGCCGTGGGCCGGTACCGAAGCCAGAATAGGTCGACCGCTGGCCAGCAGCACCTGAGTTTTAGACGGCATATTAAAGCCCACCACGCCGTGCTTCTGCAAAATTAGCCCCACATCGGCGGCGGCCAGCATGTCGGGCAGCTCGGCCCGAGGCACAAAGGGCAACAGCAAAACGTTGGTTAGCCCCAGCTGCTGGCAAAATCGGTCGAGCACCGCCAGCTGTTTTCCTTCCCCCACAATCACCATGCGAATATCGGGGTAGGCGGCCAACGCCTGAGCAGCGCGAATAGCTGTTCTAATTCCCTGGGTTTCGGCAATATTGCCCGTGTAGAGCACCACAAACTTGTCCTGCAGTTGGTGGCGACGGCGAAACTCGCTGCTGGCCCGGGGACGCGGCGCAATAAAATCGACATCCACCCAGTTCGAGACAGACACCATTTTGGTCTCGGGTACTCCTTTGGCCAGCAGGTTATCGCGAAAGCCCTGGGCAATCACGCTGATGCGGGTGGCGCTGCGGTAGGCAAATGACTCCAGCAGCTCAAACAGGCGAATAGCCCAGGGGTTGCGGAGCAAGCCGGTTTGGACAGCAGCCTCAGGCAAAATGTCCTGCAGGTTGAGCACGCTGGGGCACTGAAACAGCGTCTTGAGAATGGCGACGGGAAGACAGGCTGGCAGCGATGGACTAGTGTTGAGAATAACGTCGGGACGCCAGCCCCCCAGAGCCGAACTCAGCGCTGGCCACAGGCTCAGGGTAATGAAGCTCGACTCTAGCAGCAGTCGTCCCACCAGCCCGCGTTTCTGGCAGGCCAGCACAAAGCAGCGTTGAATCGTAACGCCGTTGCGCTTTTCGGTTGCATAGAGACGGCCGCGATACGGCGGATAAATACTGCGCTCAGGGTAGTTGGGCATGGCGGTTACAACCCGTACCTGGTGGCCTCTGGCAGCCAGCCCCTCAGCCAGCTCAGTCATCAGTGGCGCAATACCAATAGGTTCAGGGTGGTAGTTGTAAGAATAAATTAGAATTCGCATGGACAACGCCTGCTTTAGAAAACCACGTGCAAGATGTCTGGAGGGGCGGTTTGGGGATAGGGGGCTGTTGGAGCTTTAACTAACCTAGATGGCCTTAGACTCGCCTGAAGGTCGGTACCCATGCAGCGCCTGGTGGTTGATTTTGCTTGGCTTGCTTCTACTAAACTGAAGGCTCAAGGGGGCAATCAGGGAGCCTTTGGACGTTGTTTATAGAAGATTGATGCATTACCCTGGTTAACCTCACAAAAGCTTTAGTCTTTGGAGGCAGCTTAAAAGCTGGGGCTGCCCAGCTAAAGGACTCGTCCAATGTTTAGGTGCTCTGGCCGTCGCTAAGGGGGGCATCAGCGCCGCAAATTATCCGATAAACTCAGCATACCCAGGCCCAATTGCTGGATTAATGAGTAGATTCACAGAAAAACCTCTCGTTTGTGGTCGCCTTGTCTGGCTGCATCGCTGTGGCATCCGAGATTTTGCTGTAAGCTAAACTGCATTCAAGTCCAGAAATGAAGTTCTACCTGTGGGAAAACTACAGCTCCCGAGCTGGACTTGGTATATCACTATGGTTTGGAACCCTCTACGGCTGCTTAAAACCCTGGTTTACTTTGATGTGGCCGGACCTTTATCGCCGGTGCTGAGAGGATTGTCTGGGCTAGCTGATCCAGGTATTGCGATGACTCAGCC
>PYGV01000386.1 GCA_003022385.1 filamentous cyanobacterium CCP3 | reverse complement strand
ATGCAGGTAGATGCGGTCTTCATAGTTACCCAATCCTAACAACGACACCGATAACGGGAATAGTCAGTCGGGCCAATCAATCAGCTGGCTGAGGCACAGCCTGCTGCCCCCGACTGGCTTGTTGTGTACTCCCCAATCAGCCGCGGCGATTTCCCATGCCCTGTGCCAGCGGTAAAATCTGCCCGCTATGCCGCAATCTCCCTGGCCTGGTTCTGATGGATCTTAAGCCCCGCTTAGACCGCCGCTTTCCTTACTGTCAAGGGTTCATTGAATGTTTGTCGAACGATGAAAGCCCTGTTATGCGGTGCTGTGAGCCAACGCTGTGACCGCTAGAGAACCCGCCGTGCGGCGAGACAGCCCGTCTACCAGCCTCGCCCTCGCCCCAGACCAACAGAGTGCCAGTTGCCCAGTTGCCCCCGCGCTATGCCAGCTGCGCTCCCCAGTCCAGCGCCATTTCCCAGTCCAGCCCCTGGCGGACGACGAGAGGCTGGTCGCCCTCCATATCGAGAATGGTCGACACCTCGTAGGACAAAGGCTGGTCATCGTCCACAATGATGTCTACCAGCTTTTCTAGATTGTCAAACATCACCATTTTGTCGACCGGCTTGTCGATCGCTCGCCCTGAGGTTGAAGCGGGCAGCAGCGTCAGAGCCGAGGTCGAAATCACCGGGTTTTGCAGGGTCTCGACCAGTGAGAGGCAAATGGGATGATCGGGTACTCGAATGCCCGTAGTTCGCCGCTTGGGGCTCATCACCAGACGTGGCACCTGGCGAGTGGCGGGCAGCAAAAAGGTGAACGGCCCCGGAATCAGCCGCCGAATGAGACGATAGGCGCTGTCGCTGACGATGGCATAGTCGGCAATATTAGACAGAGAGGCGCACAAGAAAGTCAGCGGTTTCTCATTGGCTAACTGCTTGATCTGGCGCACTCGCTGCACCGCCCCTTTATGATTGAGGTCGCAACCAATGGCGTAGACTGTGTCTGTGGGGTAAAGCGCCACCGCTCCCTGACGCAGCGCCGCCGCGATCGCTTCCATTTTGCGGTTCTGCGGGTTGTTGGGATGTAGCTTGTAGACCGTTGCCATTGCCCTTCCGTTTCTGTTGTTCTGTTGAAAACGATAGCTTACCTTGACTGCCCTACCGGCATTGCGGGCGATATGTGTCTGGCCGCGCTGGTCGATGCGGGTGTACCCCTAGACTACCTGCAAGCCCAGCTGGCCTGTCTGGGGCTCAACGACGAGTTTAGTCTCTCGGTAGCCCCCGTTTTGCGCCAGGGGCTGCGCGCCCTTCAGGCTGAAGTTGTAGTCAAAGCCAGCTCCAATCATCCTGGGGGGCAATCCCCACCCCCCGCACAACATCACGACCACCACCACCACCCTGGTGACGGACAGCCCTCGCACGGCCACGCCGCATACCCCACGCGCAACCTGAGCGCGATCGAGCGTCTCATTACCCAGGCCAACCTGCCCGATCGCGCTCAGCACTGGAGCCTGGCGGTGTTTCGCAATTTGGCCAGGGCCGAAGCCGCCGTCCACGGCATTGCTGTCGATCAGGTCCATTTTCACGAGGTCGGGGCCACCGACGCCATCGTCGATATTGTTGGCACCTGCCTGGGGTTCGACTATTTAAATATCGATACCCTGGTTTGTTCGCCTCTGCCCACCGGACGAGGGCGAGTCAAAGCGGCCCACGGCTGGCTGCCCGTGCCCGCTCCCGCCGTGCTCAAGCTGCTGGAGCAGCACCAGGTGCCCCTCTACAGCAACGGTCTCGATGGCGAACTGATCACCCCAACGGGGGCCGCGATCGCGACGACTCTGGCCCAGCGCTTTGGCGACCCTCCAGCCATGACCCTACACCGCACCGGGTTAGGGGCCGGGGGCAAAGCGCTACCTGTCGCCAACGCTCTACGCCTGTGGATTGGGGCAACAGATGGGGCCTCGGCCCAAGCATTCCCGTCTCTTAGGGGGCCATCCCAGGCCCTGACCCTGGCGCAACAGTCTCAAACAGAAGGATCCGAAGAGGCTTCAGAGGAGATTCCCTACGAGCTCGACACCGTTATTTTGCTTGAAACGCAAGTCGACGACCTGGTTCCCCAGGCCGTCGGCTACCTCTACGATCGCCTCTTTAGCGCCAGTGCGCTAGACGTCTTTACCCAACCCGTAGCGATGAAAAAATCGCGGCCCGGACTGCTGATTACCGTTATCTGTCGGCCCGACGATGAACCGCAATGCGCCGGTATTTTGTTTTCTGAAACCTCCACACTCGGCATTCGCCGCCGACTTCAGCAGCGCTGGGTACTCCCCCGGCAGATCAAAACCCTCCAAACCCCCTACGGACCCATCAATCTGAAGGTAGCCTACCATCCTCAAACTCAAACCGTTCTCAACGCCCACCCCGAATACGAAGACTGTGCAGCCCTGGCCCGCCGCTACAGCGTCTCCTGGCAGGTGGTTTACCATACTGCGCTGAGCACCTGGTACAGTCAGGCACCCCAGTCAGCCCTTCCCCTACCCGACTTGGAAGGCTAGCTTAAGTAGCCTGCTTTCGGGGCGGTGTTATCAAATCTAGGCGGGCATCAGCGCTGGTAGCTTGATAGGGCTTACGTTAGTGCCATTCAGCTACAGCCGCACTCACGCTGGGTAGTGCAGCTGACTAAATTAGCTGGAGCTGTCATGGTGTGCCCCAACCCAACCGTTCTGATTGAGGCGACCTTTGGCGTTAATTTACCCCCGATTGGCCACTGAGCTGCGCTGGCTGAGAATGGCCTGATGGGCCTGCTCCCAGTGGTGGGATGCAATGCGGATTTGGCTGGGGTCGGCCATGTCCTGGGCGCGGTATTCGCGCACGGCCTCCAGCGCCGCCTGATTGCTGAGCAGGGCCAGGTCGGCCCCGTTCCAGCCGTCGGTGCGGGTGGCCCAGTCATTCAGGTCAATGGCCTCTAAGGGGCGATCGCTGTTGTGCACCTGCAAGATCGCCAGCCTTCCGGCGGCATCGGGCAGGCCAATCTCCAGCTGGAGGTCGATTCGCCCGGCCCGCAGAATGGCGGGGTCGAGGGCGCTGGGGCGGTTGGTGGCGCCAATCAGCAGCACGTTGGGACAGCCCTGCAGTCCATCGAGTTCGGTAAGCAGCTGACCGACCACGCGATCGCTCACCCCCGAGTCGCCCATGTACTGCCCCCGCGCGGGCACCAGAGTGTCGATCTCGTCGATGAAGACGACGCAGGGAGCGGCCTGGCGAGCCTTGGCGAACAGTTCGCGCACGGCCTGCTCGGCGGCCCCCACCCAGCGGCTGAGTAACTCGGGGCCGTTGACGGCAATGAAGTTGGCTCGGGCCTGGGCGGCGACGGCCTTGGCCAGCAGGGTCTTGCCGGTGCCGGGCGGCCCCCACAGCAGCAGACCGCGGGGGGCTTTGGCTCCGGTTTGGGCGTAGAGTTCGGGGTAGAGCAGCGCCCCTTCGACCGATTCTTGCAGGGTTTGCTTGACGATCTCCAGGCCGCCGATGTCCTCCCAGGCGATCGCAGGCGACTCCACTTCCACCGATCGCAGCACCGAGGGCTTAATTTCCTTAATGGCCTGCAAAAAGTCGTCTTGCACCAGGGTCATGGTGTCGGGCACGGGGCCAGACAGATCAGGCACCTGGCGGCGCAGGGCAAAGTAGGCGGCTTTTTGGCAGAGGGCTTTGAGGTCGGCCCCGACCATGCCCACCGACAGATCGGCGATCGCATCCAAATCCACCCTATCCAGCGGCATGTCGCGGGTTTGAATCTGGAGGATTTCCAGGCGACCGGCCCGATCGGGTACCCGAAACTGCACTTCGCGATCGAAGCGACCGGGGCGGCGCAGGGCGGGGTCAATGTGGTCGGGGCGGTTGGTGGCGGCTAGCACAATCACGCCCTTGGTCTGGGCAAAGCCATCCATCAGGCCCAGCAGGGTGGCGACCAGGCGCTTCTCGACCTCGCCCTCGACCTTGCTGCGATCGGGGGCCAGGCTGTCGATCTCGTCGATGAATACCAGGCAGGGGGCGGCTTTTTTGGCCTTCTCAAAAATGGCCCGCAGCCGCTGCTCGGCCTCGCCGTAGTACTTGCCCATCACCTCGGGGCCGACGATCGCAATGTAGTTCACCCCTAGGTCTTCGGCCAGCGATCGCGCCGTCAGGGTTTTGCCAGTGCCGGGCGGGCCGACCAGCAGCACGCCGCGGGTAGGTTCCAACCCCAGCTTGGCCAGCACATCGGGCCGCTTGAGCGGAATTTCCACCAGTTCGCGCAGCTCTTGCAGGGTGGCGGCGAGGCCGCCGACGTCGCGCATGGTGGGGTGGCGCGGGGACGATGAGGAGGGTGAGGA
>PYGV01000385.1 GCA_003022385.1 filamentous cyanobacterium CCP3 | reverse complement strand
GTCCTCAGCGCTGGCGTAGTTGACACGGGGGGGCGGGGCGGGCTCAACTGACTTCCAGCCCAGGCTGATGGGCCGCTCCACCGACTTGCTGAACTCGCGGTAGGCTCGGTTATCGGCCACAGTGAGGGGGCGCTCGGCGGCATCGGCCAGCCACTGCTGGTAGGCCTCCGCCGACTCGACCACCACGGTGCCCTGGTTGGCGGCAAAGTAGGTGCCGCTGTAGTCAGAGTCGCGCAGGCGGTAGCGGCCCTCACGAATGGGGGTAAAGCCAAAGTCGATGCTGCTGCCGGGAATCACGTCCTGCTTGACGCGAAAAGCGGGGATGTAGAACCCGTGCAGCACATCTTCGGAGATCAGCACCAGCCTGGCCCGCTCGTTCACCGGCAGGTGCAGCTCGGTGCTGGTAATCTCCTGATCAGGGTAGTAAAACTCCCAGGCCCACTGGCGCACGTGAACTTCGATCGGGGTTTTCTCGGGCACCGCTGGCAGGGTCGCCGCCTCGGCGGAGGGCATCAGGGCCAGGCTGGGCACGTGGTTCATGTGCGACCTGGGGCCGAGAATGGCCATCTGGTCGTAGATCTGGTAGCTGTAGGTGGCGATCCAGATCACCAGCCCTAGAGGAATGGTGGTCCAGAGAATTTCGACCAGCAGGTTGCCCTCCACCGGGGGGCCATCGCTGATGTCGTACTTGTCGGCCCGCTGAAACAGCACCGAGTAGAGCAGCGCCGCCGATACCCCAATAAAGATAAAGCTGCCGATGGTGGTCAAAAAGCCAAACAGATCATCCACCAGCAGGGCCTCCGCCGAGGCCTGGGGCGGCATCCACAGGTAGGCCTGGCGACCGACCCAGCGGCTGACGGCGGCATCGGCCACTAGCAATGCGATCAGCTGGGCTACTGTGCGAAAGGAAAGGCTGCGGGGTTCTTTCTGTGTTGTCGGTGTCGTCATAGCGCTGTCCTCTAGAGCTGATTGGGGCTAGCGCCCGATCGCAGCAGTTGATCCGCCGTTACATGTACCCCAAACTCACCCCCCAGGTGAGCCCCCAGGGTGCCCTGGGCAAACATCAGCGCAAAGACCAGCAGCCCCACCAGCAGGTAGCTCCACTGCACCTGCCGGGCCCGGTCCTGTCGCCACACATAGCGCTGAAATCCGCGCCAGATGGTCATCACCACAATCAACGTCAGGATCAGCACGCCGCCGAGGCCGTGCCAGATCATGGTGTCTTTGAACCCCAGGCCCCAGGCGCTCACCCCTTCGACCGACATATCCGCCATCAAAATCTCGTAGAAGCCCGCCGCCACGGTAAAGAAGGTAATGATAGCCGCCGCCACCATGTTGTACCAGCCCACGTCGAACAGGTTAGAGCGCGTTGCCGGAATCGCCAAAAACTTAAACACCCGCTTCTCCAGCGGAAACAGCGCCCCCACAATATCAAAGCCGATCGCCACAATAAACAGACCCAGCGTCAAATGCACCAGGTTGGGGTGGATGGGAATGCTGTAGGGCAGGTTGTTAGGCCCCAGGCTAGCCATTGAAAAACTCATCATTACAGCAGCCCTCCACGGGTAGCTTCTACCACGGGTTCGCTGTGCAGCCCGTAGATCCAAACCAGCTTGTCGCCCAGGTAGACCTGAAACAGAACGATCGCGAACAGCAGACCGTTTAGCCCCATGTAGGCCGCGGGCAGCTTTTCAGGGGTGCGGATGCGAATAATGTAGCGCCAACCGGTGAGGGCCGCAATAATGCCGGAGAGCGACCAGCCGATCAGGGTGTGGAGGTTGAGATCGCTCACCGCGGCGGGGTAGGGCTCGGCCAGCCCGGCTTCGATCTGGCCAAAGATAATGGCAATAAAAATTGAGACTGTGGCGAACACCATGTTCCACCAGCTGACTTCAAACAGGCGGGAGTTTTTGGTGAAAAAGCCGATCAGGTCGCAGATGACGGCAAACAGCACCATCGCAATCACAAAGTGCACCACGATGGGGTGGATGGTGTCGGGGTAGGGCAGGTTGTGGTTGTTGAGGGGGGGCAAGTACTCAAACACGGTGAATATCCTGAGACGTCAGGGCGGAGAGGTTAGGGATAAGCGGGGTTGAAGAGGTCTTCTGACCAGGGTTTAAGGCTCTAGTCGTCTGCCTGGGGGTTAGCCAAAGTCTACCGAGGGGGTGGCCTGAGCATAACAAGCTACTCTTTCTAGGGTAGGTATCACAGCTATCAATAGCTAGGGCCATCTCAATTTTGAACAGGTTGCCTCGCTGGTGAGGGCGGGGTCGAGAGAGGTTTATGAAATATTAATTTGCGTTGAGAGGATATTGCTCTGCCGATGGGTAGGGCATGGAACTGTGCAGCGTTGGGGCAAATGGCATTTGCCCGATGTAGCCTGTGAGGCGTGGCGGCGCACAACTTGGGGCACAGCCAAGTCTGCTGCTGGGGCCATTTCGCAGGCCCCAGACCCCCATCGAGCAGGGGCGTCGCCACCCAGGGGCGCAAACAACCATTGGTCGTCCTGCACCTCACGGAAAGGACTGATTGAGCATCGGTTTAAACGCCTGTTCTGCGAATGGGCCTTTAGGGAACTGCAATTAGCGGGGCGGCACACAGTTTGGGGCATAGCCAAGTCTGCCGCTGGGGCCATTTCGCAGGCCCCAGACCCCCGTCGAGAAGGACGTTCCGTCGTCCTTCACCTCACGGAAAGGACTGATTGATCATCGGTTTAAACGCCTGTTCTGCGAATGGGCCTTTGGGGAACTGCAATGAACCGCTTTTCTCCCCATTCCCTTATCTCCCCATTGCCTCATCTCCTTCACCTACCCATCCACCCATCTACCCATCCACCCATCCACCCATCCACTCACCTACTCATTCATCGTCTTATACGTAGCGACCGCCGAGGGCGAGATCCGGTTCAGGTAGCGGAAGATCCAGTACTTGAAGATGGTGTCGAGAATGACGGGGAAGGTGGCGATAAACAGGAAGATGAAGTCGCGGTTGGCGGGCAGGCCGAGGTGGCGAGAGAGTCCTTCCAGCAGGATTTCCCAGCCGTGGGGCGAGTGGAAGCCGACGAAGGTATCGGTAAATAGAATGATGATGAAGGCTTTGGCGCTGTCGCTGAGGCCGTAGACGATCTCGTCCATGAAGGATTTGACGTTGGCAACATCCTGGCGGCGGTAGATCAGCAGCAGGGCGAAGGCGATCGCGGCCAGAATATCAGAGAAGACGTTTTTGACGGCGCTGGCGCTGCGATCGCGGTAGTCTTCTTCGATCTCGGTGGCTTTGGTGCGCACCCGCTGCTCAATACTGAGTTCTGACAGGGGCGGGGCTTTGCCGATCAGCACCTCGAAACGCAGCCGCTCTTCGAACTGCTGTAGCTCGTGGAGAGCTTCTTCCTCCATTTCGATATTGAGAAAGACTTCGGGTTCTTCGCCGCCCGCCCGCACGCGGTCGACAATGGGGCCGACAATGAAGGCTTTTGTAAACTGCTGGGTCAGCAGCGGCACAATCACCAGCAGCAGCACAAAGCGGATGGCGGCGGTAGTTTTAGATTTGGAGTTGCGAAACTCCTTGACCACCTCCTGCTCGGCGTTGGGGTCGAGATCCTGGCGAATGCGATCGACGGTGCGCAAAATGGAGCGGGGCAGCACGTTGACGCGATCGGAGAGGCCCGCTGCTCGGGTGCCGTCGGGGTTGATGACATTGACATTGGCAGCAGCGGCTGTGGCCCCGTTCTGGTTGGCTAAGTTGGGTCCACCGCTGCGGGCCTGGGTAGCCTTGGAGCGCAGCACCTGAGCCGAAGCGGCTGGCTCCAAACTACCGTTGGCCCCGTTGTCCAGGGTAATCACCCGCTCAGGGCTAGCGTTTAGGTTGGCGTAGCGGGCCAGCACCTCATCGACCAGGCGTAGCTTACGAAAAAACATCGCCTGCTGGTCGATCACGTTGACGGCCAACTCGTCAGCCTCAGAGGCGGGCAGGTCTACCTGCATAATGCGCGAGTCGCTGACCCGCACAATGGAGCGGCTGGCTCGAAACTCGGCCATTCGCACTTTGATCAGGTTCAGGTACTTTTTCAGCTCGCCCTGAAAATACTCCATGGCGCTGTCGCCGTAGCTGCCGTAGGGGGCAGAGATGGGGTTGCCGCCAAAGTACTCACGCTCGATCGCCACAATCATCTGAGCGGCTTCGTAGGCCTGGTTGAGGGCGCGATCGGGGGTGCGAGACAGCCACCGCTGGGCGCTGCGAAATAAGCCTGAGTTCTGCATTGGAGGGAGGGTGGCGCTGGGATTTTAAGATCCTACTATAGTCAGCCTGGCCCGGTGTGAGGTGAGGAGGGGGTTAGCGGTGGAT
>PYGV01000084.1 GCA_003022385.1 filamentous cyanobacterium CCP3 | reverse complement strand
CCTGGTATACCAGCCTCAGCGAAAAAGATCCCACCGCCGATGCTCAGCCGATTACCTCTACAGGTCAGGCTTTGCTGGATACAGTGCAGTCGGGTACATCCTACCTGCTGGCCCAGGCCAACAGCGGTGCGGTAGAACCATTCGCCGCCCACAAAAGTGAGGCAGATGACCAGCCACAGCAGAATGCCTACTTCGCGCAGAATATCCCAGGTGCGGGTAAGAGTTTTTTTATAGATGTCGCTGGTTTCGGCAGAAAACAGTAGCTGGCTAACGACGTTAGCCTGTTCTTTAATCTTGTCCATAGGTGTCAATTCTCCAATGGCTGGGCGGGTGGCCTTGCATTTAGATACTAGCCAGGGTCTACACAACAGTCATGGGGCTATAGGTAGGAGAATACGGCGCTAGGCGTCTTCACTCCAAATTTTTTTGAGCACCTGGTCGGGGGCAATGTCGGCCAGGGTACCCGTGGCAGAGGTCAGAGTAAGCAGGCGATCGCCCTCTGGGCCGCTGGGCAGGGCGGCATCGCTATCTGAGAGCAGCCCCACCGCATAAACATTGAGGGCATTCGCCAGCCTCAGCGGGTAGCCCGCCACCCCGACCAGCAGGTTGGCCGCGGCGACCATGGCCGCCGTCTGCCCCGGTGTTTCAGGTCGCAGAATCTTGAGTTCTGGCATTGCACTCATCAAGTCAGCGGCCTGGGAGCCTGCCTCGCTAGTCTGCAGCAGGGCCAGGGGCAAGTCCGGCTGGCGCTGCCGAAAATCTTTGAGAATGGCAACCCAGCTCTCGGTGGGGTAGGTGATGCCGCGATCGGTGGGGCCGGGGTAGATCAACACATAGCCGTTCTCAAGCCCAGCCCCCTGGCGCATCGACTCAACGGCAGTCAGGTCGCTGCGGGGCACATTCACCGAAAGGGCCAGTGGGGCACCCGTGACGTTGATCAGGCCGAGCAGGTCGCTGTAGGCAGCCGTTCCGGCGCGGTGAGGTACCGTAGCGGTGAGCAGCAGATCGTTAGCAGCACCGCCATAGCCCAGGCGAGTGGGCACCCCACTCAGCCACAGCAGCAGGGCGATCGACCAGGACTGGGTTAGGGTGAGGACGACATCAAACTCGCGATCGCGCACAATGCCGAGCAGGTTGGCCCAGTCAGCCGGGCTATTGGAGGCCGCAAAGTTGTAGGGCACAACCTCGGCAACCCCCTTGGATAGCTGATAGATCGCCGTGGCCCCTGGAGACGCCACCACAGAAACCTCGGCGTTTGCAAAGCTCTGCTTAATTTGACTGATGACTGGAAAGAAACTCAGCTGAGTCTCCATTTCCCCTGGAACAAGAGCCAGTACCCGCATACATTACGTCCATGCCTGTTCGCAAGCTATTGTAGTGGAACCTGGTCAAGGTTTAAGGGATATCTGGCCGACAAAATGCATTAAATTTCACCAAAGGGGATAATTTACCCCCAAATTCTCTGAAGCTACTACCGCTATGACACCTGTTCATCTGCTCATTCCAGCCGCTGGTAGCGGTCGTCGCATGGGGGCCGATCGCAACAAGGTTTTGCTAGAGCTACTGGGGCAGCCGATCATCGCCTGGACGCTGCAGGCCGCCGACCAGGCCGAAGCTGTGGTCTGGATGGGGCTCATTTGTCAGGCGAGCGATCGCCCCTTCCTCGCCACCATTGCTGAATCGCTCCACCTGAGCAAACCCATTCACCTGGTGACCGGCGGCGACACCCGGCAGCAGTCGGTCTACAACGGACTGCAAAGCTTGCCAACCGAGGCCACTCGGGTACTCATTCACGACGGAGCCCGCTGCCTGGCCACCCCAGACCTGTTCAACCGCTGTGCTGCGGCCCTAGACACCTGCCCCGGCCTGGTAGCAGCGGTGCCGGTCAAAGACACGATCAAGGTAGTCGATACCGACCAGCGCATTGAGGCCACCCCCGATCGCCAGCGCCTGTGGGCCGCTCAAACGCCCCAGGGCTTCGATGTTACCCTGCTCAAGCAGTGTCATCGCCAGGGCCTGGAGCTGGGCTGGAGCGTCACTGACGATGCCGCTCTGTTTGAAAAAGCCGATCTGCCGGTGCAGGTAGTACCGGGCGAAGAAACTAACCTGAAGGTCACGACGCCTGTCGATCTCGCGATCGCAGAATTCATACTAAAACAGCGCCTGGGCTAGGCCAGGCGCTGCTGAGATGATGCTTTGGGGCCTAAACCCTAGGGCGTATCTTCAATATCTGGCCATAACTCAGATCCCAAGGCAAATCCACGCCCGTCTACCCCAAAAGAAACCAGGGCAGGATAGGGGCCATAGCCGTTGATTCTTAGGCCATCAACGGTTAATGGATAACTACCCCTAGAGGTCGCCGCCGCGCAGATACAGCAGAAACACAATGACCGGCCCGGCAATGACAATCATGCCGAGCATCGTTAACTGGGCAATTAGCTCAAAGTTAATATTGCTCAAAAAACTGCTCAGAAAGCTCATGAAACCTCCCAACACAAGGCGACTGGACTAGAATGAAGCTTGCTTTCGGAGCTTATTTTACCTGCTAACGCGGCACCCATTTTAGATAACTTAACAAAATTCTAAGGCAGCGCTGGCTGACCTAGGCAAGCTGGGCCAGAAAGGGCCAGAGGAGAACGAATGGCCACCTGGCAATGTGTGAAATCCTGCGGAGCGTGCTGCTTTTTGGCTCCCGACGAGCGCCCCGATCTGGAGTCCTACCTCGACTCCGACCAGCTAGCTCTATACCTCAGTCTGGTGAGTGAAGACGGCTGGTGCATTCACTACAACAAGGGCGATCGCACCTGCACCATCTACCCCGACCGCCCCGACTTTTGCCGGGTCACGTTCAGCACCTTTGAAACCATGTTTGGTGTGGCCAGCGACGAGCTAGACGACTTTGCCATCGACTGCTGCCAGGAGCACATTGCCGATATCTACGGCGACGAGAGCCCTGAGATGGAGCGGTTCGAACGGGCGGTGGGAGGGGAAGAGTAGATGGGTTGATGGGTGATGGGTGATGATCCCTGAGCGGAGTCGTTTGTCCTGTGGGCAGGCTTCGCCAACGCGCGAGCGTCTCCCGTAGGGAGAAAGGGGGTGGGTGAGTGGGTGAGTGGGTGGGTGAGTGGGTTGCGATTTTGCGGCTGCTTGCAGATAATGAAAGCATTATGAAATTTTGGCGGTACTCAACAGGTTTGACCCTGCGGCTTACCTGAGCTGATCTAACCCGGCTAAATCAACTGTCTGAACTGACCTGCCGCGTATCGTTATTGTGTCTATCTCTAGCCCTACGTCTCAGCCCAGCACCGAGGCCAAGCCCGCTGAAACCATAAGTCGAGCGGCCTTTTGGCGAATTTTTGGCTCTACATTTATCACTATTTTTTTGGCTGAGCTGGGTGACAAAACCCAGGTCACCACACTGCTCATGAGTGCGCAATCCCAGGCACCCCTGGTGGTCTTTTTAGGGGCTGGTGCCGCCCTGGTGACCACCAGCTTAATTGGCGTGCTACTGGGGCAGTGGCTGGCCCGCCGCGTACCCCCCGCTACCCTCGACACCGCCGCCGGGGCTATGCTGCTGGGCATCACCGTCTGGCTCCTCTGGGACATTGCCCACCTCTAGCCACTCACCCACCTACCCACTCGCCTAACCCCCATGGACTGGAACCTCCTCGCCCTCAGCTTTACCGCCGTTTTTATTTCAGAATTGGGGGATAAAAGTCAGCTGGCCGCGATCGCCCTCGGCGGTAGCTCTAATTCTCCCCGCGCGGTGTTCTTGGGTACTGCTGCGGCTCTGCTGCTGGCCAGTCTGCTGGGGGTCATCATTGGCGAAGGCACCGCCCAGATTTTGCCCGAGCGTTTGGTCAAGGCTGTAGCGGCGATCGGGTTTGCTCTGCTGGCGGTCAGGCTGCTGTGGCCAGGGGAACGTGCTGACTAGTACCGGCTGGGCAGTTCGCCCTAAAATGCAATGTGTTTACGTCAAAATTTGATCTGATCAATCACGTCTCGCAGCGTTTGTGCCGATCGCTGCAACAGCTCCTGTTCGTGCTGATTGAGCACCAGGTTTAGCCGCCGGGCAACGCCAAAACGCCCGACTACCGCAGGTACGCTCAGGCACACATCGCCAACGCCAAAAATTTCATCCATAACGCAGCTCACCGTCAGCACCCGGTTTTGGTCGCGAACAATCGACTGCACAATCTGGGTTACCGCCAAACCTACGGCGTAGTTGGTATACCCTTTGCGCCGAATAATTTCGTAAGCCGCGTTTTTTGTTTGCTTAAAGATCTCATCCATGGCCTCGCGATCGTCGGCAGGCATGCCGTCGGAGTAGAGCGGAGTGCCGCAAACGTTAGCGTGGCTCCAAAACGGCACCTCGCTGTCGCCATGCTCACCAATGACATAGGCGTGCAGGCTGCGCGGATCGATCCCCAACCGACGGGCCAGCAGGTAGCGAAACCGACCGGTATCTAGCACAGTACCGGAGCCAAAGACTCGCGCCTTAGGGAATTCCGACAGTTTCCAGGCCGCGTAGGTGAGCACATCAACGGGGTTAGACACCAGCAGCAAAATGGCTTCTGGGCAGTGGACCACAATATCGGGGATCAGTTTTTTGAGGATTTCGACGTTCTTTTGCACCAGATCTAGCCGAGTTTCACCGTCCTTTTGGGCCGCCCCGGCGGTAATGATCACCACATCGGCCCCGGCTCCATCGGCCATTGTGCCTGCCGTAACAGCCGTCGGCTCAATAAACGACATGCCCTGCTCTAAATCCATCACCTCGCCAATCAGTTTCTCCTGATTGATGTCAACCAGCACCAGCTCATCCAGCACGTTTTGGATCATCATGGCGTAGGCACAGGCCAGACCCACCTGCCCCGCTCCCACAATCACCCCCTTCAGGGGGCGCAGCGGATCGAGGCGCAAAATGGGCAGCGGATTGGTGGTAAAGAGGCTATCAAACATAGGACATCCTGGTTTACGGGGCCAATGCCCCTAATAAACCACGGCGCTTGCCAATTGTCCTGTAGTTGGCATGTCAATTGGTGGCGCAATCGCTCAGTTAGGGTTGAGCTGGGAGGGACGAGTCAGCGGCGGCGATCGCCTGTCGGTCAGCCACCATCGCCTCTAGTCGAGCCTGAAGGTCTTTGGTGAGCTGCTGCGCTCCAGCCTTAAGCACCTCAGGAGCATCTTGCCCCTGGAGATAATCCTCCACCAGCAGGGGTTCGCCAATATGAATCTGCACTGGGCAGCGCCAGCTCGGAAAGACCTCACCGTAGAAGATATCTACCGGCAATACCTGCAACCCCAGGCCAGCTTTAGCGGCCTCAGCCTGCGCCGCCAGTCGGGCTAGGCCGGGCTTTAGCCCGTGAACTTGGTCTTCGCGGCGAATGCCACCCTCGGGGTAGATCACCAGCATTTCACCTTCTAGCAGCAGCTCAATGCCATAGCGCAAACTGGCTATCGTAGGCCGCCGCACGTTGACCGCAAAGCCCCCCAAACGGCGAATAAACCAGCCCTGCAATCCCTTGACCTCATCGGCGGTAACCATGAAGCGCAGATCACGCCCGGTGACATGTCGCCCCGTGGCAAAGGGCAGCAAAATAGAGTCCCAGCGGGCGCGGTGGGTGGGGGCCAAGATTACCGGGCCACGGGTGGGCACCCGCTGCTGGCCCGTAATCGTAATCGGACCAAAGTAAGCGGGCACCACCAGGCGCTGACCCAGAAAATAGGCCAGCGGGGTCAGCACGGGTGAACAGCGCGATCGCACGGGTGCGGCTGCGCCTCCCTTTGACCCAACAGCAGACGATTCAGAGAACTCAGACGATTTCATAGGAAGGCGAATTGCAGGAACCATGGTCAGCTAAACCCTATAGTGCCGATACCAGGTTTTCCCAGTATGCCCGGATTGGCAGCCACACAGCCGACAGTCCGGAAACAAAAGGGGGCTGGCCCTGGTCTATATCCCTACCCTATAGCTCCTGTCCGCAGGCGCAACCTCGGTCAGGACAGTTCAGCCGGTGGCATGCGTTATGGCGAGAGAGTTGAGCGGCGGTGCGCCCGACGGCGCTGCTGAAACCACTGCTGCAGTTGCGCGCGACAAGATTCGGCCAGAATGCCGGTCACCACGGCCAGCCGATGGTTTGAAGAGGGGGCGTCGGGCAGGTTGAGCACCGATCGCACCGCTCCAGATTTGGGGTCGGCAGTACCGTACACCAGCAGCCCCAGTCGACTCAGAATAATGGCCCCAGCGCACATGGGGCAGGGCTCTAGCGTGACGTAGAGCGTGCACTCGTTGAGATGCCAGTTACCCAACTGGCGGGCGGCCTCTCGCAGCGCCAGCACCTCGGCGTGGGCGGTGGGGTCCTGGTCTTGCTCACGGCGATTACCGGCTTCGGCCAGCACCACGTCGCCGGGGCCAACGACCACCGCGCCCACCGGCACGTCACCCGCATTCCCCGCCAGCTCTGCCAGTTCTAGCGCCCGCAGCATCCAGTGGCGGTGGCGCAGGGCCACCTCATCCTCCTGGTCAACGGGCGGAATGTCGTAGGGCATGGCGGAGTCGTGATGTTGTGGAGTGGCCATCCCAACTGCCTCATTACGACAGATCGGATGCCTTCCCACCAAGCCTACAAAGATTTTGGCTGATCTACTGCTGATTTTTCACATCAACCGTCCATGCCGCTGGCAGCATTGCCCTCAAGCTGAAAGTATTCGGGGTGCATCCGCGCAGTGATGCACCATCTACAGGGCCGTTTTCAGAGGCAGTTCTGTCCAATTTGGCCCCGTCTCGGCAATACAGCCAGCTAAATTAAAGTCATTCACCGCCAGAGCGAGACACTCGGTAGCAGGACAGCTACCGTTCTGCCACTGTTGTGCTAGATGTAGGCCGAAATGTCTTCGCCGCACTCGTCGGCCAGGTAGCACAGAGCCCGAAACCGCAGCTCGACCAGTTCATTGTAGAGGGGGTTGAGCTTGCACAGGGGTGGAATGTGGGCAACGGAGCGACCGCACAGAACAATATCGCGCTCAAAGGGGCACTGGGCCGGAATCAGTTCGGCAACTTTGCGGGCTCGACGGGGCGTTTCAACCCGCAGGTGGCTGACCCACTGGCGGAGCGGGCGAAACAGGTCAAGGGCGCGACCGGCAGCGCAGAATCCCTGATTGAGAGTAGACATCAAACGTTTCATGGTTAAACCTCTCGCAAGTCCAACAATTGAGACTGTCTGAGAAAGCATCGAGCATTGAGCTGGACTTGATATAAAAACTCAATACTTGACCAGAGGAACATAGCGACAACAACAGACCTTAGTGAAGCCTTTGCTTAAGCTAAAGAATTCCCTCAGATATCGGGTGAAGCATCAGCAAAGCTCTCTTGTTTTCAACTAAAGCTCCAGTAAAGAGAACCTTCAACCGATTGAGATCAAATTCCGGAAAGGTTTGTTAAATATAGATCACAAGGCATCGAAGGCTCCCTTTAGCGCATTCCTCTAGGCATCATTTTCAGGTAGTTTTACTGATCTTGTCTGTCATCAATTATTTCAGCAAGTCTGCTTTTTTACGTGAAAGCCATGACACTTTTGCAACTGGGCAAAAGCGCCTAATATCATCGCTCTAGAAGCCGTTCTTTTTGTATAGGGTGCTACTCAATCTGATACCATCAGCGGTGACTGCGTTAAGGGCACCAAAACCAATGGCAAAGTATGTGATGTGGGGCACCTACTGCGAGGACGTGCTCGAAAAACGCGCCCCCTATCGGGCCGAGCATTTGCAGGGGCTGCAGCAGCAAAAGGACAGCGGTGTGCTGGTTGCCCTTGGCCCCACCGTTGACAACACTAAAGTCTTTGGCATCTACGAGGCCGAGAGCGAGGCGGCGGTGCGCCAGATCGTGGAGAGCGACCCCTACTGGCAAAATGGCATCTGGACCAGCTACGAAGTTTACGCCTGGAACCAGGTGTTTTGAGGGAAACATGAGGTTTTCAAGCCAGCCCGAATACGCTGGCGACCATTTCCCATTAAAATAGCCTCGTTCGGGTTTATTGCCTAAGGCATAGTTTCCCATAGCCTAGTTCAATGAGGTGCCGTGGCTAAATTAGCTCCTACCCAAATCGAGCAGCTCCAGAGCATCGGGGCGTACCTACGTCAGGTGCGCCAGGAGAAGGGTTTGTCTGTCGATATGCTGGCCAACCAGATTTTTATCCGCCCAGCCCTGCTGCAGGCACTGGAGTCGGGCCAGGATGCAGCCCTACCTGAACCCGTGTTTATTCAGGGGTTTATTCGCCGCTACGCCGAAGCCCTGGGGCTGGACGGCCAGACCATTGCTAAAGAGTTTCGGGTAACGCCGATTGATGTGGTGCCCTCCCTAGACTTGGTCGAACAGGTCCATCCTAACGGTGCTGTAAAACGACCGGAGCCCCAGCCCGAGCCTCGCGCTAGTGCAGGGTTTACGGAGAGCGCTTCTCCTCTGCCATTAGAGCGTTCGTCACCGCGATCGCCGCTGCCGCTGCTGCTGGGTCTGGGGGCGCTGGCTGTGGTACTGGGACTGGGGGCCTGGGGCCTGTTTGGTCGCAACAGCGTGACCTCTCAAGCCAACAACAGCAATCTAGAGGGTGAACCTGCGATCGATGCGCCGGCACCCACCGCTGATGCCCCGGCCCTCGATGCTGAAGGTATAGAGACTGAGCCGTCTGGGGCCGCAGACCCCTTAGAGACGGCGGACGATATCCCCAGCACGCCCCTAGAGGCCCCCGTGGTGGTGAGCGCTAACCTGAGCGATCGCGCCTGGCTGAGCGTTGTCGCCGATGGCGAAAATGTCTACGAGGGCATTGCCGAGAGCGGCTTTGAAGAAACCTGGACGGCCCAAACCAGTCTGGTCTTTAGAACCGGCAACGCGGGTGGGGTAGAGCTGTCGGTAAATGGCGATCGGGCGGTGGTGCTGGGCAACTCTGGCGTGGTCAGAACGCTCACCCTAACCCCTGACTCTGATGTAGAAACGGTTGAGTCCCCCTAGGCATTGCCTCAGCCTTCAGCCGAAACACCTCTAAAGTTATGGGCCTACAATAGAAGCGATCCTCCTACCGTTCATTCGCCCGACCTATGACACCGCCCACCGAGCTTGACACTGCCGCTACCCAGTCGGCTCTTGGTGCCGCTGCCAACCCGGCGGTTGACCTTGACGAGGTCCCCTACGACCTTGAGATGTCGCTGTTCGACCATCTAGAAGAACTGCGGCTGCGCATTTTTTACAGCCTGATTGCGGTAGTGCTGGCCATTGTGGCCTGCTTTTGGCAGGTGAAGCCCATTGTGGCTCTGCTGGAGGTACCGGCTCAAGGGGTCAAATTTTTGCAGCTCTCGCCGGGGGAGTACTTTTTTGTCTCATTTAAGGTGGCGGGGTATAGCGGCCTGGTGGCGGCCAGCCCGTTTATTCTCTACCAGATCGTCATGTTTGTGCTGCCGGGGCTGACTCGCCGCGAGCGTCGGCTGATTGGGCCGCTGGTGCTGGGGTCGAGCGTGCTGTTTTTTGCGGGGCTGCTGTTTGCCTATGTGGCCTTGATTCCGGCGGCGCTCAATTTCTTTATCAGCTACGGGGCCGATGTCGTTGAGCAGCTGTGGTCGATCGATCGCTACTTTGAGTTTGTGCTGCTGCTGCTGTTTAGTACCGGGCTAGCCTTTCAAATTCCGATTTTGCAGATGCTGCTGGGGCTGCTGGGCATTGTCAACTCTGAGCAAATGGTGAAGGGCTGGCGATACGTACTGCTGGGGGCGGCGGTGCTGGGGGCAGTGCTGACCCCCTCGACTGACCCGGTCACCCAGAGTTTGCTGGCAGGGGCGGTGCTGTTTCTCTACTTTGGCGGTATTGGGTTGGTCAAGGCGATCGGGCGGTAGGGCAAACGCGATATTTGCAACGGCGCTATTCAAGGTTGGGGTTTAGGGTTGCAAGCCGGTGCTTGAACCCTAAACCTTTGGTTATAAGCCATTGCGGTAGCCCTAGAGGTCAAACTTTAGACCGCCAATCACGGAGGGACTGGTCTGACCGCTAAATGTATCCTCAAGGCGGAGGTAGATGCCGGGGCCAATGGCGCGTCCGGTACCGACGGTCAGGGGGATGCGATCGCCTGCTTCATCAGTAATAAACCGGTGGGTCACAATTGGCAGGCTGCCGCCGCTGGCATCGGCCACCAGGGCCATGACCGGCTCGCCAAACTCATCCAGCAGGGGCTCGGTTTGGTACAGGGCAGTCAGGTTGCCGCTCAGGTCATAGCCGTAGGCGGGGCGTTGCTCTTCGCCAAAGGGGCTGATCACCGCCTCAAGCCGCCAGCCGGTCTCACCACCGCTACCGCGACCCAGCGCCAGGCCCTGGGTAAACAGCTCAGCCCGCAGGGTATTGGCGGCCGGGGTCCAGGGGGTGTTGCCAAAGTTGAGCACGCCGCCCACCGCCAGTTCGCCTAGCAGCGGCGAGACATTGGGGTAGGTCTCGGTACGGGTGGTAGCCTGGCGATCGGCCTGAGGAGCGCCATCGCCCCCTGCCCCAGAAATAAACTCGGTCTCGGTGACTTCACCTACCAGAGATTCGACCCCGTGGCGCAGGGTAACGGCAGTAGTCGTAGCCCCGTCAAAGGTAACCACCTGGCGATCGACCTGGTCAGGAGCAAAATTGATCTGCACATTGTTTAACAGGCCATTGGCGTCGATGTTAAACGTCGCGGCCCCCGAACGATTGGTAGTTTCAGTCACCCGAGTAATCGCTTCGGTGGTGCGGGTTTCGAGCTGAGTTCTGGGGGTAGCAAAGAACCGAGTCGTCGTTTGGCGCTGCAGTCCATCAGCCTGATTGCGCTGGGTCGTCGTGGTCGTCGTAATGACATCCTGCTGGTTGCCTAGACCAAGGGAGAGCGACCCTCGCGCATAGAGCCCTGCCGCCACTGTGGTTGTGTAGTAGCCGGGCTGGCCCGGTTCTCCCGGAACTGTGGTGTCGGCAGTAGCCAAGCGGTTGCCAACGCGGGCATCGACGCCAGCTGGATCGGTCAAACTCAGAGTGGCCACCAGGTCACCGCTGGCGTCTTGACGATACAGGCCCCGCACACCGTTAAACTGCTCGGTGACAGCGTTTTGCTGGGCCAGGGTATCTTCTACGGCATAGATGTCTGCCGCTTCCTGCAAAAAGTTATCGCGGTGGTAGTCGGCGGCGATCACCTGCCAGCCCCCCGTTTTAATGCGGTAGCCCGCAGCCGGATCGACAATGAGAGGATAGGTTTGACCAAGCTGTAAGTCCTGCTCAGCCTGCTGCGGCACTAGGGCGTAGATCACCCGGCGAGCCTCGCCTGCGGCCAGGGTAATAGACTCACTGGCGTGGCCCTGGCGGGTCCACTGGGGCACAAACTTGGCGCTACCGTCGGCGTACTCAATAACTAACCCACCGACGTTGTGGGTATAGGCGGCGTGGCCAGGGCCCACCTGGTCAGGGTTGGGAGGCGCGATGACCACAGCCTCGTTCTCGGGCAGCTCAAAGATACCGTCGATTGAGGTCAGAGCACGACCCGTAACCACCTGGTCAGGGGTGCTGGGCACATAGCCTACCAGTCGCGTGTTGGTCAGCAGCCCGGCTGGCTGCACCAGGCGGGGACCGTTGGGGTCGGGGTTTGTGACCACCTGGCCGTACATGTCAATCGCCTCGCGGTGGGTGGGGTGCAAGAACTGAGTCAGGCTAACGGTGCCGCTGAGCCCCGCCTGGTTGGCCCCAGCGCCGGGGTTAAACCGCAGGGTACCGGTCACCAGGGTCGGGGGTACCGCCGGATTGTCGACCAGGGGAGGAAGCTGACCCACCAGGCTGCCGCCATCGCTGCCTAAGCGCACCTGGGCGGCCCCGGCATATCGGTTGTAGATCAGCTGCTCGTCGTTGCTGGCTCGGGCTCCTAAACCGTGGGCTAGAGCGGCGGCACTTAAGCCAGTGAGTTCAACCTGGCCGTAATCGCGCTGTTCTTCGGTGTGGGTAACAGAAGTATCGCTTTCGACCGCAATCTCAACCACTTCCTGCTCCTGGCGCACCAGTGGATCGATGGGAGTTTCGATCACCTCGGTGCGATAGCTGATGGTTTCAGAAATGGTTTGAGTTTGGTCTGTGACTATAGCGCTGCCTTCGCCACCCGAGAGCTTGAAATAGTCGCCGTCGTTGAAGTCGCGATCGCCACCGTGGGGCAGATCTTCTACCGCAAATTGACCATCTTCGGTGAAGTAAATAGCCGACTCGTAGGGTTGCCCGTTGTTAGTTTGCAGGTGCAGCACCCGCAGTTCTACAGTGTCTGCAGCTCCATAGTTGATTTCGAAGCTCGCATTACTGGGCAGCGTACCGTTGGGACCAGTAACAACTTGATCGCCGCGCACAAAGACTGTATTTTTGCTTTTGATTGAATCGTCTGGCCCGTAGACAGTCACCTCAATGCCTTCGCCGTAGGCGTGAGCGTAGGGCACATAGCGCAGATTAAACTCTGTGGAAAGCGAAACAGAATTGGGGTCAAGCTCAAAACCAGGCGCTAGGGGCTGAAGCTGCTCGTTTATATTGTTGACATCGACATTAATATTGACCGTATTGGGAGCCTCTCGGGTTCTATCTACAGGCTGAGCCCGACCCTCTTTAGGATTACGAATTAACCCGTTTGGCAACGGAATACTAGATGTATTTTCAAGCTCTCCAGTGGTCAGTGTAAATGCATTTCTCTCAACTCGAACATCGCCATCAGCATTGACTTCAGGCATAGCCTGCGCGATCGCAGGGGAGAGAAAACTAGCCCCAGTCGCCAACAGGGTTAGCGAAGCAAGGGAGTAAATTTGCCTAGAACGTTTGGGGGCAAACATAGTCATGGGGGTATCTCCTGGGGGGCAATCTTTGTCTCTGAATAAAGAAACAGTGAATTCACTTAGCTTTTCCCCACCAATCCTGTGTTCACTCCCACGCTTCTACGTGATCTCCGTCACAGATACCTTTTAGGCCTGGCGTTTATTTCTGCCACGGCGATCGCCAACTATTTTTAGCTGTGAAAATTGATCATTCGATCTGATTTGAAAAATCTCTCAAGCCAGCAAGATTTAATGCCTTTTCGATCAATTGTGGCAAAGCAAAACCATTGAGTCTCTGTCAAGCCAAAAGCTCAGGTTTCTAGGCGCTTCAAAAAGCATAACTGTCCCCTGATCGGCGGAGTAGGCTCTGCCGTCCCCGAGGGGTTAGGGGCTATCTCGGGTAGGTTTTGGCTTTCTCCCTTTGGGAGACGCAGGGCATTTGCGGCAGCGTCGCTGAGCAAGACGACTTCGCTCAGCCCACATAATTGCAGGGACGCTTACCAAAAATCAGATGGCCAAAAAATATATATTGATCGACTGGCAAAGTGGATCAGTCAACTCAAAAAAATGGCGCACTGAATAGGTTCTGAACCTATTCAGTGCGCCATTGAATTCGTCTTCTTTATTGCCAGAGCGGTTGAGCTATGATGCTGATTCGGTAGAGCAAACGCATTGCCGCAACTGAGAACCTGCCTTAGCGACGAAAGGTAGATACCTTTTTGGAAAGCTTTCAGGTTAGGATCAAGCCGTTGCTAACCCCGTGCCCCTATGTTTTTAGATGAACTAACCCCATTCGTGCAAGAGCTAACGGCTCACCCTGTGGCATTTTTAGGCGGGCTCAGCTCGGGTCTGCTGCGGCTCAGTTTGTCTGATGACCCGGTTAAAAGCTGGCTTCAAAATCAGGGCGTTGCCCCAACTGCTACCGATAGCGCCGCCAGCCGTGCCAGCTCCCGCAACGGTGGCCCTCAGAGCATTTCTATTGACTAATCGAGGCAAAGCACGGTCTCAAGCCGTGGCCTGCCTGTGTCTCTGTTCGTTCAGGCCCAGCTCTGCTGCGGCAGCAGCTCGGTGGCCCAGCGCTTGACTCGCTCTACCAATTGTGGAGGAGCATCTGAGACTTGGGCCGCCGTCAGGGCGCGGCGGTAGTCGGCGATCGCGCAGTTCCAATCGCCGCGCAGGTGATAGGTGCGGCCTCGCTCGGCGTAAATAAACTCGGGCAGCTGGTGAAACATCAGCGCTTCGTCGAAGCAGTCTAGGGCCAGATCCAGGGCACCCATCTGGCGCAGCGTGGCCCCCAAATTAATGCGGGCGCGGCTGTTAAAGGGGTTGAGGTCAACGGCCTGTTCGTAGTCGTTGAGGGCAGCGGCCAGATCACCCAGGGCGGCATAGCACATGGCCCGGTTGTTGTAGGCCTGATCTAGGTCTGGGCCCAGGGTAACAGCGCGATCGCAGTCAACTAGCGCCGCAAGGGGCCGCCCCATCCACAGATAGACCAGACCACGATTGCTGTAGTACATAGCCCGGTCGGGGTGGCGCTCAATCAGCTGGTTCAGCAGATTGAGCGCCTGGGGGTACTGCTGCCGTTTAACCGCCGCCGCCGCCAGCCGACTCAGGGTATCGGCGGCAGCGGGGTACTCGGGGGATAGATCAGAGGCCGCCGCCAGGCTGGCCAAATCGTTTGGTTCCCCTTGCGGCAGCGGGCAAACCAGGGGTTGCTGTGATCGGTAGATGTGCATAACTGTATCCCTGTAGTGTGCTCATAAACCGTGAAACTAACCCAGTAGGGTTTAAAGAGTTAGCACTCCCTGCGCCCTTACCGTCTACTCAGGAACCTTCCCCATAGAATCCCATCTAGACTGGTGGGGCTTCATCCTACCTGTGGCAGTTATCGAGCTGGCTAACCCAAACTCGTTAGCGCAGGGGTTCACACTGGCCCCGGTTTGATAGCTAACCATTTACCCTGAGCTGATGCCGCTATGGTCGCATCTACCTTATGGAGGCTAAACCGCAAAACAACGGAGGTTAAATCCCTTTTTCATGGGGTAATTGGGGCTAAACCCCTTTATCTAAGGGAATATACGGGGGAACTCGATGTAGTTTCTTATCCTTAGGTGAGGATTTCGTAACCACCTGAGTGTTTATGGCACGGTACAGAGGCATTGACTGGAACAATTTGAAGCATGTCCCTCTCCTTCGGGCGATCGCCGGAGCAAACTACAGCGGTGGCGTAAACACAGCGCTGGACAGTTCGCGGAAGACATCGGGAACCGCTATTAGCGAAAACTCGGGCGGCTAACTGGCGTAGGCCATCGCTCCAGAAACTCTAGAACGTCCTAACTTGCAGTGATGGCATATCTATTCCGCCCGCTGCAACGCCGAAATTTTAGGATCGATAATTTTGCGCCCCTGGCCCTGAAAATAGACGGCCAAACAAATCTTGTTGCCCGCGCCAAAAATGTGGGTGACTTCACCCGCTCCGTAGGCTTTGTGCACGACGACATCGCCCACATTCCAGTCTGCCTCGTGGGCACCGCTGCCGGGCTGGGCGGCGGCTTCACTCTTTTTGCGGGCTTCGCGAATGGGGGTGCTCCACTTTTGGGGCAGACTCAGAGCGCTGTTGCCGCTGATCAAATCGGTGGGTAGCTCGGCCAAAAACAGCGAGGGGCTGGCGGGTTCGCGGTTGCCGTAGAGGCGGCGCTCGCGGGCGTGGGAGATGAACAGACGCTCTTTGGCGCGGGTGATGCCCACATAGCAGAGGCGGCGCTCCTCTTCGGTGGCGGCGGGGTCTTCCAGCGATCGGTGGTTGGGGAAGAGGCCCTGCTCCAGACCGACCAGGAACACCACCGGAAACTCCAGCCCCTTAGACGAGTGCAGAGTCATCAGCGAGACGGCCTTGTTGCCCTCTTTGGTGTCGTCCAGGTCGGAGGCCAGGGAGGCATTGGCCAGAAAGGCCAGCAGGGAGGGGTCTTCGTTTTCTTCTTCAAACTGGAGAACAGCGTTGTAAAGCTCCTGCACGTTGCCGAAGCGATCGTCGGCCTCGTCGGTGCCCTCAGCCTTCAGTGCCGCCAGGTAGCCGCTGTCTTCCAGCACGCCCTGGATAATTTCGGAGCCTTTCTGGTCGTCGAGGTTTTGGCGATACTTTTTGATGATGTCGGCAAACTCCAGCACGCCCTTAGCGGAGCGGCCTGCCAGCGTTTTCACCGAGGTTTCGTCAGCCAAAATTTCCCAGAGGGGAATGCCGCCCAGGGTTTGGGTGGCCTGCTCTAGCTTATCGAGGGTGCCCTTGCCCACGCCGCGCCGGGGCACGTTGATAATTCGCTTCAGGCTGACGGTGTCGAAGGGGTTGGCGATCGCTCGCAAATAGGCCAGCACGTCTTTAATTTCGCGGCGATCGTAGAACCGCAGCCCCCCCACCACCTGATACGGAATGCCGTAGCGAGTCAGCACATCCTCAAAGGCGCGCGACTGGGCGTTGGTGCGGTAGAGAATGGCGAAGTGGCCCCAGTGCAGCTCCGGGTGCTGAGTTTCCAGGTTGCGAATCTGACTGACCACAAAGTCGGCCTCGGCGGTTTCGTCGTCGGCCCGATACACATAGATGCTCTCGCCCTCGCCCCGGGTGGCGCGCAGCACCTTGTCGATGCGCTCGGTGTTGTTTTCGATCAGGTGGTTGGCGACTTCGAGAATGTTGGCGGTGGAGCGATAGTTTTCCTCCAGCTTGACCATGCTGCGGGTGTCGTCGTCGGGCAGCCCGTCGCCAAAGTCATCCTGAAAGTTCATCAGAATGGTGAAATCGGCAGCGCGGAAGGAATAAATGGATTGATCGGCATCACCAACGACAAAAACGGAGCGGTGGTTCCAGTCTTTGTAGGTTTCAATAGATTCTCCACTGGTAGCCAGCAGGCGAATTAGCTCGTACTGGGTGCGGTTGGTATCCTGGTACTCGTCCACCAGAATGTGGCGAAAGCGCTTGTGCCAGTAGGCCAGCACCTGCTCATTCTGCTGAAACAGGAACACCGGCATCAAAATCAGATCGTCGAAATCGAGGGCGTTGTTTTCCGCCAGCGCCTTTTGGTAGTGGCGGTAGACGTCTGCAATCACCCGGCCCCGGTAGTTGGGCTGCTCTTTCTCAAGCTCGTCGGGGGTGAGCTTCTGGTTTTTGGCGTTGCTGATCGCAAAGCGCACGGAGCGGGGATTGAATTTCTTGTCATCCAGGTTTAGCGTTTGGGTGACGATGGTTTTGACCACGCTCTGGGCGTCCGACTCGTCAAAAATGGAGAAATTCTTCGTCCACCGATAGCCCGCCGGGTGCTGGTACTTCTCGATGTCAAACCGCAGAATGCGGGCGCAGAGGGCGTGAAACGTGCCAATCCACAAGTGCTTGGTGATGGTTTTGTAAACCTGGGACCGGAGCTTGGTCTGCTCGTACTGCGGCAGGGCCGAGAGAGACTTGCCAAAGCGGGCCTGGGCATCCTGCTCGGCAAACAGCACCTCAATACGCTCCTTCATTTCCTTGGCGGCTTTGTTGGTGAAGGTGACCGCCAGAATGTTATCGGGGTCGGTTTTGTGGGTGAGGACCAGGTTGGCAATGCGGTAGGTGAGGGCGCGCGTTTTGCCCGACCCCGCCCCCG
>PYGV01000083.1 GCA_003022385.1 filamentous cyanobacterium CCP3 | reverse complement strand
TGGCGACTGCCCACCGCCAGATCGGCCCCCCGCTGAATGGCCTCCAGCAGTCCGACCAGCACCTCTGGCGGGTGCTGCAAGTCAGCGTCGATGACGCCCAAAATGCGGCCTCGGGCCACCTGCCAGCCGCGAATTACCGCCGAAGAGAGGCCGCGCTCATCCTGTCGGCGCAGCACCCGCAGCTGCGGGTAGGTCGCCTGGAGATCCAGGGCCGTATTCCAGGTCAGATCGGGGCTGTTGTCATCGACCACAATCAGCTCGTAGTCCTGAGGTAAGGCATGGTCAAGCAGCGCAGTCAGCCGTGCGACCAAAGGACCAATATTTTGACCTTCGTTATAAGTCGGTATGGTCAGCGATAGGGTCAGGGTTGGTAGCGCTGGGCTACTGTCTGTAGTGCTAGCGGTAACCTCAGGTGCCGCTGGGGCCAGGGGCAAAATCTGCAGTGGGCCGCTGGGGCAAGACTCAAGCTTCTGCAACTGGGATGGGGGAATTAGGGCCACGGCGCAATGTACCAACTCTTGCGGTAGCCCAAGCCTAAAGCGCCACACGAATCTAGCACCGATGCCCAAAGCTACCGAAATTTTACATAAGCAATCATCCTACAGCAGTCCATCCCCTACCGTAAATAATGGAGTGCTCAGGCAAAAAGCGAGCCAGGGAGCTTTCACAATTTCAAATCCTGTGCTAGCGATCGCGAGCAGTCAGCACCTGATGCCAATAGTCCATGCCGCTAGCGCAGCACCCGCAACAATAAAAACAGCTGTAGCCGTTCCCTGAGCGAAGTCGCTGGCGTGCGCGGAGCGAGTGCAGGGCAATCAGCCGCTCCAAAGGCGCTAGGGAAAGGCTATTCTCAAAGCAAATCCGAATTACAAACCCCGATGCTGCCAAGGCCCATCGTTGGCCGAGCTTAAGGAATAACTCACTCCGGCGAATGTACCTGAGGGAGGAGAGCGGCCGCCATTGGGTTGCGTATTATACAGTGATCCATTGAGGAACCTGTATGCGCTCAATCACCCCCTTTAGAGAATGGTTTAGCAGCCGTCTGCGCGCGATCGCCCTGTTCGGTCTAGTTGGCGTTATGAGCTGGCTTATGTTCGCCAGTCAGCCGGCCTATGCCGCTGAAGCCAGACGTACTTCTGCCCCAACCGTAGACAAGACCATGACCGAAGAACCCCGAGATCAAGCCTACGACGAGGCCCTGGAGGTAATTGACAATCCCAACGGAGTGCAAAAAACCTACGAAGAAAACCTGAAGCAGTACCGTCAGGAAAATCCTGACCAGGGGGGTGTGATCGAAGGCGCTAAAGAACTGGTCGAAAAAATTACGCCCAACCGCAAGTAAAAAGGATTACCTATGATCTTGTGGGATAGCCGTCTCGGCTGTCCGCCAGAACAGGCAAGAGGCTCATCCCACAAGATATAGCCAGATTTTGGCCGTCCTGCTAGTGATCACTCACGCTAGATGTTCGATCGCCTAAACTCGATGGCTCAACCCCACAGCAGCGCTGATATTAGGCAGCTGATGCTCCTCTAGCTTGGCCAGCAGCCCTTGCAGCACTCGTGGCACCATCCAGGGGCCTTCGTAAACCCAGCCGGTGTAAACCTGAAGCAGCGTCGCTCCGGCGGTAATTTTCTCCCAGGCGTCGGCGGCGGTGAAGATGCCTCCTACCCCCACAATTGGCAGGCTGCCCCCGGTGCGCTGGTAGATATAGCGAATCACCTCAGTCGATCGCGAGCGCAGCGGAGCCCCGCTAATGCCGCCTGCCTCGTCGGCAACCCGGTTGCCGGTCTGTAGCAGGGTTTGGGTTTTGAGCCTCTCTTTGGCGATCGTGGTGTTGGTGGCAATGATGCCCGCCAGTCCGTAAGCTTGGGCCAGGTCGATCACAGCATCAATATCGGGCCAGTCCAGGTCGGGAGCAATTTTGACCAGCAGAGGTTTGCCAGAGCTATTTTCTGCCTGCAAGGCCGCTAGGATTGGGCCTAGCTGGTCGGCGGCCTGCAGCGACCTCAGCCCTGGCGTGTTGGGTGACGATACATTCACCACAAAGTAGTCGCCGTAAGGATACAGCCGCTGAAAGCTAGTTCGGTAGTCGTCAGCCGCATCGGCCAGCTCTGTTACTTTCGATTTGCCCAGGTTAATACCAATTGGAATGCTGGGGCGATGGCTGGTCCAGGAGGCGGACAGGCGATCGGCTAGAGCCGCAGACCCCTGATTATTAAAGCCCATGCGGTTCAGCACGGCCTCATCCTGCACCAGGCGAAACAGGCGGGGCTGGGGGTTGCCCGGCTGGGGATGGCAGGTGACCGTGCCCAGTTCGGCAAAGCCAAAACCCAGCAGAGGCCAGGCCAAAGCCGCCGTGCCATCTTTGTCAAAGCCCGCTGCCAGGCCCAGGGGGTTGGCAAAATTTAGCCCCCAACTGGTTTGGACCAAACGCGAGTCGCTAAAACAAAACTGCCGCTGCAGCCACGGCTGGAGGCGAGCCGTCATTGCATGCTGAGCGGGCTGCCCCAGCCAGCTCAGCAGATTCATCGTGCGGTGGTGAAGAAATTCTGGGTCGAGCGTGACGCCACGAAACAAGAGCGGGCGCACCAATTGGCGGTAAGGATCTTTCACAGACTCTTTTGCTGACTGTAGTGGTGAATGCAAACGGCGGTCGGGGTAAACTGATATTCAGGCCAAAGGTACAGTCTGGCTACCAGTGCCTTTGCCAACGATGGAGCACGCCAGGTGAGCACAGCGAGTGGTCTTAGGGAAGAGGAGGCTGCGATAGTTAAAGGCCCACACCTAGGTTGATGGTCAAAGACCCGCCCTTTAGGCGAACGCCTGCTATCCTACCCCATTAGAGCCGCCCTCGAGGCTAGCTCAGGACCGTTTGCATAGATCTGAACAGATCTGGGTGGAGTCTACAGCAATCAAACCGCGATCGCCTGGTCAGTCGTAGTTCTATACCCATAACGGCTGCCAATTGGGCGACAGTCGGCGCGATGAGCGCCCTGGGCAACCTGGGCGGCTGATATTGAATTAGCGTAAACCCAGGCCAGCCGTTTTTGAACGGATTTGTTCCCCGCACCGAAGCGAGTGTTGACGCCAATGGCGCAATCCCAAACCCACGACCCTTCCGCCGACCGTCACGATCATCAAATCATGGCTCTGTCGCGCATTCTCAAGGCGCTGCGAGGAGCTATGACGGCAGAGGAAGCTGTGACTCTGGCGATTGACCACGTGCACCAGGAGTTTGCCTTTGAGGTAGCCTGGGTTGGCCTGTACGACCGGATTAACCATCGCCTGGTGACCAAAGGGTGCCACAGCCCCCGACAGCTGCGCTCCATTCGCACCATGATCAACCTCACCTCTGGGGACGTGATGGAGCAGGTGGTGGTCCAGCAGCGGCCTCTCATTGTGGCCGACCTGCAAAACGAAATTCGGGCCGGAGAGTGGGGCACCATCGCCAAGCAGCTCTCCCTACAGAGCGCCATTATTTTTCCCATCAAGCGCCAGGAGGTTTGCTTTGGCCTGCTAGTACTGGCCTCCCCCGACTGGGGCAAGAGCGCCTCACTGGGGGAGCGCTCCTACCTGGCTATCGTCATGGGCGAGCTGGCTGAGACCCTGCATCAGTTCGAGTCTGAGCAGCAGCGCCTGCAGACCAAGCGCCTGGAGCAACCTCTGCTGGCACTGATTGGTTGCCTGGGCAGCCTGCCCGACATCGACAGCCAGCTCAAAGAAATTGTGCGCGAAACCCAGCGCTTTATTGCACCCCAGCGCACCCGCGTGTTTTGGTTTGAGCCCAAGGGCAACTATTTTTGGCAGCGCACACCGGGGCCAGCGGCTCGATCTGTTAGTGCTGAAGACGAGCGATCGCTGCACATTGCCGTCGATGAGGTGCGCGGTCTCTATCAGGCGCTGGGCAACCAGCAGCTTGTGGTGGTAGGCGAAAGCCGAGGGGCACTCAAAACCATTGTCTCCGATCGCCTCATGCAGCAGCTTCAGGCCCAGTCCCTGATGATTGCCCCCGTTAGCCGTCAGGGCGACCTGATGGGGTTTGTGTCTGTGGAAGGCACCGCTCCGCGAATTTGGGAGGAGTCAGAGAAACAGTTTTTAATCGGTGCGGCCCAGCTGCTGAGCGTGACCCTACCCGCTGCCGTCGCCAAAGAAACCGGGCGCCAAACCGAACTTGACCAACAGCTGACTACTGGGGTAATTCAAGGCATTCACGGCGATGTTGACTGGCAGCAAACCCTGCAGACCTGCTTTGCCGTGCTGCAAGATCGGCTGGGCATTCAGCAATTTTTTGTGCTGTTGTTCAATCCCGATCGCAGCGGCTACGACCTCTGCTTTCAAAGTCAGGCCAGCCGTCCCCGGGGGGTACCCCTGCTATGGCCCTGCCTCGACGACGTCGATTGGCAAATGCTGGAGCGCAGCCCGTCGCCCATCACCATCGACAACCTCACCCATGAACTCAAGCTGATGGCCTGGCGCCCCCACCTGCTGGAGCTGGGAGCGCAGGCGGTGCTGGTGGGCAATGTCGCCCCCGGCAACGCCCCCGAAGGCATAGTGCTCATCTGCGACAGCATCAGCCGCCAGTGGACCACTACCGAGCAAGCGCTGTTTGAGGGCGTGGCGCGCCAGATCGGTGTCATCTTGCATCAGTGGCAGCTGCAGCGACAGCTCGATCAGCAGCAGCATATCTACGAGTCAATTCAGTGGGGCCTGCAGGCGCTCCACAAGGGGCTAAACCCCGATCAGCTGGAGCAAACCACTCTGCAGCATGTCATGCAGCTGCTGCACGGGGCGGCGGTGCTGCTGGTCAGCTGGCCACCGGGCGGCACTACGGCTACCGTGACGCAGATAGTGACTCAAGATACCAGCGTCAGCGTCGATACCCATCACGCAATTCCGGTGGGTTCTGATGCTCTCATTAACTGGGCGCTGCAAACCGACGGCATGCTGCCCCTCTGCGTGGATGAGCTGCCCACCGACACCAAAGCCTGGCTGAGAACGACGGCGGGCCGACGGCTCTTAATTACGGCCCTCAGAACGGCCCCGTCCCATGCGGTAACGGGTGTTGCCGTGGCGGTGTCACAGCCCCAGCGGCAGTGGGCCAACCACCACTTCACAATTTTTAAGCTACTCACCAGCCAGCTGGCCTGGTCGCGGCGACACCTGGCCACAACTACCATGCTCATCCAGCAGCGCCAGGATCTCGAAAACTTAAACTGGTACAAGCACCACCGCTTAGAAGACTTCTACCGCACGCTGGGCAAGCTAGCTCAGGATTTGGCCCAGCTGCAGGCCAAAGACACCGCGATCGCAGGCGAACTGCAGCTCCTCCACGGCCAGATTGCCGCCGTGATGGAAAATGCTGAGGCCGTCCTGGTGGGCGAGCGCTGGCAGCTCCACCGTCAGCACCAGACCCTGCCGCTGATTAGCCTGCTCAACCGCTTGATCGAGCGAGTTAACCCCATTCTAGAGGCCCGTCAGCTCTGGTCTAAGGTGCACAACGAGAGCAATGTGGTGCTGGGGGGCGACATGCTCAAGCTTGAACTCATCCTTTATGAGATCATGGCGGCCGCCTGCAACCGATCGCCCATCGGCGGGCGCATTGACCTCTGGTGCCGGGTGCTCAATCTAGACTGGGTTGAGCTTTCGGTGACTGACGATGGACCATGTTCGCCCCGGCTGCTGCAAGAACTGAGCCAGAGCCAGCCGCTAGACGTGCTGGCTCCCTCGGCCCTAGACGGTGCTCCGGGGCTGCACCTGGCCATTTGCAAACTGCTGATCGATCAGCTGGGCGGTGAAATCAGTTTTTCGACCCTCGACGATGGCCGTACCCATAGTCGGGTGCTGCTGCCCCTGGCGACCTACCCTGAACAGCATCAGGTTAAGCCCTTGATGGACTCAGTATTGCCTACTGAAGCTGGCCACCCCAGCCCTACTTAGACCCATCTAGTCGTGAAGGGAAACAAATTCAAAAAACAAATCAGGGCAGGTTTTGAACCTGCCCTGAATCCTAGATGCCAGTTTTGAGTTAATTCTGAGCTGTGCCTAGCCTCACCGCGACTTGAGCTGCGGGGCTTTGCAGCATAGGGGTTTGAGTAACGGCGTTGTTAGCGATCGTAAACAACGGATTTGAAAGAATGCCCGCTAGCGAGGTAGCTACAACCGCCAGAATCAGGCTGATTTGCATGGGGCGCAGACCGGGCAAATCCCAGCGAATGGCGGGATAGCCCTTGACGGCGTCAGACATTTCCTGGGGCTCTTTGACAACCATCATTTTGATGACGCGGATGTAGTAGTAGATCGAGATAACGCTGGTGACCAGTCCCACCAGCACCAGCCCGTAGGCCCCGGCCTGCCAACCAGCCCAGAAAATGTAGATTTTGCCAAAGAACCCAGCCATCGGCGGAATGCCCCCCAGCGACAGCAGACAAATGCTGAGGCCCAGGGTGAGCAGCGGGTCTTTTTGATACAGACCAGCGTACTCGCTGATCTGGTCGGTGCCGGTGCGCAGCGAGAACAAAATCACGCAGGTAAAGCCGCCCAGGTTCATAAATAGGTAGATGAACAGGTAGAAGAGCATGCTGGCATAGCCCGCGTCGGTGCCCACCACCAGACCAATCATCAAGAACCCGGCTTGACCAATCGAGGAGTAGGCCAGCAGACGCTTCATGCTGGTTTGGGCCAGAGCTACCACATTGCCCAGCACCATACTGAGAATGGCCAGGGCGGTAAACACGAAGTGCCACTGCTCCGACACCAGCGGAAAGGCGGTGACCAGCAGTCGAATGGCCAGGGCAAAGCCAGCGGTCTTAGACCCTACGGACAAAAACGCGACCACGGGGGTAGGCGAACCCTCGTATACGTCGGGGGTCCACTGGTGGAAGGGCACAGCGGCAATTTTGAAAGCGATGCCCGCAATCACAAATACCAGGGCCACAACTAAGCCAATCGGGGCATCGCTGCCGTCGC
Source organism: filamentous cyanobacterium CCP3 (assembly GCA_003022385.1). Taxonomy (GTDB): domain Bacteria; phylum Cyanobacteriota; class Cyanobacteriia; order Phormidesmidales; family Phormidesmidaceae; genus Nodosilinea. The sequence goes on along the minus strand of PYGV01000083.1, from coordinate 10,532 downwards.
TGACAATGCTGGTGGCGATCGCAGCCAGCCGCGTCTCACCCCCCGACAGCCCGTACAGCAGCGACGAACCGTACAGAAAAATGGCTGAGCTGGCGGCCCCAATCAGCAAGTACTTGAGCGCGGCCTCGTTGGAGCGGGGATCGCGCTTCATATAGCCGGTCAGCAGGTACGACGAAATACTTAAGGTCTCCAGGGAGACAAAGATCATCACCAGCTCGCTCGCTCCCGAGAGAAACATGCCCCCCAGGGTAGCGGTCAGCAATATCACCAAAAATTCGGCCAGGGAGGTCCCCGACTGCTCGACGTAGCGAATCGCCATCGGCACAGTGACCACCGCCGACAAAACGATGATGCCGCGAAATACGATGCTTAAATCGTCAGCATTGAAGGCGCCGAGGAACCCAATCGGGTTGGCCATAGACCACTGCACTACCAGGGCGGCGGTGGCCCCCAATCCGCCAGCGATCGCCGCGTAGGGCGTCCAGGCCGAAGACGCGCGGCCCTGGATCAAGTCGCCCACTAAAATCACCAAAATCGTGGCCAACAGAACGGCCTCCGGCCAGATGGTGCCAGCGTTGAGCTGCGCCCCGAGGTTGACGAGATCCATGGGTACCTTTTCTCTATCGTTGCGAGATTACTACTAACCGTACCAGGTCAATTGTGCCGTGACCAGTGTGCCGTGACCAATATGTCGAGGCCAGGGCGCCTTAACCAGTATGTCTTGACCAGTATGCCGTGACCAGGGGACATCGCTAGGGTTGTGCAGGATTATGATTGATTTGACAGCTGGGCTCTGGCCAGATAGTAGCGCGATCGCCGCCCCTCGGCCAGATTGTTATTATTAACGACTGAGTGGAAACCCGAACGATTGAGGCGATTGGGCAGTACTGGACGATAGCCAGCGGAATGATCTATTTATTTAGCGTATAGATCTCTTGCGAGTTTCCAATGGTTAAGTTTTCATAGCCAAGGGCATCAGCAGTTCGGTAAGTGTGCAGTACAGTGTTGATCAACTGGCCCTTACCCCTGCGAACTCCATAAACTCTATAGATTAGAACTCTATATAGGTTAGTCTCGTAGACTAAAGAGCCCATCGCGATTGCTAACGATTGTCACCGAAGCGCCAGCAGCCCTATGTCAACCCTTGTCATTGTCGAGTCACCTACCAAGGCCAAGACGATTCGCAACTACCTGCCGTCAGGGTATCGGGTTGAGGCGTCCATGGGGCACGTGCGCGATCTGCCGCGATCGGCGAGCGAAATTCCTGCCAACGTCAAGGGCGAAAAGTGGGCTCAGCTCGGCGTCAATCCAGAAGATGATTTTGCGCCGCTGTACATCGTGCCCAGCGACAAGAAGAAGGTAGTAAAAACCCTTAAAGATGCCCTGCGCGAGGCCGATGAACTGGTCCTGGCCACTGACGAAGACCGCGAAGGCGAGAGCATTAGCTGGCACCTGCTGCAGGTGCTCAACCCCAAGGTGCCTACCAAGCGCATGGTGTTCCATGAGATCACCCAGGAGGCCATTCAGGCGGCCCTCAGCAACTGCCGCGACATCGACAGCCAGCTCGTTCACGCTCAAGAAACTCGGCGCATTTTAGACCGTCTGGTGGGCTACACGCTGTCACCGCTGCTGTGGAAGAAAATTGCCGGCGGGCTGTCGGCGGGTCGGGTGCAGTCGGTGGCGGTGAAGGTTGTGGTGAAACGCGAGCAGGAACGCCGTGCCTTCCGCAAAGGTTCCTACTGGGATCTCAAGGCCACCCTGCTGAAAGATAAAAACGCCTTTGAGGCCAAGCTCTACTCCCTGGGCGGTACTCGTCTGGCCAACGGCAGCGACTTCGATGAAGCGACTGGCCGAGTCGCCGCCGGACGCGAGGTGGTGCTGCTCGACGAAACCCAGGCGCGCGAGCTGCAGGTTCGTCTGCAGGCTGGGGCATGGACTGTCAGCAACCTGGAAGAGCGCCCCAACACCCGCAAGCCATCACCCCCGTTTACCACCTCCACTTTGCAGCAGGAGGCCAACCGCAAGCTGAGGCTATCGGCCCGCGACACAATGCGCGTCGCCCAAAACCTCTACGAGCAGGGCTACATTACCTACATGCGTACCGACTCGGTACACTTGTCAGAGCAGGCGATTTCCGCCGCCCGGGCCTGTGTCACCACCAAGTACGGCACCGACTACCTCAGCCCCAAGCCCCGCCAGTACGCCACCAAATCTAAAGGTGCCCAGGAGGCCCACGAGGCCATTCGCCCTGCTGGCAGCACCTTCAGAACGCCCAAAGAAACCGGACTGACCGGACGCGAAGCCGCCCTCTACGACCTGATCTGGAAGCGCACCGTGGCCAGCCAGATGGCCGAGGCCCGCCAGACCAACATCACCGCCTCTATCGAGGTCGAAAACGCTCTCTTCCGCGCCACCGGCAAGCGGATCGACTTTCCCGGCTTCTTTCGAGCCTACGTTGAAGGCTCTGACGACCCCGATGCCGCGATCGAAGATCAAGAGGTGCTGCTGCCCGCCCTGGCCACGGGCGACGCGCTAAACTGCACCGACCTGGAGGCGATCGGCCACGAAACCCAGCCCCCCGCCCGCTACACCGAGGCCACCCTGGTCAAGACCCTTGAGAGCGAAGGCATTGGTCGCCCCAGCACCTACGCCACCGTGATCAGCACGATCATCGATCGCGGCTATGTCAATCTGGTCAACAACAGCCTGATCCCCACGTTCACGGCCTTTGCCGTCACCGAACTGCTGGAGCAAAACTTCCCTGACCTGGTAGATGTGCACTTCACCGCTCGCATGGAGCAGACCCTCGACGATATCTCCACGGGCGAAGTTGACTGGTTACCCTACCTGAAAGCTTTTTACTCTGGCGATCAGGGCCTAGAAACCATGGTGCAGGAGCGCGAGACGCAGATCGACCCTACTGCGGCCCGCACTGTACTGCTCGACGATCTCGAAGCCAAAATTCGGATTGGGCGCTACGGCCCCTATGTCGAAATTGGCACTGGGGAAGAGTCAGTCAAGGCGTCCATTCCGGCGGATGTCCCCCCCGCTGACCTGGATGGCGATCAGATTGAGCGCATCATCAAGCAGAAGGTCGAAGGCCCCGACAAGGTGGGCCTGCATCCCGATACCGGGGAGCCGATTTTTATGCGCATTGGCCCCTACGGCCCCTACGTGCAGCTGGGGGAACCCACCGACGATAACCCCAACCCCAAACGGGCTTCCCTGCCCAAAGGCACTCAGCCTGAAGCCGTCACTTTAGAAATGGCGGTAGGGCTACTGCGGCTGCCCCGTAACCTAGGGGCTCACCCGGAAACGGGTAAGTCTATCAAGGCTGGACAGGGTCGCTTTGGCCCCTATATTGTCCATGACCAGGGTAAGGAAGGCCGCGACTACCGATCGCTCAAGGGCGACGACGACGTGCTGACGGTAACCCTAGAGCGCGCCCTCGAACTGCTGGCCCAGCCCAAGGCCGGACGCGGGCGCAAAAAGGTAGACCCCCTCAAAGAGCTGGGTGCCCACCCCGAGGACGAAGAGCCGGTGGCGGTGTTTAACGGCCCCTACGGTCTTTACGTCAAGCACGGCAAGGTCAATGCGTCGGTCCCTGAAGGCACCGAACTCGATGCCATTTCCCTGGAGGAAGCGATCGGCTGGATCAATGCCAAGGCTGCAACCAAAAGAGGCAAAGGCGGCAAGGGCAAATCGACGGCCTCGCGCACCACCAAAACCGCAGCGGCCAGCAAGTCTACTGGCACCAAGAAGACCACCAAAACCGCAGCGGCTAGCAAGTCTACTGGCACCAAGAAGACGACCAAGTCTAGTCCGGCTAAATCTACGAAGGCCACAGGCGGGCGATCGACCGCTAAAAAGTCTACGGCCAAGAAAGCCAGTGACCCCTCCCCTGAAGCCGAACCCTAACAATCAGAGGTAGTTAATAAACAAAAGAGGCTAGGCCTATGCAGGCCTAGCCTTTCTCCTCGAGTGTTTTGACAGAGCTGGTACATACCGACGCTAGTACACAACGCCTCGGTAACGGCGAACGGTGATGCCATCGGCCAGCTTTCTGTCGGCTGGCTTAGGCAAAGCGTTCGATTTAACGGCTGGTGGGGGAGGTGTAAATGATTCTTTTGCAGCTTTACGGGCTTTGCCGCTGCCTAGAGCCCGTAGACCGGAGGTGACCCAGTCGATATCGTTAAGTGGGTCTGGAGTAACCGCCTCGGCAGCGGGTGAGGAATCAGCTGAGGCTTTGGGGCTAGCGGCTAGCGATAGCCCGGGCAGTACCCCCTCTCTGGGGATAGGATCTGGGCGCTTGACCGGCTTTATTGGGGCCGATTGGGTTGTACCCAGCTGACGGCGAATGTTGAGCAGCACCGTCAGCAGAGCCTTTTCGTTAAGGAAGGGGTAGTCTAGGTTGGTGAGAATGTGCTTGACATTCTCGGTGGCGCTAGACATCAGCGTGTCGCGATCGAAGCCGCTGAGAAAATCGGTCGCGCCCTGCTGTTTGGCCCAGCGTCGCTCGGTATCGGAAACGTGGAGCTGACGGCAGCGAGTCAGAAAAACCTGCATTTTGGGAAACGCAGCCCGGCACCAGCGGCAAAATTCGTAGGGGTTGAGCTCCGCTGCTTCGGCGTCTAGCACAATCACATCAGGTAGGGTGAGTCCGGCACTGGCAATCTGGCTGATACAGTCAGCCAAGTCACCCTTGGCGGGCTCTAGAATGACGGCTAGCTTCTGGGACTTGAGCAGCGCCTGCCACATCAGCCCCTGCAAGCGGTTAGATTGAACAACAAAAGCCAACTTCTGCGGTGCATCCACGATGTGTAAAGTCCCCTAAACGTGCATCTGTAGAAATCTAGTTTCAAGTCCTGGCTGCTATATTGGTACGTCCAAGACTATTGGTCAACTCAAACCCAAATCAGGCAATCTGAAACCGTGCAGCGCTGCGGCATCCATCTCAAACCACGCTCAGCTGGGGCGAACTAGCTAGACCTTGAGCTGTCAAGCATTCTGCTGGGGTCTGCAAAGCCGAACTCTAGCGATCGCAGCCTCAAAAAGACTTCAGGTGGCGCAATCAGGAATTAAACAAATGTAAGTGCGATTTGTCCCCAAGAAAAGACAAGAGCGCTACATAAACGAAAAATTATGAGTAGGAGCGTTGCAGCTGCTCACAAACTTCTAACAAGGTATCCTTTGACCGGTATAACGAGTGAGGCCAGGCAAAACTCCAGCACACCGGTCGAAGCAATAGACCTGTTTGATATGAAACGGCGCCAAAGTGGGATTCATATACTTAAAGACGAGTGAGACGTAACCGGGACCAAGCTCTGGATCGCCTATGGGTCAGACTTGGCTTGCCCTCACTAAAGGGTCACTATTACAGCGATGAATCAAACTGCCCAGACTAGACGTATTCTAAAAACCCACATCAACGCCACCAGCTATGACGATGCCTGTAATCGCATCCAGCGCTGGGCATCGGTGAGACGCTCGTGCTACGTGGTTGCCGCCAACGTCCATGTCGTCATGACGGCCTACATGAATGCTCGCTATCAGCAGGTCATTGACCGGGCGGCCCTGGTTACCGCCGATGGCATGCCGCTAGTCATGGGATTACGGCTGCTGGGCCTGCCCGATCAGGAGCGAGTCTATGGTCCTGATCTGATGCTGGCCTGGTGCGATCGCGCCGCTCAGTTAGGCTTGCCCATCTATCTCTACGGCGGTACGGAGACCATGCTAGAAAAAATGGCGGCCAATCTCCAGCAGCGGTTTCCGGGCCTGCCCATTGCGGGCACCCACGCTCCCCCCTTTCGCCCCCAGTCAGCGGCAGAAGCGGCGGCCGACGTAGACCGCATCAACCAATCCGGGGCGCGGGTGGTGTTTGTAGGCCTGGGCTGCCCTAAGCAGGAGCAGTGGATGTACCGCAACCAGGGACAGGTTCAGGCTGTCATGATCGGGGTTGGGGCGGCTTTTAGCTTTTTTAGCGGCGAAGTAGCTCAGGCTCCTCGCTGGATGATGCGTTTGAGTTTGGAGTGGCTATATCGGTTAAGCCAGGAGCCGCGCCGGCTGTGGCGGCGCTATTTGGTTAACAATCCTCTGTTTGTACTCCTGTTTGGCATGCAGCTCGCGCGGCACTATCTGCGGGGACGACCGGAGTGTCACCCAGTAAACAAACCCATTTCCTGATAGATTCTCAGCACAATTGCGGAATACTAGGGGCAACGTGATTCCTTGCCCCTGCTCTCTGCTATGGCCCCTGCTATGGATTGTCATCGTGCCGTACCCGCTGTGTTGCATCAGCGGCCCCGCCACCGCCAGGATATTCGCGCCCCGCGGGGGCTGAGGCTGCAGCTGCGCGATGCCTTTACCGGGCCGGGGCGGCGGGCTCTGGTGCTGCTGGCTACCGACATTCTGGCTCTGGGACTGTCGTGGCACATTGCCAGGTCGCTGAATCAGTTCTTTTCGCCGATTCCGCCGCAGCTGGTGTGGTGGACATGGCTGGGGCTGCCCAGCCCCTTTTGGGTGCTGGTAGCCTGTGGCGTAGGGCTCTTTGCCTACGGCGGCCTCTACGACACCGCCTCGCAGGGGCAGCGGCATCTGCGGGCGGGCAAGCTGCTGAGTCTGGTCTACCTGGGATCGCTGGTGGCCATGTATTTTTATGACCCCAAGCTGGATTTGCCGCGATCGCTGTTTTTCTCAGCCTGGTTGAGCGGGGTCGGTCTAGTTGTGGGGCTACGACTGGTGGCGACGCTGCTGCTGCGTCCCCTCACCCAGGCCAAGGTGCCGTCCTCCGTATTTTTGATTGCCCCGGCTCCTCGGCTCAAGCGCCTGGCCGATGTGCTGTCACAGCGGGCGAACGTGCCCGTGATTGGGGCGGCGCTAGCCACCACAGCCAACTCTGCCACCACCTATCAAGCGATTTTGGCTTCGGGAGCTACCCTGGTGCTGGCCGAGAGCATTCCCTCTGCCGATCTGGCTTCGGAACTGTACTGGAAGCTGCGGCGGGCGGGCATTGGCATGCAGCTGCTGCCCACCAGCCGCGACATGCTCTACCGGCGTGGCACGCCTGAAACCGTGGCCGGGTTGCCCACGCTGCGCCTCGATGCGCCCCTGATGGGCGGCTGGGACTACCGATTCAAGCGCTGGATGGACTATCTGGGCGCAGGGCTTGGCGTTTTGGCGCTAGGCCCGCTCCTGATGGGCATTGCCCTGGCCATTAGACTCGACTCGGCTGGGCCAATTTTCTTTCGTCAGGAGCGGGTGGGGCTGCACGGCAAGCGCTTTCAGGTGTGGAAGTTTCGCACTATGGTAGCCGACGCGCCCCGGCTGCAGGCAACTTTGGAAAGGCACAACGAGTCGGCAGACGGGGTGTTATTTAAGGTCAAACACGATCCTCGTGTGACTCGCGTGGGTCGTCTGCTGCGGCGCACCAGCTTAGATGAGCTGCCCCAGCTGCTTAACGTGCTCTGCGGCCAGATGAGTTTAGTGGGGCCGCGCCCGCTGCCCGTGCGCGATGTGGCCCGATTTGACGGTTGGCACAACATTCGCCACCAGGTGCTGCCGGGGGTGACCGGCCTGTGGCAGATTTCGGGCCGCTCTGACATTGATACCTTTGACGATGTCGCTCGTCTTGACCTGCACTACATCGATAACTGGTCGTTGAATCTGGATCTGGAAATTCTCACCGCCACCCTTGGCATTGTGCTGTGGGGCAAGGGGGCCTATTGACCGCCGATCCTTCCCCAACTCCGGCAGCGAAACCAGGTAGCGGGGCTGACCGGAGGGTGAGGCTTTTAGCTAAAGGGTTTAGTGGCGTGCCGCTGTGGCTGGTCGGGGGGCTGGTGCTGCTGGTGTTTAGCTGGCTGCCCCTGAGCTACTACCGCATGGTGGGCTGGGCCTGGATTTTACTCTGGCAGATTGGCGGTGTAGCTCTGCTGATCGGGCTATGGCGGCAGCTGCGCGGGGCGCATTCTGCGGCTGACTCAGACCAGGCGCATGGTTCAGACTCGAAAACAGCGTTCTACGGTTTGGGCTACGGGCTGGACTGGATGGCGCTGGGCTTTGGGATTGTGGTGCTGCTGTCGGCGTTGATGTCGCCCTTTCCCCGCGTGGCGCTGTGGAACCTGAGCCTGGTTGTGACCTATGGCGCGGTGCTGTACGTCTATCGCAACGCCGTCGAACACACCTGGTTGACCCGCCTGCGGCTGTGGTGGGGCCTGGTGGCGGTGGCTGCGGGTACGGCGGTGGTCAGCCTGGGGCTCTGGCGGCCCGATGCGGCCATGTGGGCCTCAGAGAATTTTTTGACGGCTCTGCGCAACCACCAGCCGCTAGGGCACCACAACTTTGTCGGTGGCTATTTTGCTCTAATGGTGCCTCTGGCCGTAGCTGCCGCGATCGCCGCCCAGGGCTGGATGCGGGGAGTTTGGATCGCAACCACCGGGCTGCTGCTAGCGGCCCTCTATGTCAGCGGTTCGCGGGGGGCATTGCTGGGGCTGGTGGTTTGGCTGGGGGCGACCTGGCTCATCCGCCTGACGCGAATTAAGCCAAACCACCGCTGGCGCTGGGGGCTGGCTGGGATAGCCGGGGCGATCGCCGTAGGCCTTATCCTGGCCAGCAATCCTCGCATTCGCGCCTGGTTGAGCACTGGGGGGCTGGCCGATGGCCCCACCCTCGATCGCTGGTTTATGCTGCGTTTGGGGGGCAACATTCTGCGCGATCGCCCCCTGGTGGGCGTTGGCCCTGGGGTGATGAGCCGGGTGTCTAACCTCTATCGCCCAATCGAGGCTGGGGCCGGTCTTGACCACATTCAGCAGTTGCACAACACCCCGGTGCAGATCGCCGGAGAACTCGGCCTACTGGGACTGGTGGTGGTGCTGGCCGGAATGGTGCTGGTGCTGCGTCTGTGGATTCGCCTGTGGCGACAGCCACTGGAACCGACCGATCGCGCACTGCTGGGCGGCATTGGCGGCAGCCTGCTGGCCTACGGGGTTTCTAGCCTGAGCGACTACCAGCTTGAAAATATTCCCATTACAGGGGTGCTGCTGGGACTGATGGTGCTGCTGCTGGCGCTGGGCGGTAGCTATTTGCCTCAAGCGACGCCTGTCGGAGCGGACGGGCAGCAGCGTGGCTATCTAGCGGTGGCCCTGTGGCTGGGGCTGCTGCTGAGCATCTGGCTGCCCTTTACCCTCACGGTGGCCTACGGGGCTCTGGCCAATCGCGCCTTTTACAGCCAGCAGCTCAACCTGGCCGACACCCGCTGGTACAAGGCTTACCGCCTCAGTCCGTGGGATCCGACCGCTTCGGCTGTGGCGACGGAGGCGCTGCGGGGCCTCGACCAAGTGCTGGGCGACTCGGAGACGCAGGAAAATGTGCGATCGCTGATGCTCGACTACGCCCACCAGGCCCAGCAGGCGGCCCCCAACGATGGCTGGTTTAACCACAACCTGGCGGTGCTGCACCAGACTACCGACCCCGCTACCGCCCTGCCCTACGCCGCCTACGCTGTGCAGCTAATGCCCCGCCACCACCACTACGGCTACTGGCTGCTGGGCGATTTGTTGCTGAGAGCAGGGGAATTCAGGCAGGCGATCGCCGCTTTTACCTTAGAGGCCCTGGTCAACCCCGCTGCCCTCACCTATCCCCACTGGCAAGAGGAATCCTATCAGGCCATTTACCCCGCTGTAGCACGGGCCACCCTGGTGGAGTACGACACCCTCCTGGCCGACATCTCCCCCGCCAGCCCCAGCTTCGGCACTATCTACGACACCCGTGCCCTGCTGGCCTGGTGGACAGAGCAGCCGTTAGTTGAGGTCGATCCAGCCCTGCTGCGTCCAGTAGTGAGGGGGTTGCTGCTGGCCGATTCTGACCCCGCTGCCGCCCTGGAAGCCGTACAGCAAAACCTCAACCTGGGGCAAACATCTCCTGAGCTTCAGCTCCTGGCCACCTGGCTTGACCCGCAGACCCATCCAGCCCTACCTAAACCCCAGGATGCACCACCTGACCCCGATACGTTGCTACTTGAAGAAAGCCTGGTTATCCGTTCCCTGCGCTCCTGGCTGACCGCTATCGTCACCCAACCCGACGAAGGCTATCGGGGATCGTTAACCTTTGCCTACCGCAACTACCAGGCCAAGCAAATTACACTCATGCTGACGCCGCAAAACCTCCAGCGCTATACCCTGGTAGCCAAACTCAACCTCTTCCCCACCTGGCCGCGTGAGCTGCCCGTTCTCGATCGCCGCATTGAGGCCCTACGCACCAAAGCGCTGGGACTGCCCCATCCCACCCACAATGGCTTTCGTCTTTCAAAGCTAGATTTGTCCACCCCCTAATTTGTTCACCCTTTGCCCCCTGCCACCATGACCGAGGATGCTCTACCCAAGCCCAAACCCGTTGCCCAAGATTCCAGCGACGGCACCCTGCTGGCCCTACTAACGGCGGCTTTTTACGTCGTCTTTACCCTGCTGCCGGGCAGCAGCACCCTGATAGTGTCGTGGCCCTGGGTGTTTCTGTGGCAGGTAGGGCTGACGCTGCCG
>PYGV01000384.1 GCA_003022385.1 filamentous cyanobacterium CCP3 | reverse complement strand
GTCAGTGAGGGGGGGGGTTAGGAATGCTGAAAATTGCGATCGCTAAACTGCAATTACCAAATCAGAAAAGTTCCGATTCATTGATATAAGCCTGGTTTTGATGCCGCTGCGGCGAATGCCACCTGTTTGACTATCGAAACCAACCATCTCACCCTCTAGTTCAGGAATGATGCGGCAGGCGTAAAGCCCTTCGCTCTCAGGCCTTAAAACCTGAAAGTTTTGGCTAGATGGTGAGAGTCTAATGCCGTCTTCTTTAGCAGCATTCAAGTTTGGCAGGGTTAAACTCTGAAATCCACCTTTTCCATCGGTAGCAGGCGCAAAATCATATTTAGCCCAAGTGGAGAATACAAGTTCATAGCCGCCCTGAGGATTTTTGTAAAGCTGCGGTACTTCCATTTCGGCATAGCAACAGGGCTCAGCAATGGGAAGTAGATAGTGCCACTCGCCTTCTCCTTGAACAGCTGCCGAGAAATCGGTGTTGGGAATAGTCAGGAGGGCGATCGCGCCATTTCGGCCCATACCACCAGCCGACGTTTTAGCGGAGAGCAGCATGTAAATTTGGCTGTCTGACTGCCGAAACAAAAACGGATCGCGCCAGGCGTGGAAGGTTAGATCGCCGTCTGTACTTTTGGGTTGATAGACAAAGCCTGGCTGAATTCGAGCACCTAGTATTTGCCACTGGTTAGACCATAAATTGTCGGTATAGGCGACGCCAATATTCTGCGTCAGGCCATCATCCTGGGTGCGATCGCGGGAGGTGTAGAACATCAGGTAGCCGTTTTTGACCCTAATCACATCGCCACTCCATATCGAAGTATTTGCCCAGTGGTCTGGAGGCGGCTTGACAACGCTAATGCTGTCTTCGTTGCCCCAGTCTATGGTGTTGAAATCAGACGTGACGGCGTGGCCTACGGTGGAAGCAAAGTGATGCTGACCTGAGGAAACCAGGGTTCTATCGGCGTTGAGGTAAAAAATGTGAAAGAGCCTGGCCTGAGCATCAAAGTGATACCAAAAATCCCACACGTGGCGAGTGGGGTGCTGCATTGAAGGAGGCATACCGGGTTTGGGAATGTGGACAGCTTGTCTTGAGTTTAGCAAGGGGGGGTGATGGGGCGATCGCAGCATTTTTTGCCGTCCACCCTAGCGAATTGGATCAGCAGTCTGTCTCCGCTGAGACCCTCGCGTAAACCTCTACTTAAACTGCCGTAGAATCCTCTCCTGGCTTTGCTTCTAGCGATTCTAAAAGCTATTTATCATGGGGATATAACGGTAGTAGACGTAGTTGGCAGTATGAAGATTCAGTCGTCAGTATTAGTCCATTTAGGCTTCGGGAAATATGTGCGATCGGACCAGGTGACATCGCTCCAGCCGGTGGAAGAAGAGCGCGGCCCCGGACGGCGGACGTTTGTGTACCTGGAAGGCCAGAGCGATCCCATTGTGGCCTCGCGGGCAGAAGATACGATTGTGCGCGATCTGGTTCAGGAGCCGCGAGAAGTAACTCAATCTCGGCAGCAGCAGCAAATTTTGACTGACCTGTTGGAAGATTTGTCGAAGGTCAACTCGACGGTGCGCCGCATTAGCCGCGACGAAGGCGGGCTGGATCTCGATCAGCTAGAGCGTCGCATTCAGCAGGTGCTGGAAGCGTAGCTATGGCGGTGGCTGGGGTGGGCGTGGCTTGGGCGGCTCACAGTCGAGGGCAAAAGCCAGATCTGCTGCTGGGGCCGTATCGCTGGCCCCAGACCCCCGTCTCGAATGGCGTTCCGCCGCCCTTCACCCCACGGAAAGGATTGGGTGATCATCGGTTTAAGCTTCTATTTTGCGGATGAGTTGGTTGGTGGATCGGGTGGGGTTGGTGGGACTGAAGGGGCTAGTACAGCAAGGCAAAAATAAGCTTGCCATTCAAGCTGATTAAACCATTGGTACATCAACAATTTTTCATTTTGAATTTTTCATTTTGAACTCCGCACAGCCGTACTAATGGGTGAGGGTGGTGGGGAAACGGGAGGCGGCGACGATTTGGCCGTCACGGAAGGTAATGGTGCGATGGCCCCTAAGGGCCGGTCCTTGACCACCGCACTGCTCGGCAACCTCGCGATCGTGGGTCATCATGACCACCGTCATGCCCTCGCGGTTGAGGTTAGCAAAGATATCCATCACGCTCTGGCTGGTTTGGGAGTCGAGGGCGCCGGTGGGTTCGTCGGCGAGCATAGTTTAGCTCCGCAATGCAACGATAGGATTGAGCTGGGCGGCGCGGCGGGCGGGCAAAATGGCCAAGGGGCATAGGCGAAACCAGGTCGTTTTACGGTGTTTGCCCAGTCCATCGAGGGCAGCTAAGGCAGATTCAGGATTACTCGTACTTTTCGCCGCTGAGAATAAAGATGGGGTCTACCGCCGCAAATACCTGGTGGTTGCCTTTGGTCTCCAGTCGGTTGACGGCGGGCTGGGCGGCTTCAATGTTGCGCACGCGCAGGTGGGCAAAGGTTTCTGACACTACGTAGAGGGTTTCGAGGTTGCCTGCGGTGACGACCACCCGCCCCAGCGAGGGCAGGTAATCCCAGGCGGCCAGCAAAATCTCCCTGAGGTTGCGCCCGCCCTCAACAAAAATGCAGTCAGGGTGGTGGGGCAACTCGCCCAGGCAGTCGGGGGCGCTGCCCTGAATGACTTCCACGTTGGCGAGGCCAAAGCGATCGCAGTTGCGCCGAATCAGATCGGCCACATCGCCGTCGCGCTCCACCGCCACCACCTTGCCACCGGGGATCATCAGCGCCGCCTCAATCGCCAGGGTGCCGGTGCCCGCGCCAATATCCCACAGCACATCTTTGGGCTTGAGCCGCAGGTAGCCCAGCAGCAGCAGCCGCACCTCCCGACTGCTGAGGGGAATGCCGGGCAGCTGCTCAAACAGGTGGTCAGGGATGCCGGGGGTGGCGTAGGGCCAGAGTTTCGCCATAGAACATATTAGAGTCGCTAGAGTGAGGAGGCACACCGGAGCGATCGCTGCACCCCCACCGCTACACTCTATCGTTATGGCCAATTCATTACCCAACTGCATTCCCGATCCCCCTTGGCGGCAGCTCATCCAGTGGGTGGCCGACCCGCTGGAGTTTCAAGACCGACACAGCCGCACCTACGGCGACCTGTTTACTATGCGCCTGACGAGCCTGGGGACTGTGGTGGTGCTGGGCAATCCCCAGGCGGTGCAAGATATCTTTAGCCAAGATGCCAAGTTTGACGTAGGGCGCGGCAACGGCATTGCCGAACCGCTGATCGGCCGCAATTCACTGATGCTGATGGATGGCGATCGCCACCGCCGCGAGCGCAAGCTGCTCATGCCCCCCTTCCACGGCGAGCGGCTGCACACCTACGCTCAGCAGATCGTCGATATTACCCGGCAGGTGACCGACCGCTGGCAGATAGGGCAGCCCTTTGTGGCCCGCACCGCCATGCAGCAGATCAGTCTAGAGATGATCTTGCAGATTGTCTTTGGGCTGCGAGAGGGCGATCGCTACGACCAGCTTAAGCCCCTGCTCACGGCCTGGCTCGACATGACCGACTCGCCCCTGCGATCGAGCCTGCTGTTCTTCAAGTTTTTGCAGCAAGACCTCGGCCCCTGGTCGCCCTGGGGGCGCATGAAACAGCGCCAGCGCCAGGTTCACGCCCTGCTCCAGGCCGAAATTGGCGATCGCCGCGCCCGAGAGCGAGCACCAGGGCAGGCCCACGGCACCGATGTCTTGAGCCTAATGATGGCCGCCCGCGACGAAGCTGGTCAGCCCATGGTCGACGAGGAACTGCGCGACGAGCTGCTCACTATTCTCTTTGCCGGCCACGAGACCACTTCCACCACCCTGGCCTGGGCGCTCTACCAGATCCACCGTCATCCCCAGGTCTACGAAACGCTAATCGCAGAGCTAGACGGCCTCGGGACTGAAGCCACCCCTATGGCTGTGGCTCAGCTGCCCTACCTCAACGCCGTCTGCCAAGAGACCCTGCGGATGTATCCCGTGCTGCCGGTGATTTTTCCTCGCATTGCCAAAGAGCCCGTGCAGGTGGGGGGCCAGTGGTTTGATGCTGGAACGATCTTCATGCCCACCATCTACCTGGTACACTACCGCGAAGACATCTATCCCAATGCCCAGGAGTTTCGGCCAGAGCGGTTTTTGGCCCGCCAGTACTCGCCCTCGGAGTACTTTCCCTTTGGCGGCGGCAGTCGGCGCTGTCTGGGCTATGCCCTGGCTCAGCTCGAAATGAAGCTGGTGCTGGCTACGGTGCTGTCGCAGGTTCGTCTAGCCCTGGCCAACGAACACCCGGTCAAACTTCAGCGGCGCGGCTTTACTCTGGCCCCTAGCGGCGGGGTGCCCCTGGTGATGACCCATCAACGGGCCGCTCAGCCCTGCCC
>PYGV01000383.1 GCA_003022385.1 filamentous cyanobacterium CCP3 | reverse complement strand
GGCTACGCCTACCCCCCCGACATGCCCTGGCAGCAGGAACTGGAAGATTCGTTCCCCTACCAGCCCACCCCCGACCAGCTCAAGGCCGTGCAAGACGTGAAGCGCGACATGGAGAGCGATCGCCCCATGGATCGCCTGGTCTGCGGCGATGTGGGCTTTGGCAAAACCGAGGTAGCGCTGCGGGCGATCTTCAAAGCCGTCACCGCCGGGCAGCAGGTGGCCCTGCTGGCCCCGACCACTATCCTCACTCAGCAGCACTACCACACCCTCAAAGAACGCTTCGCCCCCTACCCCATCCAGGTGGGGCTGCTCAACCGCTTCCGTACCCAGAACGAGAAAAAAGAGATTTTGCAGCGGCTGAAGACGGGCGAACTCGATGTGGTAGTGGGTACCCACCAGCTGCTCGGCAAAGGGGTCACATTCAAAGGCCTGGGTCTGCTGGTGGTGGATGAAGAACAGCGCTTTGGCGTCAACCAGAAAGAGCGGATCAAATCCCTCAAAACCCAGGTGGATGTGCTTACCCTCAGCGCCACCCCAATTCCGCGTACCCTCTATATGGCCCTCTCCGGCGTGCGTGAAATGAGCCTGATCACCACACCGCCGCCCTCGCGCCGCCCGATCAAAACCCACCTCTCGCCCCACGACCCCGAGGCGATTCGCACCGCCATTCGCCAGGAACTGGACCGGGGTGGACAGGTGTTTTACGTAGTGCCCCGCGTCGAGGGCATTGAGGAAGTCTCTGCCAAAATTCGCGAGATGGTGCCCATGGCCAGAATTGCGATCGCCCACGGCCAGATGGACGAAGGCGAGCTAGAGTCAACCATGCTCACCTTCAGCAACGGCGACGCCGAAGTGCTGCTCTGCACCACCATCATCGAGTCGGGCCTCGATATTCCCCGCGTCAACACTATTCTGGTCGAAGACGCCCACCGCTTTGGCCTGTCGCAGCTCTACCAGCTCAGGGGTCGAGTGGGACGAGCAGGCATTCAGGCCCACGCCTGGCTGTTTTACCCCAAAAAATCACTTACCGACAAAGCCCGCCAGCGCCTACGGGCCATTCAAGAATTCACCCAGCTGGGCTCCGGCTACCAGCTGGCCATGCGTGACATGGAAATTCGCGGCGTCGGCAACTTGCTGGGGGCCGAGCAGTCGGGCCAGATGGATGCGATCGGCTTCGACCTCTATATGGACATGCTTGAAGAAGAAATCGCCGAAATTCGCGGTCAGGACATTCCCAAGGTCGAAGACACCCAGGTCGATCTCAACGTCACCGCCTTTGTGCCCAACGACTACATCCCCGACCTGGAGCAAAAGATGGGGGCCTATCGCTCCCTGGCCTCAGCCAGCAGCAAGGTAGAACTCGTGCAGATCGCAGCGGATTTGAGCGATCGCTACGGCCCCATCCCCTACTCCACCGCCCAGCTAGTGCGCATGCTGGAGCTAAAGCTGGTGGCCAAGGCCGCGGGCTTCTCCCGCATCAAACCCGAGGGCAAGCAGCACGTGGTGCTAGAAACCCCTATGGAAGAACCGGCCTGGAAGAAGATCAGCGAGAATCTGCCCAGCCACCTGAAGTCGCGCTTTGTCTACAGCGGCGGCAAGGTCGTCGTGCGCGGCCTGGGCGTGCTCAAGCCCGAAAAGCAGCTGGAGAGCTTGACCGAGTGGTTAGGCTATTTGCAGGGGGCAATACCAGAGCCAGTGCTGGGGTAATGTCGTTGGTGCATTGAAGACTACAACCATGTAGCTGAATGCGCTTAAGCAAACTCATACTAAAAACCGGAATCCCCTGTTAACAGGGGATTCCGGTTTTAAATCTCAATCGGAGCGGCGGGATTTGAACCCACGACCCCCACTACCCCAAAGTGGTGCGCTACCAAGCTGCGCTACGCCCCGGTCTATTTCAATCTTGCTTAACTAGATTAACACAAGTGAGGGTAACACTCGTAAAACTTGAGAAATCAATTTTCGATTTACTACGGGCTGTCATCACTTAACGGCCAATGGCCCAAGAATAAGTCGTTACAGCTCGTGGCCTATTTCTTGGGTTAGGCGTGGCAACGCTAATGGAATAAGGAGGGATTGTGGCCAGAATTAATGACATGCCTTGAGGCCATTAAAACCCTTGAGGCCATTAAAACAGCGTCAGATGGTGAGTCGCTTGAACAATGTGCTGGGCAGCAACGGTGTCCCACTCGCCTTCACAGCGCCGACCTGAGGCCAATATGAATCTAAGGCTATAGGCATCAGGAAAACCCTCTGCCTCCAGCCAAAGGTTGTCGGCCTCGGCCTCACAGGTAATACGTTCAGCCTCCATAAGCTCGGCTGCGAGCGCCCCCATCGTCTGGCTAATTTCCAGCACCAGCCGACAAAAGGTTTGAAACTCGGCCTCGGTTAGCTCGATCGCCCAGGCTTTGCCTCCTAGCAGACCTTTATAGGAGAGTGCAGTGGCGTCCCAACCGAGCCGCCACCCGTCACCTTCTTTAGTAAACCGCTGATCCACTGTTGATCTACAAAAATAGGCAATTCATTAAGCCTATTCGCCAATAATCTCAGGCTGGGTCAGCTCGTCAGACATCTCAATAATGGCCCGCAGGACCGGTTTCATCTTGGGGTCTTCGTAATTTTCAAAATCCTCAAAGCGCCGCCGCTGGGCACGGTTGGCTACCTGCACCGTGATTCGATAGCGGTTTGAAGCAGCCCGAATCAGGTCTTCGGTACGTCGCATAACCTGGGTGCTGTCAAAGGGAGAGCGCTTAACCATAACAACCTGAATAAATGACTCGAGCTTCTATCTTACCAAGAATTTCAGGTGTCACCCAGATGCGGTTGGAGGTGCCTAGAGCTAGGCATTTGGCGGCTCTCATCCTGCACTTACACAGAAAACCCCGGCTAGTTCTGCAAACGATGCTTAAGGCGATTAGGATCGCCTTCATCAAGTACGTGCCCTGCCTCCAGCAAAAAGGCGCGATCGCAGTAGTCCAGCTCGACCAACCTGTGGGTCACCCACAGGGCCGTTAAGCCACGCTCTTTAACTAAATCTCGGACCCGCTTAACCAGGTCGATTTGACTATCAGGATCCAGCAGGGCTGTAGGTTCATCGAGCAGCAGTACATGACAGTGACGAGCGATCGCCCCCGCGATCGCCACTCGCTGCTTTTGCCCACCGCTAAGGGCATAGATAGGTCGCCGCTTCAGGTCCAGTAAGTTAATCGCCGCCAGGGCATCATCTACTCGATGGCGAATCTCCGCTAAAGGAAGATGCTCATCAACTAGCCCAAATGCTACATCGGCTCCCACCGTAGGCATGACTAGCTGGTGATCGGGGTTTTGAAACACGAACCCCACGGGTTTTTCAATTGACCACTCCCCAGCTTGAGGTTGCAGCAATCCCCCCAAAATTTTCAGTAGGGTCGACTTGCCGCTGCCGTTATTGCCTAGCAGCATACAAAACTCGCCGGGCTGCACCGTCAGTGAACAGCCCCGTAGTACGCTCTGGCCAGACGGCCATTGAAACTGCAAGTTGCTAACCCTAATAGCCTTAGAATCTTTGGCCGTCACAACATCGCCAGGTAATGGTATGCGTTTCTTATGCGGGCCCTTATTGATCGCTACTCAGTGCAAAGAATCCGGGGGGGCGTCCTGACGCAGTCGCTGTTCCGCTCTTCTCAAACATCTGAACGGCTGCTATCTCGCTACCTAAAACGCTGATGCGCTTATGGGGTTGCTGGTCACAGGTCACTTCAACCATTTGGCCGTTACCGTTACGTAGACTCTCCGTCAATGAGTTATAGAGCGCTTCTGCCTCGCCCTGTTCTTTCTTTTGTACAGAGAGAGGCATAGCCGTGTGCTTCAACGTCAACTCGATCGTAAACATAGTCAAATAGTACTCAGTAAAGTGTAAGGACTCAGACGGCTTTCCCAAGTTCGCCTTTCTCTATACGAGTGTAAAGGGTCGCCATCTTAATGTTTATAGCTCCATTCTGCTGGGCATAGCGCTTTTCGGTGGCGAACTCAGCAGCTTTCTAAAGGCTTAACTCAGCCATACTAAAGCAAAGGCCAAAGCTTTAGGCATCGAAATTCACTCCATTGGCATAAGCAAAAATGCTCACTAAAATCGCCGCAACCTAAAGATAATCTGGGTTTTCAGCCCAGCTCTCCTAAAAATACCCCTTATAATGATAACTACGGTAAAGAATAGTAAACACTACTCATAATCTAGGGGTGGCCAGGTTGACCAAAAGTCAACCCTGTGTCCTTGGGTTTGAGTGGGCGCCATTATTTTCCGTGTATATACCTTGTTGTTAGATAGTTACGGAGACTCGCGTATGACCATAGCAATGGGACGCGCGCAAGCCGAGCGAGGATGGTTCGACGTCCTCGACGACTGGCTCAAGCGCGATCG
>PYGV01000382.1 GCA_003022385.1 filamentous cyanobacterium CCP3 | reverse complement strand
TCGCTGACGGGGAGCATGACATCTCCCTGGATCTGGTTATCCAGCGAGGCCAGATGAAAGGGGGTGTTGCCCAGGCGACCCAACTGTTGCGCCAGGCGATCGCCCGTCAGCGGCTTGGAGTGAGCCTCCACCAGAGCCATGGTAGAGGTGGCTTGGGCAATGTGGCCCTGGCCGTCGCGGGCGATCGCCGTCATTGTTTCGCCTGCGGAGCCATGTACCTCAATGGCGATGGGTCGCGTAAACCTGGGCTGATCGCCACTGTAGGTCTGCTGAATCTCTTTATCTAGGGCCGGGTCGCTGGTTTTCCAGATTTTGTTGCCGGGGCGAAGGCGGCGCAGGTTGAGGGCGTCGCGGCCAAACTTGAGCCGGGTTTCATCGCCCACGGCATCTACTTGATAAATGCGGCCTCCCTGCTCTTTCTCGGCGGGATGGCCGTCATCGAAGACCACGCCGTCGCCTGCTTTGATCGGAGCCTGAGCTTTGAGAAAAACGGCATCGTCTGTGACGCGAGTTACCTCGCCCAAAAACACCCCTCGCTTTTTGCCAAAGCGGGCGTGGACGAGGGCCTGGTTGTCGATGCCCTCAAACCAGCCGGTGTAGAGGCCGCGGGAGAAGGCCATTTCGAGCTGGTAGCGTTCTTCGGAGGGTGGAAGAGTGGATGAGTGGGTAGGTAGGTGGGTGGGTGAATTAGATTTTCCTGTAGCGTGGGTCAGCGCTGAACCTTTATCCTCAGCTTCCAATCGATCCCCAGACCCACCTTCCCAGCCCCTCGCTGACAATCGATCCAGCGCTTGGCGGTAAACGCGGGTGACGTTGGCGACGTACTCAGGGGCTTTTAGCCGTCCCTCGATCTTCAAGCAGCTCACCCCGGTTTGAATGAGATCGGGTAGCACGTCGAGACCGGAGAGGTCCTGGGGGCTGAGCAGGTAGGCGCGATCGCCCAGATCTACCCGTTCTCCATCGGCGATCAGGTCGTAGGGCATGCGGCAGGCCTGGGCGCACTCGCCCCGGTTGGCGGATCTGCCGCCCAGGGATTCACTGGTCAGGCACTGGCCTGAGTAGGCGACGCACAGCGCTCCGTGGATGAAGACTTCGAGCGGTAGGGTGATGTTGCGATCGCTCAGCTGCGCCTGAATTTTGCTGATGTCTTTGATCGAGCACTCCCGCGCCAGCACCACCAGTTGGCAGCCCAATTCCTTGGCAAACTCCGCGCCAGCGGCGCTGGTTACCGTCATCTGCGTCGAGCCATGAATGGGAAAATCGGGCGATAGGTGACGAATCAGCCGACAAATGCCAACATCCTGCACGATTACAGCGTCTACCCCGGCGGTAATCATAGTTTTGAGGTACTGCTCGGCCTCAGCCAGCTCCGTGGGAAATACCAGCGTGTTGAGCGTGACGTAGCCCTTCACCCCCCGCCGATGCAAAAACGCCATCAGCTCCGGCAGGTCAGCTTCGGTAAAGTTTTCGGCGCGCATGCGGGCGTTGAAGCGATCGAGGCCAAAGTAAATGGCGTCGGCCCCGTTTTCTACCGTCGCTTTGGCGCAGTCCCAGTTGCCGGCTGGGGCCAGCAGTTCGGGCAAGGGAGGTGCAGCCACAGCGGCATCGGTACTCTCGATAGAATCTAGGGTTGCCATAGAACGTTACACAGGTCTCTAGAACGGGAGGATGGGCCGAAGGGCCAGCAACGCAGCGAACAATCTCCGAATTAATCATTGTACGCAGGTTGCAAATGTTTGTGAGAGCACCCCCTAGTTCCTACAATGGGAAAACTAACCACTGGTTCTCAAACCCTGGAGGAATTCATGAGTCGTCCGATCATCCTCGGTATTGTGGGCGATAGCGCTGCAGGTAAAACGACCCTGACCCGGGGTATTGCTCAAATTCTTGGCGAAGACCAGGTCACCATCATCTGCACGGACGACTACCACCGCTACGATCGCAAGCAGCGCAAAGAGATGGGCATCTCAGCCCTGCACCCCGACTGTAACTACATCGACATCATTCAGCAGCACCTGGGTCTGCTGCGTACTGGGCAGCCCATTCTCAAGCCAATTTATAACCACAGCAGCGGTGAGTTTGACGCCCCTGAATACATCGAGCCCCGTCGGTTTGTCATTGTCGAAGGGCTGCTGGGCTACTCGACCCGCGCCTGCCGCGATGCCTACGACGTCAAGGTCTACCTGGCTCCGCCCGAAGACCTGCGCGCCAACTGGAAGATCAAGCGCGACACCCGCAAGCGTGGCTACACCCCCGAAGAAGTGATTGAGCAGATCAAAGCGCGAGAACATGATTCTGAAGCGTTTATTCGCCCCCAGCGCCAGTGGGCCGACGTGGTGGTGAGCTTTTACCCCCCCGAAAACGAAAAGAGCGAGGACGAGCTGCTGCTCAACGTGCGGCTGGTGATGCGCCCCACCATCCCTCACCCCGACTTTACCCACCTGCTCGAAGACAAAAACGGCGGCTTCCTCAGCGATGCGGTGCGTATGGGCCTCGATCGCGACATGGGTAAGCCCGTCGATGTGCTCGAAGTTGACGGCCACGCCACCGAAAAGCCCGTGCAGGAGCTAGAGCGCACCCTGTGCAGCGAAATTCCCTACCTGGGCCAGTTTTGCAGCATTGAGGGCAACACCGACATTGGCAAGGTGGTGGGCACTACCGGCGAAACCCTGCAAAGCTATCCCCTGGCGCTGACCCAGCTTCTGATTACCTACCACATGCTGAAAGCGGCCAACATCTACGCTTAGGGACCAGACAAGTGGGGCCATCCGCCGCAGCCCGTTCGAGCGGTATTGCGTGTTTAATTCACTGATGCCGTGGTTAAGAGGGGGCTCCACCTGGTCAAGCCCCCTTTGCTGTTACCAGATCAAACCCGTTTATTGCTGGGATACCGCCTCGCTCTGCGACAGTTCACTCAGCATCATTTGAATGAAGTTAGAGGCGATTTCTGCCGACTGGTCGTGGGTGGCAAAAACGATCGCCAGGCTGTTGGCATCGCCTGCCCCGTAGCACAGCACGCGAAAGCTGCCGTCTTCAAAGTAGCCGGTGCGATCGATGCTGCCCTGGTCAGACTCGACGCCCAGGGTCTCAATCAGGCGATCGGCTCGGGTGAGGCAGCCCTCCACATCGGTCTCTAAAAGCTGGTCGCCGCTGGCAATCTCGGGTCGAGCGATCGCGGGTGGGGTGAGCGCAACCAGGCTCAGGCTGGCCAGGGCAATTGTGCCTAGATGCCGATGCAATAGATGCCGTTTCATAAAAATTACAGGTAATGTCACAACAGAGCCGTTTCCCTCTAGAGCACACCGCCACTGGCTCAGCCAGTGGTGGGCTTTGGCGTCACGGCCTATTTATGTAATACGAGTCGATCCCCCCGTTTCCGGATGTCTTAGCGATGCCCAAACGCAAAAAAAAGCGCCTGAGGCAAGCCTCAGGCGCTTTGGGGTGTTGAGGAGTGAACGATTAATAATTAATGTACGGGTGGAATATGTCGCTGAGGTAGCCTCGGTATGTCAAGCCTGTGACATTTTTCATCCCCGTTTTCAACGCCAATGGTCTAGGCTAATCTTCTCAACCTCTTCTGGTCAACATCTGGCCCTGTCCTTTACCCTGCTCCTGTTGCCTCCGTGACTCAGCCCGATGCCCTGCGCGCTTTGCTCAACGCTGTCTCCCAGGGACAGCTCAGCCCCGACGCCGCCTTTAGCCAGCTCAAGTACCTCGACTTTGAGCCCATTGACGACTTTGCCAAGGTCGACCACCACCGCAGCCTGCGCACCGGCTTTCCAGAGGTGATCTGGGGGCCAGGCAAAACCGTGCACCAGATTGTGCAAATTATGCGCAGCCTGCACCAGCGCAGCCCCGTGGTGATGGCCACCCGTATTGAACCCGAGGTCTACGCCCAAATTCAACAGCAGATTCCTGAGGTGCTGTACTACGACATGGCCCGCATCTGCGCCCTGGTGCCCTTAAACCGCGCTGCTCAGCACCCAGGCACTATTGGGGTGCTGACGGCGGGCACCGCCGACCTGCCGGTGGCCGAAGAAGCGGCCATTACCGCTGAGCTGTGCGGGTTTACCGTCAAGCGCCTGTGGGATGTCGGGGTGGCTGGGCTGCACCGCCTGCTGCACCACCGCCAGCTGATTCGCAATATGGATGTGCTGATCGTAGTCGCTGGCATGGAGGGAGCCCTGCCCAGCGTCGTCGCGGGCTTAGCCGACTGCCCCATTGTGGCGGTGCCCACCAGCGTGGGCTATGGCGCTAGCTTTAACGGACTTTCGGCCCTGCTGACCATGCTCAACTCCTGCGCAGCGGGTATTGGCGTCGTCAACATCGACAACGGCTTTGGGGCGGCGGTGCTGGCGGGGCAGATTTTGCGCACCGGAGCGCGGCTGGGCGGTGGGGGATG
>PYGV01000381.1 GCA_003022385.1 filamentous cyanobacterium CCP3 | reverse complement strand
ATGTACGGACGGTGCTGCGCGAGCAAAACGAACAGAGCCAGATTTTGACCACCAAGCTCAATATCTTGTTTGTCGCCAACGGGGCGCTGCTGACCAGCCTCAGCATTTCGCGGCTGCTGGTCAGCGGCAGCTGGTTTAGTCTGGCCGAAATTCTGGGGTTTTTGGTCAGCTTTTCGCTGCTGATGGGCGCGTTTTTGCCCCGCCAGGTCGCCGTTACGCCCAACTTAGAAGACCGTAACTTTTTAGAAACCTATCTGGCGCTGCCCGAACAAGACTACCAGCTGCAAATGCTCGTCAACCTGTCGGAAACCTACAATGCCAACAAGCAGCGCCTCGAAGATACCTCACAAAGTCTCAAATATGCGGCTTACACCATCTGGGGCACAACTGCTATCATGCTGGTACATATTCTGGTGATTTACGTGGCTACCGGGGCATCTTCTGGGTTAACCTAGCACCAGCCTAGATTTGGCTAGAGGCTCTGACTCTAACGTTTTTGACCGCCTTCAGCGGGAACCAGTATGAGTGATGGACAACACGAAACGACGCTAGAACGGCGTGTGGCACTGCCCGAGCCCGATGTCAGCAACATTACCGTGCTGACCGAAAGCCTGCCCAACGAACCGGTACTGCCCTGGCACCATTTCGATTCTCCCTGGCTCGATCGCGACGCTGAAGCGGACCCTGAGGAGAGTGAGGCTGAAGCCACCCCAACCGCCAGCGATGAATCTGAACCCGCTGAGCAGCTTACCCTGGAGCTGGAGGTGCTGGTAGATTCTTTGGGCGCTGTACCGGACGTAGCCGAAGAATCTGTCGCTTAGGATGAATTTTAGCAGTGCGACTTTTGAGCAGCCGTACGGTCGTGAGCCGGGTAGCGCGATCGCTGTAGCCGTTACCACGATGGTGAAGATATCTCAGCGCTATCGAACATTGGCACAAAGCCCTAATCTGTCGAGCGGCCAGAGGGCTGATTGACTAACCCTGGTAGATCTGCTTGGCCAAATTGACAGGTATCACTTAAGCTCAGCGATCGCCTTCTTAAGGCGTTACCTACACACTTGAAGATTAAGCATCTCAGGTTATGCCAGTGGATAGATAAATGCATCTGCCCGCTGACAGATAATCAAACGGAGTGAATTTTGCGTTCCTGAATGAATACGGACTTGCTTTGGTCGCTAGTATTTATTCAAGTATTGAAAGAACCGATCGCCTTCAGCCAAACTGGGTAGTTATTTGACCGTTGGCAATCTCTGGTCAGCAAGAGTCTGTGATAGGGTTGAGAACCGCTTGTCAGATACAGAACTTTGGCCAAAATGCTGACCTCTAACCTTGAAAATCAGGCTCAAATTGATCAGTTTACTCAGTGGCCTAAATAGTTCCTCCGTCGTTATCTTACAAAAGTGGAGCCGAAAGCGTTGAATCAGTATTGCTCGGGCATGGAGTTAAGGCCACAATGACCCACAACCGTTCAGGTCAGTTTGAAAGTGGTCAACCGCGATCGACAACGCTGCTAACCTGGCTGATGCGCTACGGCGTAGCTGTGCTATCGGTCGGCTTAGCCCTGGGCATCAACCTGCTTTTTCGTCCTTACCTTGAACCTACCCCAACGCCTCTGTTCTTTGCGGCTGTTATGGTCAGCGCCTGGTACGGCGGTTTGGGGCCTGGGCTAATGGCTACGGTGCTGTCAACCATCGCGATTAACTACTTTTATGTTGCGCCGCTCTACACACTGCACATTAACAATGTAGGCTATCTGACCCGGCTGAGCGTTTTTGTGATGGCGGCTCTTTTGATCAGTTCGCTGAATCAAGCCCAGCGGTTGGCGCAGCGTAGGGCCGAAGCCAATTTACAGGCCTGGCGCGAGAGCGAGTCCCGGTTTAGTCGGTTGGCTGAGTCTGGCATTATTGGCACCATATTGGCAGACCTGAATGGCGCTGTGCTTGAGGCCAACGATGCTTTTCTTAACATGGTTGGCTATACCCGAGACGATTTGCGCTCCGGTCAAATTCGGTGGCAGGAGATGACGCCGTCCGAATACCGAGATGTGAGTGAGCGATCGCAGGCCGAACTGAGAACGAGGGGCGTCTGTACCCCCTTTGAGAAGGAATACATTCGAAAAGACGGGTCGCGCGCGCCCATTTTGCTGGGCTCTGCCATGCTGAGCGAGAGCACCGTAATTGGCTTTGTGCTCGATATTGCCGATCGCAAGCAGGCCGAAGCGGCTCTGCGCCAGAGTGACGAGCGGCTGCGCGTCGCTCTCAAAAGCTCTCCCATTGCCGTGTTTAATCAAGATCAAGAGCTGCGCTACACGTGGATTTATAACCCAGCCTTTGACTACCGTATCAGCGATGTGATTGGCAAACACGATGCTGATTTATTTTCAAAAGAGGATGCTGAAATTCTCACTCGCATCAAGCGCCATGTTTTAGAAACCGGCAGCGGCAGGCGAGAAGAGGTCAAGCTCACGATGCAGAATCGAGATTTTTACTACGATTTAACCGTTGAGCCGCTGCAAGATGTCAACGGCAAAACGACTGGCATTACCTGTGCCTCGGTCGAGATCACCGATCGCAAACAAACCGAATTGGCTCTGCGCCAGAGTGAAACCACCCTCAACGCCCTGATCGCTAGCTCCCCCGTTGGCATTGCCTTTTTCGATCGCGAGTTGCGCTACCTTCATGTCAACGAGGCCCTGGCGGCCGTCAACGGTATTCCCCTCAGTGAACACCTAGGTCGGCGGTTCTGCGATGTTTTACCCGCCTGGGCTCCAGTCATTTCGCCCATTCTTCGGCGCGTGATGGACACCAACGAACCCCTGCTAAATCAGGAGGTGTCTGGCGTGACCTCGCCCTCAGATCTGGTTCGCCATGCTTTGATCAACTACTTTCCGGTGTGCCTCAGCGACGGGCAGGTTTTGGGCGTGGGCGTAACGTCGATGGATATTACCGATCGCAAGCAGGCCGAAGCCGTGCGCCTGCGCCTCGCCGAGGAGCGCGAACAGCTGCTGAAGCGCGAAAAAACCGCCCGCCAGGAAGCAGAAACCGCCAACCGCATCAAAGACGAGTTTCTGGCGGTGCTCTCCCACGAGCTCAGGTCGCCCCTAAACCCTATTTTGGGCTGGTCTAAACTGCTGCAAACCCACAAACTGAGCGAACAAAAAACCCAGCAGGCCCTGGCCACGATTGAGCGCAACGCTAAGCTGCAAACCCAGCTGATCGAAGATTTGCTCGATGTCTCTCGCATTTTGCGCGGCAAGCTGGTGCTGAACACGGTGCCAGTCAGTTTGAGCCACACCGTCGAGGCCGCCCTAGAAACAGTAAAACTGGCGATCGAAACCAAAGACATTCGCGTTCAAACCAGCTTTAACCAGGACGTTGATGTGGTCATGGGCGACGCGGCCCGTCTGCAGCAGGTGATCTGGAACTTGCTGAGCAATGCCGTCAAATTTACGCCCCCCCAGGGAACCATAGAAATTCGACTCCGGCCAGGCCAAAACTGCGTTCAAATTCAGGTTAGAGACACGGGCAAAGGCATTACGCCAGACTTTCTGCCCTACGTGTTTGACTATTTTCGCCAGGAAGATGGCACCACAACCCGCAACTTTGGCGGCCTGGGCCTGGGCCTTGCGATCGTGCGGCACATTACTGAGCTGCACGGCGGCACGGTTGGGGCCGAGAGCGCTGGCGAAGGTATGGGATCGACCTTCACGGTGCAGCTACCGCTGCTGAAGGGCCAGGATGACAACTGGCCGGGGCCGGGGAGAGAGCGGTCGGCACACCCTGCGCCCCTATATCCCCTCGCGGGAGTTCGGGTCTTAGCCATTGACGATGATGGCGACGTGCGCGAACTGGTTGAGTTTATGCTGCAGCAGGCTGGTGCAGAGGTGCGGGTGATGGCCTCTGCTACCGAGACCCTGCAACAGCTAGCAGACTTTGCGCCGGATATTTTGATCTCAGATGTGGGTATGCCCGAGGTAGATGGCTACATGCTGATGCGACAGATTAGAGCCCTAGCCCCAGACCGACGCGCCATTCCCGCGATCGCCCTAACCGCCTACGCCGCCGAAGTTGACCAGCAGGAGGCGATCGCCGCCGGGTTTCAGCTGCACCTAGCCAAACCGATCGAGCCAGAGGCGTTAATCGATGCGATCGTCAACCTTTTGAATAGGCCATCAGCTAGCGACCCTGGGCCGATGACCTGATTCTGGTTCTGATTCTGGCTCAAAGAATGTCGATCTGAGGCTTTTCGTTATAGGTGATCCAGTGCAGATTCAGGGTTTTGAGAATGTCTACTAGCTGGTCTAAATCTGCCGGTTTGACAATGTAACTGGAGTTTGTTCAAATAGTGTGAGCTAAAGCTAGGAAAGTGGTAGTGACGTGAACTTGCAAAGCACTACCACCTA
>PYGV01000380.1 GCA_003022385.1 filamentous cyanobacterium CCP3 | reverse complement strand
GCCAAAGTCCAGGTTGAGGGGTGCTGGTGAAGTGGTTGCCAACGGCGATCGCGACGGTGCCGTTGGAGCAACCGGCGTCAACCCCGGCGGTTGCGTATAGCCCGTGGTGCCGGGCGGCGGCGACATTTGCGGCGTGGTGCGAATAAAGCGCTGGTCGACCCCAGGCAGGCTGCCTTCCACCATCCAGGGTGGGGGCGTTAACCCGCTGGTGGGGGCTTCGGTAGAACTGCGCGCTCCGGTTTCTGTAGCGGATTCGGCAGCGGTGGACTGCGCCGGACGCGACGTTAGCCTTTCGCTCAGAGCCTGCTGGAGAGGGCTGGGGGGCAGCGCCTCGGTGGCCGTGGCCCCAGAGGGCTGACGCTGACCGGGGGCAAGGGATGATGGGCGGTTTTCAATGGCAATGGCAGATTCCCCTTCACCCTCCGCATCACTGGGGGCAGGGCTAAAGCGAAAGCGGCTGCGCTCCAGGTATTGGGCAAAGGGGCTGGCAGCGTCTTCTGGGGGCGTAGCCTGGGGTAGGGCCAAACGGTCGGTGTCGGCAGCGGGGACTTCTAGCACTGTAGAGGTGGTCGGCTGCAACTCGTTGAGCAGCAGCGCCAAATTGTCAATTTCGGCCAGATCCGCCAGGTCTTCGTTGGTGAGCGCGCTCAGGTCAGGGCCGGGCTCAACCGCCGGACTGTCAACCGCAGCATCGTACTGGCTGCGCCACTCGGGATGGCTGAGATACTGGGGCACCACCACCGCCCCCAGCCCCAGCAACGCCAACGTTCCCCACACCACCGGACGGCGGAGGGGATGACTGATGGCCTGGAGGCGTACCAGCTGGTAGCGCACAGCAGGAGGAAGAGACATGGTTGGGCAGACCCTAAGTCGGCTACGTTTCTATTTTAGGACCCAAATCAGTGGCTAGGGTTTAATGCTGGTGGGCTTTGTTTTTCGACTCCCCTTTCTCCCTACGAGAGAGGCTAGCGGGAACGCGCTAGCGTTGCGGAGCAAAACGGCTCCGCTTAGGATAGCGAATCAAATAATGTGAGATAGCCGTCCCGGCTGTCCACGGTCAGGCAAGATGCCTAACCCACAAGAATTGCACCTTAAAAAATTCACGTTCCTTAGGGTTCGACGCCGCTTACCACCACCCAATCCCCTTCTACTACTGCGATCGCCCCGCCAGGGAAGGGATCGCTCTGGCTGCCGTTGGGGGCTGTGAGTAAGGCCACCAGCTTTTCCACATGCTCAAAGCTCACCTGAGCCACGATCGCCTGCTGAAGCACGCGCCGCAGCACCCGCCGCCGCAGGGCTAGCGGGGCTGCCTTGAGGGGCGAGCGCTGAATTTTCCAATCTTCGGCTTCTGTCGTCGGTGGCAAAACGGCTTGCTCGTACAGCTCCCCCGCCATCGTTGCCAGTAAATCGACCTCGGCGGTCAGCAGTTCAGCGGTGTTGGCCAGGGTCAATTCTGCCGCTGGGTTAAAGTGCTCTTGCAGGTAGGGCAGCAGCTCCAGGCGAATGCGGTTGCGGGCGTAGCGGGTGTCCTGGTTGGTGGCATCGGGCCAAATGGGAAGCTCGAACTGGCGACAAAACTCCCCAGTCTGTTGGCGGGTTAGATCCAGCAGGGGGCGCACCACTGAAACAGTACTATCGGGTGCTAGGGGACGCTGCCAGGCCAGGGCTTGCAGGCCATCGGTGCCGCTACCCCGCAGCAGGTTGTAGAGCAGGGTTTCGGCGCGATCGCTCGCCGTGTGCCCCGTCGCCACCTGGGTGCAGCATTCCTGGGTTGCCATCTCCGCAAATACCCGGTAGCGCCACTGGCGAGCGGCGGCCTCGGTCGCGTACGTAGCATCGGCGATCGCAACTTGGCCGTGAATGCCCCAGTCTTGGCCCAGCCGCTGCACAAACTCAGCCTTGGCCGCAGAATCGGCCCGCCACTGGTGATCACAGTGCACCACCCGCAGCGACCAACCCCACTTGGGCCGCAAATCGACCAGCAGCCTGAGCAGGCAAACCGAATCTTGCCCGCCCGAAACCGCCACCAGCACCGTTGCCCCCCGAGGCAGCAGCGGACACATTTTTAGCCGCCGATGCACCCTGGCGTGGATAGCACTCCAGGCAACCTCGCCCATACTTCACCTATTCAGCCCAAGGCAAACTTCAAGGATTGCCGTCTACCTCTCAGACTACCTCACCCCAATGGTTTGGCCGAGGGGTACCGCATCAGGCTCAGCCCAATTGGGCTGAATCTCCAAAAAATCTGTGGCACACTTGGGCAACGGCACCTTTTCCCTGTAATCCCTTTTTTTCTGCTTGCTTTACCCCCTCTGAACGGCATGGCGACCTATGGCCCAACCATACCAAACGCTCATTGATGACATTGTTGCCGCTACCCTCAAGGGCAAAATTCAGTCGAAGCAGCAGGTCTATCGCATGCTGCAGGCCGGGGTAGAGCCCGGCAGTGGCGAACTGTTTGAGCGGGCTTTAGAAGCTACTCTGGCCGCTCTAGAACCAGACCTGGCCCCCGGTGACGACGAGTTTAAGCACGCTAAAGCGGTGCGTAAGCACCGCGCCCTGCGCACAATTCAGGGCGAATGGCAGCGCTGGCAGGCCGATAACCAGGCCACAGCGGTCGTGACCGGGGTAGAAGCAGAAATTTTGCAGGCCCCTCCTGAAAATCGCCTTTCTCAACTGGTGGCGGCCCTTGACCCCAACCGTGACCACCCCCTGTCGCGGGAACAGCTGGTGCAGCTATCACGGGCGCTAAAGCAGGCCCCGACGGATGCAGCCCCAGCCACCGAGGCCGCACCTGCCCTGAGCACCCTGGCCGATGGCCTGGAGCAGGGCCTCGCCGCCTGGCAACAGCTTGAGGGCGACGTAGTCGGCTGGATCTATGCCCAGGGGCAGCAAATTGGCTTTAGTCAGCCGGGCGATCGCCCTGGCCCCTGGCAGCACTGGGGCCGCATCGTCAGTGCGCCCGCCCTCAAGCGCCTGTTTGAAGACCTGGCCCTGCACCAAACCGTGACCGCCGCTGGCGTCGCGATGCCCCTGCGAGTGGCCGACTGGGTCGCCTGGGGAGTAGTCCTGCAGCGGCTGCAGCTGGCCCTGGTAAACTGGTTCGATCGCCAGCCCTACGACCCCCAGGCGGGCAAGCGCCTCTCCATCGCCACCTTTCTGACCTTCGCCGTCGTCTGGGGCCAAATCTCTAGCCGCCTGGGCGAACAGGGCCAGCGCCCATTGGCCAGGGGTTCATTTCAGCTGGCGCTACAGGGCCTGCGCCAGTTTGCCAACCAGAGCTACTTTCCCCTCTACGGCGGCCTGTTCACCGCGCTGTCTGGAGAACCCCTGCGCGCCCTGCTCGACTACCTCGATCAACCCCTCCAGGAAGTCGCCAACACCGCCGTCAAGGCCCGCATTCTCACCCTGCTGGGCTACTCCCAACGGGCGCTGGGCAACTACCGCCAGGCCCAGCGCTTCCACCAGCAGGCCCTTGAGGTGGCCCGCGAAGCCAAAGACATACCCTGCGAAATCGCCAGCCTCAACCATCTCAGCCGCACCTGTGTGGCCCAGCAAGACTTTGAAACCGCCCAGGGCCATAGCCAGCGAGCCCTGATCTTGGCCCGCCAGAGCGGCGATCGCATTGGGCAAGCCAACGCCCTGGCCAACCTCGGCTACAGCCAGGTCGCCCAGGGCCAGTCACAGCTGCTCGAAGCCGAACAGTACGAAACCGTTCTCACCTACCTGGAGCAGGGGCTAGCTCTCTCAGAGCAGGTAGGCGATCGCCCCAGCCAGGCCCTCTGCGCCAACAGCCTCGGCATCGCCCAGCTCAAGCTCGGCCAGTACCGCGATGCGATCGCTTCCCTCCAGCAGGGGCTTCAGGTGGCTCAGGCGATCGGCGATCGCTTTCTAATGGCCTCCAACTTCGCCAATATGGCCGCTGCCCACCAGGGCGACGGCAACCTCGAACAGGCCGTCCTCACCGGCTGCCTGGGCATGTACCTGCTGCACCAGATCGATTCCCCCGAGTGGCGACAGCCCGCCGCCCTGCTCAGCATCCTCTACGGCCAGCTCGGCCCCGAGACCTTCGAGGGCATTCTCGCCGACCATCGCCGTCAGTTCCTCGCCGTTATCGGTGTCGATGGCTACGACTTTTTGCAGCCGCTTTTGGCGCGATATCGGGAGTCGCTTGAGTAGGCGAGTGGGTGTGTGGGTGCGTGGGTGTGTGGGCGGGTGGATGGGTAGGCGGGTGGATGAGGGGACGGGGAGAGTAGGGTTGAGTGTTTCCTACAGACCCATTTGCAGAACAGAGGTTTAAACCGATAATCGATCAGTCCTTTCCGTTGGGTGCAGGGCGGCGGAAAGGACTGATCGACGGGGTCTGGGGCTGTCTCTTATACACATCT
>PYGV01000379.1 GCA_003022385.1 filamentous cyanobacterium CCP3 | reverse complement strand
ACCCTCCCCCCCGACGTGCGCCAGCAGATCAACGCCATCCTCTCCCAGGGCTATCGTCTGGGCATCGAGCATGTGGATAAGCGCCGGTTTCAGACCAACGCCTGGCAGAGCGGCCCCGCCATTGCCGGGCACGATGCCGCTGCGGCTAGCGCGGCGGTGGAGCGCTGCCTCAACGACTACGCCCAGGACTACGTGCGGCTGATTGGCATCGACCCCAAGACCAAGCAGCGGATTATGGAGCACATCATTCAGCGCCCCGGACGATAGTAATCCTCCATTATTTTTAATTGTGATTATTTACAATCGTCTAACTGAAGCCTTTGATGGCAGGATAAAGAGCTAGAGGCCGTTCCAGATCGATTAGGTCGGGCGGGACAGCTCGTTATGCGAGGTAGACGCGACCAGGATGCACAAAAATCATCGCCTTTCGCTGGGAATTGAGGGCCTTGATGAGGTTTTAGACGGAGGGTTACCAACGGGGCAGGCTTATTTAGTCAGGGGGGGGCCGGGCTGCGGCAAAACCACGCTAGGCTGGCATTTTCTCACCAACGATTTGGAGGATGGTGCCCCTCGACTCTTGATCACCCTGGGCGAGTCCCTCGAGCAGCTGCGGCGTAACGGTGCGGCTTCGGGCTTTCCGGTCGATGCGGTGGACGTCTTAGATCTCAGCCCCGACGCCGAGTTTTTTGTTAAGAACCAGGGTTACGACATTTTTGCGGCGGCTCAGGTAGAGCAGACCCCGCTTACAGATCGCATTGTCGAGCGGGTCAGTGCCCTCCAGCCCGAGCGCGTGTTCATTGACTCGATGACTCAGCTGCGCTATCTATCCAACGATGCCTATCAGTTTCGCCAGCAGGCGGTGGGGTTTCTGCGGTTTTTAATTGGCGCTGGGGCAACGGTGCTGTTTACCTCTGAGGGCAGTCAGGAGGCCCCGGACGAAGATTTACAGTTTGTCAGCGACGGCATTATCACGCTGCAAATGCAGGATCAGGGCCGATGTGTGCAGGTGACGAAACTGCGGGGCAGCTCATTTCGCAAGGGCTGTCACGCCATGCGGATTGGCGATCGCGGTATAGTCGTCTTCCCTCAGCTCATCGCTAGCGACAATCCTGAGGTTTACAGGGTGCCCTACCTCTGCCCGGCGGGTATTCCCGAAATTGACGAATTGCTCAACGGCGGCATCGAAAGCGGCACCGTGACGATTATTTCTGGCCCCAGCGGCGTAGGCAAAACTACCCTGGGCCTGCAGTTTATTAAAGAAGCGGCGGGTCGGGGCGATCGCTCGGTAGTCTACCTGTTTGAGGAGGCGGTCGACACCCTGCTCAACCGCTGCGAGGGCATCAATATGCCGGTGCGGGCCATGGTAGAGCGCGGCACCCTGAAGGTGGTCAAGGTTGACCCGCTGCTCTACTCCCCCGACGAGTTTGCCAACCAGGTGCGCCTAGAGGTCGAAAAAGCCGACACCCAGATCATCATGATCGACAGCGTGCTGGGCTATAAGCTTTCCTTTCAGGCAGACGACCTGATTCGCAATATTCACACCCTTTGCCAGTACCTCAAGGGTCGGGGCGTGACCACCCTGCTCACTAACGAAATCGAGTCGATTACGGGCGACTTCAAGGCCACCGAGCTAGGGGTGTCCTACCTGGCCGACAACATTATTTTTCTGCGATACCTTGAAATTCGGGGCCAGATGCGCCGCGCCATTGGGGTTTTGAAGAAGCGCCTCAGCGACTTTGAAAAGACCCTGCGGGAGTTTGAAATTTCGCGCTACGGCATCAAGGTGGGTCGTCCCCTGACTCAGCTGCGGGGCATCCTAAGCGGAGTTCCTGAATTTATCAAGCCTCGCGACGATGAACCCTGACCCGTTTCCTCACCCATCCGTTTCGCTTCCAGAATTAGATTATCAATGGCAGTACCGCATTTTGCTGGGCATCGATCACCAGCAAAATCGTCGGCTCTTAACCGGGCTGCTGGGGCGTTTCTACAGTTTGCAAGACTCCCCCTCTGAGACAGTGAACTGGGGCCATGCATTTGATCTGTGCATTTTTGACAGTCTCTTCCTGGGCCGCTTAAATGCGCAGATTGTGGCTCAGCGAGAGGCAGCCAGCCCGGTTTTTTTGCCCTTTCTGCTGTTGCTCAAGCGTGCTCATCTGCCCCTGCTCACCCCGGCCATTCGCCAACAGGTTGACGATGTGATCACTGTGCCAGTCGATCAAACGGAGCTGCTGCTGCGGGTCGAGTCGCTGCTGCGGGCTCGGCAGCAGGCTCTCAAGCTCAGCGCTCTGCTGGCCCAGGAGCAGCTGCAAGAGCAGCAGATTTTGGCCGACAACCAGATTCTTCAGGCGATGGCAACCCAGGACAGCCTCACCGGCATCTCAAATCGGCGCGCCTTTGACGACAAGCTGACCTACGAGTGGAAGCTGGGCCGCCGCGAGCAGACGCCGCTGGCGGTAGTGCTCTGCGATGTTGATCATTTCAAGGCCTATAACGATACCTACGGCCATATTCTGGGCGATCAGTGTCTGCGGGCGATCGCTGGGGTTTTTGACACCGTTATTCGTCGTCCGGCAGACATGGCCGCCCGCTACGGCGGCGAAGAATTTGCCCTGATTCTGCCCAAGACTGACAGCGAGGGAGCCGTGCACATTCTCAACCGCATCCGCCACACCCTACAGGCCCGCGCCATTCCCCATCAGGGCTCGCCCACCAGCGCCTGCGTCAGCTGTAGCTTTGGACTAGCGGTAGCGGTGCCCTCTGACGATTTCGAAATTGAGGATCTCCTGCAGGCCGCCGATGCCGCCCTCTACCAGGCCAAAGCCGAAGGCCGCGATCGCGCCATCGTTGCCCCTGCCCTAAAGTCCATCCCTCAGCCCTAGCTACCCCGGTAGGTGCTGTAGGACCAGGGCGATACCAAGAGCGGCACGTGAAAGTTACCGCTGGGGTCGGCCACCGTAAAGCGAACAGGAATTTGGTCTAAAAACGGTGGCTCAGAAATAGCCGCCCCAGACCTGGCAAAGTAGGCCGCCACATCAAAGGTGATCTCGTAGGTACCCCTGTGCAGCTCGTCGCCCTCTAGCAGGGGCTCATCGGTGCGGCCATCGTCGTTGGTTTCAACGGTTTTGAGCGCTGTTTTGATATCGGCTTCATTATTAATGGCCCAGACTGTTAGCCGCAGCGAAGCGGCAGGTTTACCCAAGGCTGTGTCAAGAACGTGGGTGGTAAGTCGGCCCATTGTGATGGTGATCTATGCAAAAAAGCTACAGTCAAAGCATATAGTAAGTCGCCAACATGAGGGGCTATCCAGGGGCACATTCCGCACAAATTGCCCTAAAACGGCAGCTGTCAACTTTTGGACGACTTTTGAGGCAATGGTCGATAATAAAGATTCTGTATAGCCGTATGTCTAGCGCGCCCATGTCTAACGCCTTCCTCGATCGCCTCCACAGCCCCGATCGCCCCGTCATAGTCTTCGACGGCGCAATGGGTACCAACCTGCAGGTGCAAAACCTGACGGCGGCAGACTTTGGCGGCCCCGAGTACGAAGGCTGCAACGAATACCTGGTCTTTACCAATCCCAAGGCCGTGGAAACGGTGCACCGGGGTTTTCTTGAAGCCGGGGCCGACGTGATCGAAACCGACACCTTTGGCGGCACCTCGATCGTGCTGGCCGAGTACGACCTGGCGGACAAAGCCTACGAGCTGAACAAAACCGCCGCCGCCCTGGCCCGCCGCGTCGCCGATGACTATTCCACCCCCGACAAGCCCCGCTTCGTGGCCGGTTCGATGGGGCCGGGCACCAAGCTGCCCACCCTGGGCCACATCGACTTTGACACTCTGAAGGATGCCTACGTGGAGCAGGCCCGGGGCCTGATCGACGGCGGCGTAGATCTAATGCTGGTGGAAACCTGCCAGGACGTGCTGCAAATCAAAGCCGCCCTGAATGGCATTGAAGAGGCGTTCAGGGCTACCGAAAAACGCCTGCCGCTGATGGTGTCCGTCACCATGGAGCAGCAGGGCACCATGCTGGTGGGCACCGAAATGGCCGCCGCCCTGGCGATTTTGGAACCCTACCCGATCGATATCCTGGGCCTCAACTGCGCCACCGGCCCCGACCTGATGAAAGATCACGTCCGGCACCTGGCCGAGCAGTCCCCCTTCGTCATCTCCTGCATCCCCAACGCCGGTCTGCCTGAGAACGTCGGCGGCCACGCCGTCTACCGCCTCACCCCCACCGAGCTGCGGATGTCGCTGATGCACTTTGTGGAGGATTTGGGCGTGCAGGTGATCGGCGGCTGCTGCGGCACCCGGCCTGAGCATATTGCCCAACTGGCAGAATTGGCGAAGGATTTGCGGCCAAAACCGAGACCCGTTAGGGGTGGATGGGTAGATGGGTGGATGGGTAACGGGGTAGATGATTCTGCTACACCCTCCCACCC
>PYGV01000378.1 GCA_003022385.1 filamentous cyanobacterium CCP3 | reverse complement strand
CCCATCCACCCATCCACCCATCCCCTAACTCAACACCAGCGGATCCATCGCATAATCCTCCCACCCCTGATGAAAGCGCTCCGATATATACGGTGTCAGCACAAACTGCGGCGAGTCATCCCCGATGACATCAATGCGTACAAACGAATAGGGCCGTCGCCGCTCGGTTTTGTGACCGGTCAGGCCCATGTATAGCTGCGATTTGGCCACCAGCCTAAACGCCACCTGACCGTCAGGATCGGTGCCCAGCGGTTCGTAGAGCATGGTGCCCTCGGGCCGCTGTCGCCTGAGGCTGAGGCCGCTGCCGCCGCAGACTACGCAGTTCATGTGGCTGTCGGCGTAGCCTGTGGCCTCGGTTTTGAGGTACTCGAAGCAATGGGCGTGACCGTTAAGCACCAGGTTGACCGGGGGGCGATCGGTGCTAATTTCGGGCACGGCCGCCGCCACCTGATCGAGCACCCAGCGCAGGTTTTGCCGAATGGCCATGGTCTGTGCCTGGGCCCACTTGGTGGCTTCTGTCACGTAGGGCGGGTGGTGAAAAAAGAGCACCCGCCCCCGCACCGACCTGTCCTGCCAGGACGCAATCAGCCCGTCCCGCAGCCACAGCAGCTGCTCGGTATCGACCAGGGTGGTTGGCCCTGGGTTAGCTTGTTTCTCAATATCCAGCAGCATTTCTTCTAGCTGCTCGACCTTGGCCTGGAGGTCATCAAGGCGCTCCTGGGTGTGCGGGTCGCCGGGCTGTAGGTGGATAGCCTCGTCGCGCACCTGCTGCTGCTCGCGCAGAATGGCCTGCCGCTGGGCTACGAGCTGCTGGTGGTAGTGGCTGCTGCTAGCCCGCTGGGGCGACAGGGCCGGGTCATTAAAAGTGCTGGAGTCGAGGGCAAAAAAGTCGATGCCCCCGTAGCGAAAGGTGTAGTAGCGGTTGGGCAGACGGGTAAACTGCCCCGGCTGGTAGCGCAGCCCCCAGGTATTCTCATCCCAGGGGCCGTAGTGGCGATCGAGGTGGGCCGCCAGCTCATCGTCCGACAGCCCCCTCAAGTAATCTAAAAACGCGCGGGCGTAGGCATCGCCCACCCCAGAGCCGCGCCAGCCCACATTGGGGTTGAGGTTGAGCCGCAGCAGTTTGCGAATGGGCCGGGTTAGCTGCACCAAAATGCTGTAAAGCCGGGGCAGGTTGTAGTAGTCGTGGTTGCCTGGCACCGCCAAAAACGGAAAGCGAAACAGCATTTCGTCAAAGGCGACCTGATTGGGGCGATCGCCCCCCACCAGCCATTCCCGGTAGGGCTTGATAAAATTCTCCGGGTACTGCTCGCTAGAGCCGACCTGGTACACTACATCGCCCGTGTGCAGCAAAAAGCGGCAGTCTTGCAGATGGGGCAGCATCTGCTGGGCAACCCGTCGCTGGGGGTGGTGGTCGGGGTGCGGCCCAGAGCCGCTGTCGCCAATCACCAAAAACGAGAATTCTCGATCTTCGCTGCGGCCATCGTCTAAAATCAGGCGAGTTTGGTCGATCTGGCGTTCCCTCAGGGCCGGGTGCTGCCAACACACGCGCTCCTTCATTTTGGCGACTTTAAGCAAAATGGGCGGGTCAAGAATGGAAGCCATGGGTCCTGCCAATGATGGTTGCGTGGCGGTAAATAGCTGACCTAACGAAAAAGCGCCGTAAACTCAGGGTAAACCGACTTCCTGAAAATTGCTCTTCACCCATGCCCCTCGATTCTATTCACACCGTTATTCACCAGCTAGAGCAGCAGCCCCGCTGGCGCAGTCGGGGGCAGTTTCGGCAGGTGCTCAACCATTGGACGGCTGTGGTTGGCGAAGGGGTAGCCCGGCAGGCGGCCCCGGTGCGCCTCGACCAGGACGTGCTGCATGTGGCGGTCGTCAACCCCATGTGGGCGCAAACCCTGACCCTGGAGCGCCTGCGCATTCTCGCCAAGCTCAACGATTGCCTCAACCTCAACCTCAGCGATATTCGCTTCTCTAGCGGTGACTGGTACCGGCAGAATAAGTCCGGTAAAATCGCGGCTGCCCCAGCTTCATCTTCCCCAGAGTTGCCCGAGTGGTTGCGACAGCACCCCAGCTACGAACCCCGAGCTATTCCGCGATCGCTCCAGAGGCCCCAAACGCCCGCAGAAAGCTTTGAGCGCTGGGCAGGCATGACTCAACAGCTTGCTGCCCAGCAGCCCCTTTGCCCTCAGTGCCAGTGCCCCTGCCCCACAGGGGAACTCAAGCGCTGGGGAAGGTGCAGCATTTGCGCCGTCGAAGGTCTCAAAGGCCCGGTGGGAAGGCATTCTGTATAACGGGCTTGACGCCAAACACCTGCGCAAAGCTCGTTACAACGACTGGAAGCACCGTCGCTACTGTAATGCCCGGGCAAAACTGGGCCAGGCTGCCCACAGATTTGTCGGCAATGCCGCAGGGCACAATGGCCTGAAACCCGCTCAGGTCAGGGCACACATTCAGCGCAAAGCCGTGCATCGTCACCCAGCGGCTCACCTTAATGCCAATCGCCGCCAGCTTATGGTTGCCCACCCAGACTCCGGTTAGCCCCGCCTGCCGCCCCGCTACCACGCCAAAGGCAGCCAGGGTTTGAATTAGCACTTCCTCCAGCTGGCGCAGGTACCAGTGCAGGTCACTCTGGTGCCGCTTGAGATTGAGAATGGGGTAGCCCACCAGCTGACCAGGGCAGTGGTGGGTGACTTCGCCGCCTCGCTCAGTGCGAAACAGCGGATAGGGCAGCGCCTCGGGTGGCACCTTGAGATGATCCAGCGTCGAGCCCTGGCCCAGGGTGTAGACCCCAGGGTGCTCGACCAACAGCAGGCGATCGGGCTGAGGCGAGTCGCGATGGCTCTGCACTAAGTTTTTTTGCAATGCCCAAACTTCGACAAAGGGCACTAATCCCAAGCTATAGATATCGCAGAAGGGCCTTGATCCCCGACCGTTTTGCTCCATGTTTGTCAACCGTAGATTAGCGCAAATGCTCGATTTTTCAAGATTTGGCAATCAAGAATTATCAACCCATGCAAAGGATTCTAACGGACGCTGTTGTGCAGAATACAAGGTGTTAGGGTGAAACCATGAGCCGACGTTTCAAGGAGTCCGCTTTATGAAGCTGGTAATCCATGGCAGAAATATTGAGATCACAGACGCGATTCGGGAGCATGTAGAGCAAAAAATCCTCAAGGCGGTGAGCCACTTCAAACACCTCACCAATGAGGTAGACGTTCATTTATCCGTTGCAAAAAACCCCAGAATTGGGGCCAGCCAGTCCGCTGA
The DNA here is from genome assembly GCA_003022385.1 of filamentous cyanobacterium CCP3. GTDB lineage: Bacteria > Cyanobacteriota > Cyanobacteriia > Phormidesmidales > Phormidesmidaceae > Nodosilinea. Next base: position 1,189 of record PYGV01000378.1, on the reverse strand, counting down.
AGTCACGCTGTTTGTAGACGGTGCCGTTGTCAGAGCCCAGGAAAGCAGCGAAAACCTCTACGCCAGCATTGACCTGGTCGCCGACAAAATCAGCCGCCAGCTGCGCAAGTTCAAAGAAAAGCGCAACAACCGCATGCAGGGCAACTTGGGCAAAACCACCGAAGCCTATCTTAACGAAGCCCCGGCAACCGATGTTACCCGCGTGCTCAGCACCAGTGAGCCTCAGCTGCCCGACGAGGTCATTCGCACCAAGTACTTTGCTATGGCCCCCATGACCGTAGCCGAAGCCCTGGAGCAGCTGGCCGTGATCGATCACGATTTCTATATGTTTCTCAATGCAGAAACCCAGGAAATGAACGTGATCTACGAGCGCAACCACGGCGGCTACGGCCTAATTCAGCCCCGCAAGGCCCATCAAAACGGCAGCCTCAACGGTAATGGCAGCAAAGCAAAGCACCCCGCTGAAGCTACTGCCCACAGCTAGTCCTTGGCATTTATCGCCAATTCCAAGCCCCAGATTTCGCTAAGAAATCTGGGGCTTTCGTTCCTGAATGAGAGGTTCTTAGCTAGCAGAAGTCGCCGACAGCAGGGGTTCTACACCGCCCTGGGCATCAAGGGCAAACAGGTCGTCGCAGCCGCCCACGTGGTGATCGTTGATAAAGATTTGCGGCAGCGATCGCCGTCCATTAGCCCGCTCAGCCATATCGCGGCGGGCCGACTCGTCCCCATCAATGCAGTATTCGGTATAGTCAATCCCCTTTTGATCGAGCAGTCGCTTGGCGCGAATGCAAAAAGGACAGCTGCTCCAGGTATAAATCTCGACGGTGGGGTTCATGGCGCACCTCCAGTAGCGGTATTTAAAGTTCTTTACATTATCTTAGTCTTTCTAACACTTGGCTACGTCAACAGTTCGATAGGCATAAGACAGAGCTAACAGTCTCATTCGCCTCAACCGCTCCCCTTCAGAGCATGGGCGATCGCATCGACCACCCGCGATACGGCCACAATCTCCAGCCCGTCTACTTTCACCGACTGCCCCTTGGGCACGATCGCCCGCTTAAAGCCCAGCTTGGCGGCCTCCTTTAGCCGCAGCTCCAGCTGAGAAATGGGCCGCACCTGGCCGCCCAGGCCCACTTCGCCAATCAGCACCAGTTCAGGGTCAACCAGGCGATCGCGAAAGCTAGCCACC
>PYGV01000377.1 GCA_003022385.1 filamentous cyanobacterium CCP3 | reverse complement strand
CCCCTACTCAGACGTGCTCATCGCATCCAGCATCTCCGTCTTCGTGCCATCCACGCTGCCGCCCTGAATGCTGACCCGGTAGCGCATGGGCGACAGGTAGCCCTGAATTTTGAGCTTTTGGCAGTTGAGATGGAGCTGGCTGAGGGCCACATGGCGATCGCCATCGAGCGTATCGAGATACCCGCTAAACCCCAGAAACGCCAGCCGATAGAGTAATTGCTGGCTAAACTGGCCTTCGAAGTAGCCGCCGTGGACGTCTCGTTTGCCGGTACCGTAGTCCAGCGTCAGCCAAAAATAGTCCCAGGGTTTGAGCGCCGACTTGCCCAGGGCACGGGTCAAAATGCCGATGGGCTGAGCCGAGCAAACATTGGCTTGCAGATCAAACTTCAGGTCGGTGTAGTCGGTGCAGTCAAAGTAGGTAAAGAAGTCGGCCACCGTGGCGCGATTGCTGTCTTGGCGCGACTGCACCTCAAACAGCTTGGCCAGCGTCACCACCCCCCGCGACTGAAACCGCTCGTAGGTGAGAAACAGATTGTCCATCACGCTCTGGTTCGTTTTGGCGATCGCCTCGCCCACCGGCATCTCGACCGGAAAATCGCGATCGAGGGAGTCTAGGTTGACCAGGCCATAGTCGTTCGCGCTCCCCGTTTTATTTTGCAGCGCCACATTGCCCAAGCGGTAGCCCCGCGCCTGGGTGCGGCTGGGAAAGGCAATGTAGTTAGCGGCGGTCGAGGCAATGCGCAGGGCAATATCGCCCTCGTTGCAGAACAGGTACGACTCGGAGAATCGCCGCAGCGACGAGGCCAAAAAGTTGGCCCGGCTTGACACAATCGTCAGCACCGGAATGTCGGGTGAGGCGAGAATGAGCCGCTCCAGCCGGTACACGTCGCCCACGTCGCTGGGGGGCTGTCTGTCGATCGATCGCGAGTCAAACACATCTGACAAAATGCGAATCACGTTTGTCACCACAAAGCCGCCCATGCTGTGGCCAATGAAGCTGAGTTTGACCTTGTCGCGGCCGGTCTTTTTCCAGTACTCGCGGGCTTTGAGCACCGCCTGCTGTTGTTCGTGCTCGGTAGCCGCCAGCGGAAACTGGCTATTGGCCGTGCGCTGCACTACCGCCTGGTCAATCTGGCGCAGCAGCTCAACCAGGTCTAGCACGCCAAAGTTGTCGGCCCGGTAGCTGTCGCGAAAGTAGACAATCAGCCGCAGCACCAGCAGTGCCGCCATCAGCAGCCCCAGCGTCATAAAGAGTGCCAGCATCAGGCTGAGCAGAAACCCAACCCATGAGGTTTCAAACAGGAAAAAAATCTCAAAAATAAGCAAAGCCAGGGCGCAGGCTGCCCCGGTCAGCAGCAGATCTCGCGGCAGAGGCGGCAGCGCACCCAAGGCTTCTATTACTTTTTTGGGCTTGGTAAGGGCCACATTTTCAGAAGGCCAGCGGTAGCCGACAAACACCTGGTTGGGGCTACGGCCAATGGCCGGATCGTGGCGATTGACATACTTGAAAATGTTTTTGTACCAGGCCTGCACGCCGTCCAGGCTGGTGTTGTAGCCATGTACCGAAATCACCAGCTCGGCACAGCGATCGGAGGCGTCGGTCATCATGCGGCACAGGTGGTCGGCAATCTCATTGATGCCCTGGGCCGCCTGCTGCTGAATGCGATCGCTTGATTCCTCGGCATCTTCAATGTTGGGTGGGGCGCTGCTCATGACAAAGTAGCCAGGCACCTTGCCCTCAGCACCGCTGGAGTCGTCTAGATCGACAATTTTGGCCAGGCTCTCATCGACAAAGACAAACTTTTGGATTATGAACGGAAGCTGTTTCATAGATGCCCTAAAAAACCTAACAGATTAGGATTTCAAGAGCGTAGCCGACCTTTCCAGACAGTAAGGCGGCCTGTTAACGAAACGTAGAGCGATCGCTCCTAACCGGGCGATGCGCTCATCCCCTACTCTTGCCCCCATTACAGGTGCTGCTCTGATTGACTGACAAAACTTCCGAAACCCTTGCTCTACCGTAGGATGGGTTAGCGCCAGCGTAACCCATCGAAATCGTCTCTGGTGTTGGGTTTTGCTTCGCTCAACGCCAACCTACACCACAACTATTGTCAGCCAATCAGAGTGCTGCCAGCAGATGGAGTTAGAACCCAAATTGGTCCAGAGTATTGGTGCCATAATAAAGGCCATACCAACCTGCGGAGGATACTGCCCTGATGGCTGAGACCACCGAATTTGTCTTCGATCGCATTGTCTACCCCGACAGTGATGGGCAACCGATGACCGAAAGCGACGCCACGCGCGATTACCTGATCTACTGCGTTGAGGTGTTGCGGCTGTACTTTAGAGGCCGTCCCAACGTCTATGTCTCCGGCAACCTATTCATCTACCACGAAGAGGGCAATCCCAAAGCGGTTGTTTCACCCGACGTATTTGTAATCTTCGGGGTCAGCCAGCGCCAGCGCCGCAGCTATAAAGCCTGGCAGGAAGGGGGCAAGTTGCCCAATTTCGTGCTCGAAATTACCTCCCGCACCACCAAGCGCCAGGACGAAGGCGAGAAACCCAAGCTCTACGCCAGCCTCGGGGTCGAAGAATACGTTCAGTACGACCCCACCGCTGACTATCTCAACCCTCAGCTGCGCGGGGCTCAGCTCATCGACGGAGCCTACCAACCGCTGCCTCTGTTGACAACCCCTGAAGGGATTCCCTACATTCATAGCCAGGTGCTGGGGCTCGATCTACAGTTGCACGATCCCTACCCGGCGCTGGGTATTGCCCCGCTGCCTCGGGCACTGCGCTTCTACGACCCCGAGACAGGCACAAAGCTGCTCAACCGAGAGGAAGTCGAACAGGTGCGCGAGGCCCTACAGCAGGAGAATGCGCTGATCCAGCAGGAGCGCGATGCAGCCCAGCAGGAGCGCGATGCAGCCCAGCGGCGGGCCGAGGCGCTGGCGGCTCGCCTGCGGGAATTGGGCATTGACCCAGACTAAGAAGATATCCAGCAAAAACTTACCCCGTCATTCCCGTGCAGACGGGAATCCAGCACGAAGTAACTATTCCAGCTGGCACCTCATTGTGAGTCGAATCCCTAAGCGCCCTTGGCCAGCACCGGCACCGACTGTAGCAGAGTTTGCGTATAGGGGTGCTGGGGCGAGGCAAACAGGGTTTTGGTGGGAGCCAGCTCCACAATTTTGCCCGCCTGCATGACGGCAATGCGATCGCACATGAACCGCGCCACCCATAGGTCGTGGGTAATAAACAGGTAGGTGAGGTCAAACTCCTGCTTGAGGGCAATCATCAGCTCTAGCACCTGGGTTTGCACGGTGGCGTCGAGCATGCTGACGGGTTCGTCGCAGATCACCAGCTTGGGGTGGGTAATCAGGGCGCGGGCGATCGCCACCCGCTGCTGCTGCCCCCCGGAGAGATCGCCGGGGAAGCGATTGAAATAGTCGGCGGTGGGGATCAGGCTGACGCGGGCCAGCATGTCGTGGGCCTGTTTTTCGGCCTCGGCCACGGTAGCCAGGCCGTGAATCAGCAGTGGGTCGGCAATGCTTCTGCCCACGCTCATCATCGGGTTGAGGCAGGCGTGGGGGTCTTGGAAGACCATCTGCAGCTGTCGCCGCTGCTGCCGCATGGCCTGACGCGACAGGGTGGTCAGCTCGGTGCCGTCGAACTCGACCTGGCCCGCCGTGGGTTTCACCAGCTGTAGAATGGTGCGCGACAGAGTACTCTTGCCGCAGCCCGACTCGCCCACCAGCCCCACCACCTCACCGGGGTAAATCTCCAGCGATACCCCGTCGACGGCCTTGATCACCTTTGATTGCTGGTTGCCCAACAGGCGGGCGAAGGGGTTGGCCTCTAAAACATAGTGCTGCTTGACATCCCTCAGCCGCAGAACGGGCGCGGCGGCGGTGGCGTGGTAGGCCAGCCCCTCGGCCTGCTGCATTTGCAGGGCCGACTCGACCAGCGATCGCGTGTAGTCATCCTGCGGGTCTTGAAACACCGTGGCGGCGGTGCCCTCTTCGACCACCCGGCCCTCGTACATCACGGCAACGCGATCGCAGTACTCGGCCACCAGCGACAGATCGTGGGAGATCAGCACCAGCGCCGTACCCAGCTCGTCGCACAGCCGCGTCAGCTCGTCGAGAATTTGGGCCGACACCGTCACATCCAGGCTGGTGGTGGGCTCGTCGGCCACAATCAGCTGCGGTTCTAAAATCATCGCCAGGGCGATCGCCACCCGCTGACGCATGCCGCCGCTAAACTCGTGGGGGTACTGGCCAAACCGACTGGCCGGAATGTTGACTTTTTCCAGCACCGCGATCGCCCGCGCCTTGGCCTCCGCCTGGGTCACCTCGGGACGGTGCGCCCGCAGCGTCTCAGTGCAGTGGTCGCCAATGGTCATCAGCGGGTTGAGCCGCGTCATCGGGTCTTGAAACACCAGGGCGATCGCCTCGCCCCGAACCCGCCGCAGCCGCTGGGCCGTAAAGTCGAGCACCGACTCGCCGTTAAACCACAC
>PYGV01000082.1 GCA_003022385.1 filamentous cyanobacterium CCP3 | reverse complement strand
TGGACTGCCGCATTGAGTTCTCCAGGGTCGTTACATTCTCATATTGAGACTGCTATGAGTTTTCTGCACCACCAAGCACAGTCAGTTTGGCTCCAGGCTTTGTCTGGGCGCTGCTCATAAAGCGTGAGTGCAGCCTGAAACTGAACGCTGGTTTGGGGAATGACCGTTGCGTTGGGGTGTTGATAGAGACTTCTGATCCAACTGACGGCTAGCTTGCGGAACTGATCACCCCGATCGCTAAAATCGTTTAGCAGTTCGGTCAAGACCATTTCACTGGTGACGATATGAACCGGGTTGAGTTCTTTAGAAAGCCTAACGGCCTTGTCGTGTAAGTCATCTTTGGGGTTAAGAAGGGCTACCCAGTAGCCTGTATCTGCAAACACCACCTGCATCTAGTCTCGTTCCTGCCGCTGTTTTTGATAGTCGTCGAACCGCTTCGCCAAATCAGTAGGGAGTTGTCCCCAGTCTTCATCAGGTACTTGAGAAGAGAGTTGGGCCGCAAGTTCCCAGATTGGTGTTGCCGTTGGGTCAAAGGCCAGTGTACCCAAAGATGAAACAGGCTGAGGGGTTTCGACTGCGACTTGGGGGGTTTGCTTTTTTGCAATTAGGTTTTCGAGCTTATTAATAGCATCTTGCTCATTGCGCCAAGCCTCGTCTCGTAGTTGGTTGGCTTTAAGAACGAGATTACCAATTTCGTCTCGAATGCTGACTTCTGGTAATGGAATTGGGACGGAAGACAACATAAACCTATCAAACTCAAGGATTACAGACCCGTAAGAGTGGCGAGTGATTAAGCTATACCCATAATCGGAGGCTAACCAAGCATAGAGATAACCTGCATTCATATCATCGGCAGCTAGCAAGCGGTTGGCATGTTGGTTTGCTGTCCAGCTTGCCATATAAGCAGGAATGATTTGAACTCTTCCAATTGTTCCGGAGCAAGTTACAGCAATCATGTTTTCTTGCAACTGAATTTCAGTGAGATCTTTAGTATGTGCGCCTTTAGCCAAACGCTTTACATCGATTGGATCTATTTGAAATAATTGCTTACTGCTAAGTAAGGGAATACCGCCTTTCTCGACATAAGTACGTTTTCGGAAACGAGTAATCGCTCGAACTTCTTTTGTGACTCGTGGATTGCCAACCGTTGTAGTTTCGACGGGAAGTTGTTGCAATTGTTTTTCAGCAGCACGGGCAATAGGGTTATGAAAACTACCTTCTAATCGCCCCATGAGTTCAGAAGCTTTGATTTTTGCAATAATAGAAGCTTCGCCACTGGGGGCAATACTTTTTAGATAAGGAAGATTCAATCGTTCATGAAGAAGTCTATCAGCCTGATCTAGTATTTGGTTAGCCTCGTCTCGTAATTCACCTGCCTTACACATTAAACGACCAATTGAAATTCGCCGAATTGGCGGCAAGTTAGGAATTAAAACTCTTTCAAGGTGATGAGGCTCAATATGAGATATCACAGAGCCATAAGTTGCCCCTGTGACCTGAGGACGACCATAGCGACCACGTAAAAAAGCTGTGATAAAGCCTGCTATGTCTGAGTCAACAGCGCGAAGTCTAATAGCATCTTGAGACAGAGCTTTATCAGTAAAAGTATCTGATGCTAAAGCAATATTTCCAATAGTTCCTGAGCAAGAAATTAGAATATCCCATTTTTTGATAAGAAGCTTTTCTAGATTCCGGGTCAACTTTTGACTTAAATATCCTGCAATTCTTGGATTTAAGCTAATAATCTCAGAACTTGTAAGGAAAGGGACACCATATTCTGAACTCACGTAAATTCGTCTGAACCGGAAAGCATTATGCGCTTCTTGGCAAAGCCCTTTCTCACCATACAACGGTATAAGTTGTAGGCCACTATTTTTCAAAGCTGTCACCGCATTATGGGCTTCAATACTAAAAGCCGAGGCTTCTAGTCGATTTCCAGCGTTCAAAACCTCGCTGAGTTTAATCGTTGTCGAAAGCTTTTCAACCTCATCTGGAGTTGAGATCGGTGTGTAATCTGGTTGAAAGGCGTAATTTACCATCCCAACACCACCTGCTGCTTCCACTCGATAAACTCTTTCGCCACAAACTCAGTATCGTCATCCTCAACCTTTTGAGGCGGTAAGGGTCTAGCAACCCCCTCCCCTGTTGCCGTCCGCTCAATCAACGGAATTGACTCTGGGTTAGTAGGCACTAGTATCTCTTCTCCTTCCTCGTTACGTCTGTAGGTGGTGTTACCTCGTTTATCGTGGCCGATCGCCTTGACTTGCGCCATAAAGATTTCGTAGTCAGGCATCATGCCGCGATTAATTTCATCTTCAGTTTTCTTTTGCAAAATCAGCACCGAAGTTTGAGTGCCATTGCGCGGTTGAAACGTATCAGGGTGAAGATCGATAGACGCCACAATGCGACAGTGTTTGATCATCCACTGCCGCACATACATCAGCCCAGGCGCACCTAAGATCGCATCGGGCAGCACAATACCCATGCGGCCACCAGGCTTGAGCAATTGCCAACACCGCTCAATAAACAAGATTTCTGGCGGCGCGGAGGTTAGTAACTGTTCGGTTGGTTCCCACCCTTGTTCTGTTTCACGCCAAACGTGGCCCAATTGATACTGCTTTAGAGTTTCCTCATCCTTAATGGGCAGTTTAGAGCCAAAGGGCGGATTTGTTGCGATCACATCAAAATAGCCTAAGGAATTTTCATTTCGCAGATCGACCGAGTTAATGCCTAAAGCTTTAGCGAATTGCTCTTTAAATTCACCTTCCCATTGATGGGGATGAAGCAAAGAATCTTGCCTAAAAATATTCCCTGACCCATCATTATTCATTACCATATTCATCTTGGTGGCTTTGACCAGGTCAGGATTGATATCAATGCCGAAGAAATTCTCTTTGGCCGTTTCTCGAATCCTTGAGTTTAGCGCCTCACGCATCCAAGCATCTGACCGACCAGTAACACCGGCTTGTTGCTCTAACAACTTGATTACCTCATTCATGGCAATGACCAAGAATCCACCTGTCCCACAAGACTGATCCAGAATTCTATCTGTCACTTTGGGCGCAAGCATTTGAATCGTCATCTTTTGAACGTTCCGAGGAGTGAAAAACTCGCCGCGATCACCCCTCAGATTCGCTCCAACTAGTTCCTCATAGGCTTTTCCTTTTACATCAATGTTTGTGCTCAAAAAGCTATATCGCTGAAGCTCGCCAATAATGTAGGCAAGAGATCTGGGCTGCAACTTAATTGAATCATTTGCATCGAAAATTGCTGGATATTGATGCTTGACTGCCTCAAAAATCTTACTAATTCTGTTAAAAACCGTCAATCGACCATCATTTGTTTTTTTCTCTTTTGCGGTCGCATAAAATTCTAGAGGATTTGGAAGATTTCTCTCGTCATGAATTTTGCAAAAGATGACCTTTAAAAGCTCAAAGAAGGCAGGCTGTTTTTGTAGCCCATCCGTAACATAGATATGGTCATGGCAAATCTTAAACGAAAATAGTAGATTGTCACCTACTGCATTCTTCAGCGCCTTACGATTTGGGCGATCAACCTCATCAATATTTCCATCTTTGGAGGGAATGTCGTTAGGTTCTTCAAAAACGACCCCTTCCTCGGTTTTTATACGACGAAACACACGTTTTTGTTTGCCGTTTGTCCACATGCCCCACTCAGAGTTATCGCATGCCGACATGTAAGACTTAAGTTGTCCTTCACCATCCTTGCTGGCTGAGGGCTGTATCGAGTCACGCTTGCATTCAATAATGATCCAGATATTCTCTTGTTCGTGCTGCACGCCCTCTCGGAAGATCGCCAGGTCAACTCGAACCGTCTTGCTGCCTTGCTTGATCGGGTACTCGACCTCGATTTGTTCAGGCAGGTAGCCCAGTTCTAGCACCAAGCGGCGCTCGATATTCTGCCGCACGTATTCTTCAGGGGTATCATTGCGCACCTTCCGGTCAATGAAGTCGCAAATCTTACCATCTGGTAGTGTCGCTACAAGCTGAGCCATTTTCCCCGCACCAAAAACCATCAAGGTTTGCTTTACTTAATGTTTTATCAGTAATCTGTCTGTACTGCTCCAACCCTTATTGTTTCGTTGGCATACTGGACGCTCCAGGGTCTCCTTAACTATGGGGCGCAGGAGCGCTTCGCGTGGACATTCCACGCGAAGCGTAAGAACGATAAAGACAGCCCGTTGAGCGCCCTGCATCAAGCGATCGCGATAGACTGAGCAAAGCTAACCTTCGCCATAACACCCCACAGGGCCGCCAGAGCAACCATGGCACTCGCAAGCGATCGACTCACACAACCCATTTCCCTAAGTTTTGACGAGTTTCTCGCCCAGTATGGCGATGACAGCCGCTACGAACTCATCGATGGAGAACTGTTTGACTTGGAACCAACAGGGCCTCATGTTCGCGCAGCGTCGCCAGAGGCGATGGAAGTAGCGGCGACCATTGCCCGCTGGCTCAACTACGACATTGTGCAGCAAGGGGCCAATTACTTCATCCCCCACCGCTGCTTGATCAAACCCCTAGCCAACCAAACCGGGTTTCGCCCCGATGTCATCGTTCTAGACCGCACCGCCCTCCCCCAAGAGCCGCTCTGGGCCAGCCAGCCCGTTGTCACCCTCGGCAGCACCATCAAATTTGTGGCGGAAGTCGTTAGCAGCAACTGGCAAAACGACTACGCCCGCAAACTCGAAGACTACGCCCTGATGGGCATTCCAGAATACTGGATTGCCGACTATCAAGGGCTTGGCGGCGAGTTCTTCATTGGTCGGCCTAAACGACCCACGTTAACCCTCTGCACCTTGAACTCAGAGGGGCGTTACGACCGGCAACTGCTGCGGGGCGACCAGCGCATTACGTCTTTAGTCTTTCCCAGCTTAAATCTGACCGCCAAAGCCATCCTCGGAGTTGAATGACCAAAAAACTGACCCGCAAGGGGGCGGGTGCCTCTCAAACCATAGAACAGACAACCTTATCCGTCTCTTTCGAGCAAGCTACTTATATCTTGAGCCCCATAGAGAACTCAGACCATCTCAATTGCCTCATCATTAACGCGATAGAAAACTAGGAAACGTTTGAAACCTTTCCCATGCCACTTGCGCAGATCCTTGAGTCGTTCCTTCTCGCTAAGGTAAGGGCTGCCAACTCCTGGCATTCAGGCCAAATCAGCAAAAGTTTGCTGCGCTGCATCAAAAAACTGGTAGTGCATTTTAGTGCAGGCTAGAGGAAAAGACGGGGACGCCTTGCTCGGCCAACTTCTGCCGGATATGGCGGTTGTAGTCATGGATGAACAGCCAGATCGCCCCGATGTGATTCGCGAGCTTTTTCGAGAAGGACAACGTTTTCCTCACTAGCCGAGAAACCCGTTGCCTCAGGGTATTGTTCAACCTTTCGATGTAACTCGTTAAGCCGCTGTCCTTGCCCACGGCCTCATGGCGTTTGCTTGGAATCACCGTGACATAAGCCTCCCAGAAGTCCGTATAGACTTTGGCGTTTCCCGCACGTTAATGCACTACCTAGGAATTTTGCTGGGCCATTTACTGAAATGGGAATTTCAAGCTGAGCGACGCTCCAAAAGTTGGATCGCTACGCTGCGAGAACAGCGGCGAGAAATCAATAACCTGTTGAAAGAAAGCCCCAGCCTCAAGCCTTACTTACCCGAAGCCATTGCCGCTGGCTTTCAGTCAGGCCTTGATCTGGTGGTGCGAGAAGCGCCGCTAACCTACGATGACCTGCCCCCTAACTGTAGCTACACAGCCCAGCAAATCCTGTCGTCAGACTATTTGCCCGAGTGATGACCCTAGACTAATCATCGGGCGGAAACTGAATGCTAATTTCGCCCGCTTCGCTGATAAACACGCTGCCGCCCAGGGCGTTGATGCGATCGATCGCCCGCTGGCGGGTGGCATCGTCAAAGGCGTTACCCAGTACGCTGGCCCAGGCGTTGACTTGAGCCTGCTTGCTGAGCGGGTTGCGGGCTAGAAAATCAGCCGTGCGTTGAGAGTTTTCGGCAATGTAGGGAGCGTCTGGGTGAGCCGACTGTCTGGCCCAGTCAGCGGCTATGCGGTAAGACTTTTGTGCCGCTTCGGCATCACCTAGATACAGTAGTTCATCTACGGCGCGATAGCGCCAGATATAAAACCCATCCTCGGGGAAGGCAGGGGTGAAAGACTCCAAGCCCTGATCGATAAGAGCCACCGACTCCTGGGGCTGTGCGGCAAAGTTGCTGGTGCTTCCTGACAAAAAAATATAGTACAAACGATAGTATGGGTCGTTTGGAATGATGATCTTGAAGAAATCTGGGCTTAGGCTGTAACCGGTGGCCGTCCTGGCTTCGTCGTCGCCAAAGTACTGCAAAAAACGCAGAAAAAACCAGCCTGAAACTAAGTTGTCGAACCCAAAGGTGGGCATTTCTTGGGCCAGCGCCAGGGTCGCTGCGGTAGCCTGCTCTTGCTGAACAAAGCTTTGATCGCCAGCGGTATCGTCCTGGAGAGTGGCCAGGCGCTGTTGCTGTAGGGGCACTAACCCCAACAGCAACAGCACAGGTGCCATCCAAACTAGCAAACGCTTAGCTTGGTCTGAGGGGCGATGGGGGGTGCTCAGAGATAGCGGCATCGGAGGACCTTGGTAGGGGTAAGGAACTTGTAGTATGGGCCACTGATTTTGGGGTGGTTCTAGACTTAAGTCTACACACCCCTAAGGCGATGGTCGACGACCGACCATTGAGGGCCATCGCGTCTAGACAGCGTTCTTTGGGAACAGAGACGAACGCTCGGCCCATCCTTTTCCAAGAGTAAGACACTCCCTCCAACCGCCGCGATCGCTCGTACTTCCTTGAGCTTAAATTGACGGCTGAATTGTACGCTCACCTTTGCTGCCCAAAAACTTTTTTTAGAGGGTGTGATCGCTGGGTGAGAGCAAGTGGGTAAGTTAGACCCAGGCGCAAACAACACCTCTACCGCCTACCCTCAAGGAGACATACACCTATGCAAACCTCTCTCAAAGCCAACCTGCTGAAGCACCTGATCGCCAAAAAAGAAGAAGGCGGCTTCACTCTGATTGAACTGCTGGTTGTTATTATCATCATCGGCATTCTGGCCGCGATCGCGCTGCCCTCTTTCCTCAACCAGGCCAACAAAGCCCGCCAGTCTGAAGCCAAGACCTACGCTGGCTCTATGAACCGTGGTCAGCAAGCCTATCGCTTAGAAAACACACGGTTTGCTCCCACTTTTAATGACTTGGCCATTGGCATTCCTACCGACACTACCTATTACAGATACACTATTGGTAACAGTGGTGCTTTTGGTGCAACTGCTGTGGCTCAGGCAAAAGATGCAGGCCTCAAGGCTTATATTGGTGGGGTTCAGCTCAATCCGGGCAGCGCTACTGCAGAGGCTACTACTATTGCCATTCTCTGTGAAGCGAAAGCGGCTGGTACTGATCTGCCTACCAAGGCTGCAATGACCGGTTTTAATGAAGCTGCCGCAGCTACATCTATCGTCTGCGCGGACGCTAACTGGAAACAGATGTAACTAGGTTAGGCATTGCTTGAGTTACTAGCAGTTTTCTTTTGATTTAAGGCTCAGTTACCAGAAAGGTAACTGAGCCTTAGCCTTTATAAAGGCTCAATGCCCTGATGTATATCCGATTGTGAGCCATACCCGATCGAGTAATTTTCACATAGCGGTTTTCATGATTTATAGTCTATTTGCTTAACACAGTGTCATGGGAAAAAAAGAATTGAATAACCCCAGTTTAAAGAGCCGCCGAAGGGTAAACGGTGTTCGTCCTGCTGAGTCGATTTGGTTTTGGTAAAACGTAATGGGATCCAACAGAGCTTAACTTCGCTGGGTTCCGCTAACGCTTAATTTACCTTACGTTTTGACTATTTAAATTATTATCTGCCCCTACGATCGCCGCCCTTGAAACCGACCGCGCAGAGCGATCGCTCCACGATTCATCACCAGCATCACAATAATGGCGGCGGTTCCATTTTTCTAGTGTGCTGCCCTACGCCATCATTCACCTACCAGGCCTGAGGCTGAAATTGAGCATTGTTGAGAATGTCTATGCCATCGCCCGACTGGGCCAGCACAAACAATCCTCGACGGTAGGCATACCGAGCCACGTCTCTGGGTACCACCATACCCGCCACTGCCCCTATGGCCCGCACATCACCATAGCGAGGCATGAGCCGCTTAAATTTACCCAGACGCTCTAGGTGCTCGTCAACATCGGCCTGGGTAAGTTTGCTTTTGACCTCTACGACAACCGCTTCGGTAGTGTTGACTACCAGCAGGTCGATCTCAATGCCCTCTTCGCCCCGCTGTACAGAGACGCCATCGTAGACCTCATGCACATCAATGCCCCGGTCTTGAAACAGCCTGACGACAGCAGGGCGGACCTGCCACTCGACAAACTCCCCCAGACGATTGCCCAATTTGCCCAATTGCTCGCTGAGCTGCTGGTTTTGCTGCCTAATTAGGTGTCTAGTTGCCTGAAATTGGCGATCGGTCTCTTGAAACCGGCGCTCAGTCTCTTTTTGGGCTTCAGTCAGCTCGCCCAGCAAGCGCCAGACATCGTCAGCAGTGTTGGCCATTTGCGAGATAGGTAGCTACATCAATGCTAGCAGTCCCACGGATTGCCTGCCCAGGAACTGTGCAATTCGCCGATCGTGCCTACGATCGCCGCCCTTGAAACCGACCGCGCAGGGCGATCGCAATGCTATTCATCAGCACGAGCATCACCAGCAGCACAATGATGGCGGCGGCCCCGTTTTCGTGAAAGGCGGCTTGGGGGCGGCTGATCCAGTTGAAGATTTGAATCGGCATGACCGTAAACGGGCTTTGGGCGACATCCACCGGGCAGCGCACCAGGTCAACGGGGTTGAAGTAGGGAAAGTTTTCGGTGCAGCCGGGGGTGAAGGGCACAAAGGTGAGTGCGCCAATGGTAATCAGCGGAGCGGTTTCGCCGATGGCGCGGGAGAGGGCCAAAATGACTCCGGTGAGAACGCCCGAGAAGGCGGCGGGCAGCACATGATCGCGCACCACCTGCCAGCGGCTGCCCCCCATCGCCAACCCCGCCAGGCGAATGCCCTCGGGTACGGCGCGTAGAGCCTCACGGGTGGCGACAATGATAATCGGCAACACCAGCAGCGCCAGGGTGAGGGCTCCGGCCAGCACCGATCGCCCGCCGGTAATGGGCTCCATAATGCGCACAAAAGCCGCCAGCCCCAGCAGTCCATAGATAATAGATGGCACCCCAGCCAAATTGTTGATGTTGATTTCGATCAGGCGAGAAAACCAGGTGTCGTTAGAAAATTCTTCTAGATACAGCCCTGCCCCCACCCCAATCGGAAAGGCCACGATGGGGACAATAATCATGACCCAGAAGGTGCCGGCCAGGGCGCCAATAATGCCGGCGTCTTCGGGCCGACGGGAGGGAAAGCTGGTGAGGAATTGCCAGCTCAGGCGACCCAAACCCTGATTTAATACATCGAACAGTAGCCAGCCCAGGACGGCGATCGCGATCGCGGTGGCGACCCAGGTAGCGAATTTAAAGACGCGATCGACAAGGTAGCGCTGGGGCAGGTTGCCCGCAAACTCTGGGACGGTAGCAACTGGGGATGGAGGCGTTGAAAACTGCGATTGTGAAGAGGCCATTAGTCGTATTTCTCCCGAAAGCGACGCACAAACCAGTAGCTAACAATGTTGAGCGCGAGGGTAATTAAAAATAGCGCCATGCCGACGGCAAAAATGGTTTTGTAGGCCAGCGAGCCAAAGGGGGCATCGCCCAGGCTGACCTGCACAATAAACGCGGTCATCGTCATCACGGGAATAAACGGATTGATAAAGCCCAGGTTGCCGTCGATGGGCTGAGGGTTTTGCCCGGCCGCCAGAGTGACGATCATGGTTTCGCCAATGGCCCGCGACATGGCCAGAATGATCGACGCCACAATCCCCGACAGCGCCGCCGGTATGACTACCGCCTGAATGGTTTCGCGCTTGGTTGCCCCCATGGCAAAGGCCCCCTGGCGCAGGTCTTGGGGCACGGCATTGATGGCGTCTTCGCTGAGCGAGGCCACCAGAGGCAGAATGCTCACCCCCAGCACCATGCCAGCGCTGAGGGCGTTAAACCCTTGCAGCGGGGGAATTAGCCCCTGCAAGAAGGGTGTCACGGTCAGCAGGGCAAAGTAGCCAAACACCACCGAAGGTACCCCAGCCAGCAGCTCTAAAATGGGCTTGAGCACCTGGCGCAGCTTGGGGGCCGCATACTCGCTCAAGAAAATGGCAATGAGCAACCCCAGGGGCACCGCTACGATTAGCGCAATGGTGGTGGTCATCAGCGTGGCGCTAATCAGCACAAAAATGCCAAAGTCGGTGTCGTTAGCGAACAGCGGCGTCCAGCGGCGATCGGTAAAAAAGCGCGTGATGGCATAGAAAAACCCGGCAATCGGGCTGGGCGGCTCTAGCCCAACGGCCTGAGATGCTTCGTTGAGCTGCGCGGGGTTAAGGGCCTGAATCTGGTCACCTACCGCTTGAATTTGCGCTTCAGACGCATCGGGCAGCAGGTCAGGCAGTCGGTCAATCCAGAGCGCCTGGCGAAAGAATGGGTCTAAGAAAAAGTCAAAAGTCTCAAAAATTAGCGACAGCACAATGCCCAGGGTGGTCAGAATGGAGATACCCGCAAATACGAGGCATACAATCCGCACAATGCTCTCTATCTGACGGCTGCGGCTGCGGTTGGGCCGCCACAGAGAAGACCTATCGGGGGGGGATGAAAACTCGGTTGGCATCGAGGTTAGAGCCTCCGCAGTGGGCTAGGGCATCAACGGTACATTAAGTACGCTAAACCGCGATCGCATAATTTTTTCATGACTTTTTAGAATTTAGTTAGCTTTTAAATTCTGATTAATCAAAACTGCTTTTTGGGTTAATTAACCCTTAATCTAAGATTGGGCTATTCCTCGAATATGTCTTCTGGGCCAGTATCTTCGTTTAAAAGTTCAATCGGGGTGACCTCAGCTAGAGACACCCGCTCGACCACTAATTTTTGGCTGCCACTCCCTATGACCACTCCCCTTCATGTTTTAGTCACTGGCGCAACTGGGCGTACGGGGTCGATTGTTGTTCAAAAGCTGCAGCAGTGCCCGGAGCAGTTTGCCTTGCGGGGCTTCGCCCGCTCCGAAGCGAAGGTGAGGGAGCGTTTTGGCACTACGGAAGGGTTTTATTTGGGCGACATCGGCGATCGCGATCGCCTCCAGGCCGCGCTAGACGGCTGCGATGCCCTGGTCATGCTCACCAGTGCTGTACCTCAGCTAAAAGCCCCACCAGAGCCAGGGCAGCGGCCCGAATTTGTCTATGCCGAGGGCGGCACGCCGGAGCAGGTCGACTACCAGGGGCAGATCAACCAGATCGAGGCGGCTCGGGCTGCCGGAGTCAGGCATATTGTGCTGGTGGGTTCTATGGGCGGCACCAACGAGCAGCACCCGCTCAACCGCATGGCCAACGGCAATATCTTGATCTGGAAACGCAAGGCGGAGGCCTATCTGATCGACTCCGGTATCGACTACACCATCATTCGCGCCGGGGGGCTACAAGATCAGCCGGGAGGGCAGCGAGAGCTGGTGGTGGGTAAAGACGACGCGCTGCTAGCGAATCCTCCCGATGGCATTCCCACCTCCATTCCCCGCGCCGATGTCGCCGAGGTAGTTGTCCAGGCTTTGGTCGCTCCTGCGGCCCGAAACAAAGCGTTTGACGTAATCTCTAAACCCGCGGGTACCCCAGGGGCCGCGATCACAACAGATTTTGCTGCCCTATTTGAACAAACGACCCCAGGGCTTTAGCCTTCTAGAAGAGGCTGCCCATAGCGCGCAGCATGTTCTGTGGCTGCAGAGCCGCTGCAGCGGCGGTGGGCTCATAGCCACAGTGCACCATGCAGTCGGCGCACTGGGGGTTGCCGCTGTTGTGGCCGTACTCGTCCCAGTTTGTATTGTCGAGCAGCTCTTGGAAGGTCTCGTAGTGGCCTTCGTTGAGCAAATAGCAGGGCTTTTGCCAACCCAGCACGCTGTAGCTAGGGCTACCCCAGGGGGTGCAGTCGTAGTCTTTTTGGCCGGTCAGAAAGTCTAGGAAGAGGGGGTTGTGGTTAAACTCCCATTTCTTTTTGCCGGCGGTAAAGGGAGCTAAAATCTCGCGAAACAGCGCTTTGGTCTGCTCGCGCTTGAGGAAGTGCTCCTGGTTGGGAGCCCACTCGTAGCTGTAGCCCGGCGATACCATCATGCCGTCGACCCCGAGTTCGGTGAGGTAGTCAAACAGCGACTGAATCTCTTCAGGGTCGGTGCCTTCAAATACGGTGGTGTTGGTGGTGACCCGAAAGCCCCGCGCCTTAGCGGCTCGAATGGCGCTGATGGCAATGTCGAACACGCCGGAGCGATCGACGCACTGATCATGCAGCGCTTTCATGCCGTCGAGGTGAACGCTGAAGGAGAGGTAGGGCGACGGCGTAAACTTGTCTAGGCTTTTTTCGAGCAGCAGGCCATTGGTGCAGAGGTAAACAAACTTTCTGCGATCGACCAGCCCCTGCACGATTTCGTCAATTTGAGGATGCAGCAGCGGCTCGCCACCGGGGATTGACACCACCGGGGCACCGCATTCCTCGACGGCAGCGAAGCAGTCTTCGGGCGACAGGTTTTGCTTCAAGATCTCTTTGGGATGCTGAATTTTACCGCAGCCCGAGCAGGCTAGATTACAGCGAAACAGCGGTTCCAGCATCAGCACCAGGGGGTATTGCTTGCGGCCTTTGAGGCGCTGGGTAACCAAATATTGCCCTACGCCCAGGGCCTGCTGCAGACTGATTGCCATTTCTCTTCACTCCTCAGTTGGGGAGGATCCGATGGCAGAGCGCTGAACCGGGCGTGGTTGCGCCGGGTCATGGCTGATGCCGATAATTCGAACCCTGATTATGACTATCCAACTACCGTAATTCATTTTGGCAAAAACGGTTGTTTCTACCCAATCATGCGCCTCTCTTGGCCTTGTGCCACCGCTATTTGCGTCCTTAGCCTCCAACTCTGACCCAGCTTGACGGGGTAAGATGCGCTTGCTCCTGTTCTTGCCACTGGCTAAGGGCAGTTCACAGATGCCTCAGGTATTGGTAATCTCATATACCGTCTATCTGGGTCTATTCATTGTTAATGCTCTATTAATGCTTATTGGATGAAATTCAACCAGTATGGTTGAAAACTCAAGTAGTGTGAGGAGATTGCTCAATGCCGTCTATAAAATCTGCGCTGGACTTGCTGAGGGAGACTAGCCGAACCTTCTTTATCCCGATCAGTTTGCTGCCAGCCAAGCTTCAGGAAGCGGTTGCGTCTGCCTACCTGTGCATGAGGGCGATTGATCAAATTGAGGATCATCCAACCCTGGACAGCGGCACAAAGGCCCGGCTGCTGCGCCAAATTAGTCTCAACCTGCAGGCGGGGACTGAATCTTCAGCGGTAGATGATTTTGCTGTGGGGCTGGCGGGCTATGAGCACCAGCTGGATGAGGTGACCCTGCGGATTGGCGAATGGGCGCTGCTGGCTCCCGATACGATCGCCCCTCGGATCTGGGATGCCACCGCCACCATGGCCGATCGCATGGCCTACTGGGCCGAGCAGAACTGGACAATCAAAACCGAAGCCGACCTCGATCGCTACACCTTCAGCGTCGCCGGGGCAGTAGGGCTGATGCTGTCTGACCTGTGGGCCTGGTACGACGGCACCGAAACCAGCCGCATGGAGGCGATTGGCTTTGGGCGCGGCCTGCAGTCGGTGAACATTCTCCGCAATCACCTGGAAGATAAGGATCGCGGCGTCAACTTTTTCCCAGAAGGCTGGACGGCAGATGACATGCAGCGCTACGCCCGCCGCAACCTCACAATGGCCGACTCCTACACCCGTGCCCTGCCTCAGGGACCAGCCCTGCTGTTCTGTCGCATTCCGCTGGCTCTGGCCACTGCCACCATCGATGCCCTGGCCGAGGGCCGAGAGAAGCTGAGCCGCGCTGACGTGATGGCGATCGTGACGCCGCTGCTGGGCGTTGGCAAATCTATCGGTCTTATGACTAAAGTCTAGTTAGGCGTCAGGATTTGATTCGATCGTGCTCTGTTGGTTCGCGCTTTGTAGGTCAGGCAGAATGCCTAACCATAGCCGTTGTCAAATCCTGACTCCTTAAATCGAACACAGAAAATCGAACACAGATCCTCTTGACCCCCAGTTAATGAACATTCTGGATCAGCTCCAACAGCGGCAGCGCGACAATTTCTCGCTGCACAGCCAGTACCTCAACCCGCAAATGGTCAACGTGCTCAAGACGATTGGGTTCGATCGCCATTACGTACGCGCTGAGGGGCCGTATTTGTTTGACGACCAGGGCGATCGCTATCTCGACCTGCTGGCCGGGTTTGGCGTGTTTGCCCTGGGCCGAAACCATCCCAAAATCGTGGCGGCGTTGCAGGATGTGCTAACTGCCGAACTGCCCAACCTGGTGCAGCTGGACGTGTCACTGCTCTCGGGCCTACTGGCGGAAAAGCTCCAGCAGATTACGCCGCCGGGGCTCGATCGTATCTTTTTTGCCAACTCGGGTACCGAGAGCGTCGAGGCGGCGATCAAGTTCAGCCGCTACGCCACCGGGCGCAGCAAGATCGTCTACTGCAAAGGCGGCTACCACGGCCTGACCCTGGGCTCCCTCTCCGCCACGGGAGACCCGCATTTTCGGGAAGGTTTTGGTCCCTTTTTGCCCGACTTTATCGAGGTGCCCTTTGGTGATTTGGCCGCGCTAGAGCAGGCTTTGTCCCGCAAAGATGTGGCTGCTTTTATCACAGAACCGATCCAGGGCCACGGGGTATGGATTCCGGAGGCCGACTATCTGCCCGGTGCAGCGGCGCTGTGTCGCCAATACGGCAGCCTGTTCATCGCCGACGAGGTACAGACCGGGCTGGGCCGCACGGGCAAGTGGTGGGCGGTAGAGCACTTCGGCGTCGAGCCCGACCTGCTCTGTATGGCCAAGGCGCTGTCAGGGGGGTTCGTTCCCATCGGGGCCGTTGCCTGTCGTCCCTGGATCTTCGATAAGGTGTTCAACCGCATGGATCGCGCCGTGGTCCACGGCAGCACCTTTGGCAAAAATAACCTGGCGATGGCGGCGGGTCTGGCTACCCTAGACGTGCTCGAAACCGAGGGCTGGATTGACCATGCCGCTCAGATGGGGCAGCAGATTGTGGCCGATCTGCAACCTCTGGTCAGCCAGTACGACTGCCTGAAAGCGGTGCGGGGCCGGGGCATGATGATGGCGCTGGAATTTGGTGAACCCCAGAGCCTGAAGCTAAAGCTGTCGTGGAAAATGCTGGAGGCGGCCAACCGGGGCCTGTTCTCGCAGATCATTACGGTGCCGCTGTTTACTCGCCACCGAATTTTGTCGCAGGTGGCCGGGTACGGCATGAACGTGGTCAAGTTTATACCGCCGCTGACGCTGCAGGAGAGCGATCGCCGCTGGATTGTTGAAGCCGTTACTGATGTGGTGGCCGACGCCCACCGCGTACCGGGGGCCGCCTGGGATTTTGGCAAAACCCTGGCCACCCAGGCGATGAAAACCAAAGCCGGAGCCCGGTAGCCAGTGGCGAGCCTGTTTCACCCCCTCTGCGGCAGCAACCCGCCGACGCTGCTAAAGCTGTTTTTAGAGAATGGTCCCCCAGCCATCAACCGCTCCCCCCAGGCAGCCCTGGCGCTGGCGGTTTCGCTAGCTCGCTGGCCCTTCTCGGCGGCAGAACGAGCGGTGTTTGCTTTAGCCCCTCGGCCGCCGATGCCCGACCCGATCTTTATCGTCGGCTACTGGCGATCGGGCACCACCCATCTGCACAATCTGCTGGCCCAGTCCCCGGCCTTTGGCTACATTACCCCGCTGGCCACGGGGATGCCGTGGGATATTTTGGGGATTGTGCGATCGCTAGAACCGCTGCTAGAGCAGGCTCTACCCCAGGATCGCTATGTGGATAATGTAGCGGTGACGCCCACCTCTCCGCAGGAAGACTCGATTCCTCTAGCAACAATGGGGGCAACGTCGTACTACCACGGCATGTACTTTCCTAAACACTTCGAGACTCACTTCCGGCGAGATGTTTTTGGAGTAGAAACCCAGGCCGATATTGAGCGATGGAAACGTCTGCATCGCCACCTGTTGCAAAAAGTTTCGCTGCACCAGGGGCACCGACCGCTGCTGATTAAAAACCCGGTCTATACGGGCTACATTCGTCACCTGCGGGAGCTTTGGCCAGGGGCAAAGTTCATCCATATCTACCGCAATCCTTACCGGGTGTTTGTCTCGGCACAGCACTACTTTACGCGGTTGCTGCCCGAATTGGCGCTGCAAGACTACGGCGATTTGCCAATTGAGTCGCTGGTGTTAGAAAGCTACCCTTTTCTGCTAGACGCGCTCAAAACCGACACAGCAGATTTACCCGTCAACCAATTTGCTGAACTCAGCTTTGAGGCTTTACAGAGCGATCCACTAGGGGAGTTAAAGGTCCTCTTTGAGCAGCTAGAGCTGCCCAGTTTTGAGGTCGCCTGTCCCTACTTTGAGACTTACTTGGCGGGGCTAAAGGACTACCAGCAAAACCGATACAATCTTGATATTGCAACAATTCAAACGATTGAAAAGCACTGGGATTCCTACATTCAAAACTGGGGTTATAGCCTGGCAGATGAAGGATTCTGTTCAAACTCGACCTGACCGTAGTTGAGCTTGAGGATGCGATCGCCCACATAAAAGTAATGATCGTCATGGCTGATCACAAACACCGTTTTCCCCTGAGCCTTTAGATCCGGCAAAAACTGGGTATAAAACACATGCTTAAACGATGGGTCTTGGTCAGCGGCCCATTCGTCGAAGAGATATATTGGGCGATTTTCCATATAGGCGCTGAGCAAGGCCAGACGTTTGCGCTGCCCCTGGGAGAGTTCGACCGTCGAAAATTTGCCCTGCTCAACCCGAACCTTGTGGCTGAGATTGAGCTGCTTTAAATAATCTTGAGCTTTGCTGTCGTCGGCATCGTCGCTAATTCCCAGCAGCCGATTGAACAGGTAGAAGTCGGAAAATACCACCGAAAAATGCTGCCGATACCACTCCTGATTCTCCTCAGTGATGGGCTGCCGATCGAGCCAGATCTCGCCCGATTGGGGTTGATAGAGCCCCGTCAGCACCTTTGCCAGGGTCGAGGCACCGCTCTGCACCACGCGGACGATGGCATAGATGACGGCAATGAGAACCAGAATGCCAATGAGGGCTTCGAACATTTCCCGCAGCTCCTGTCGTTTCGGATGTCCAGCAGGGAACGCGCCGGCACCGCTTCGGTTCCCGTCCGACGCGGTCCGGGCGAGGTCGGCGGCCTGTTATTCCGCGGGATAGGCCTGCATGCCACCCGGCCGGCCAGGCAACTCGGCAGAGGGCGGCTTGCCCGGCGGCAGCCTTCCCGGCGGCGGATTGTCGGCGCCGGGATGCTCCGGAAACGCCATCTCGATGCCCTGCTCATGCAGGCTGCGCCAGATCTCCTGGTGCACACTGTGCCGGATGAAGTGGTAGTCGGTCTTCGCCAGCTCCATCCACCATGTCACCCGGAAACGGTGGAAGGCGCCGAACTCCAGGACCTTGACCCCGTCGTTGTGGACCATGAAGCGGTCGACATCGTCCTGCTGCCCGGTGGCGGCGAGCGCCTCGCGGATGCGTGCCTCGGCGGCGCGGATCGCCTCGAACGCCTGCACCGGATCGTAGCTCGCGGGCACGAAGACCTCGCGCTCGTCCCGGGTGGCGCCGGAAGCGGACAGGTTGATGATTTCCCCCTCCGACATCTTGCCGTTGGGCACGCTGAGCTGGACACCGTCCAGGCCGCAGACCCGGGTCGTCCGCCAGGTGATGTCGG